>CAXVWQ010000192.1:0-3646 GCA_964263755.1 Roseomonas sp. | reverse complement strand
GTGGTGGAGCTGACGGTGGCGCTGCACGCGGTGTTCGAGACGCCGGGGGATCGGCTGATCTGGGACGTCGGCCACCAGGCGTATCCGCACAAGATCCTGACCGGGCGGCGCGACCGCATCCGGACCTTGCGGCAGGGCGGCGGGCTGTCGGGGTTCACGCGGCGCGCCGAGAGCGAATACGACCCGTTCGGGGCGGCGCACTCGTCGACCTCGATCTCGGCGGGGCTGGGGATGGCGGTGGCGCGCGACCTGCTGGCCCCGGGCGGGGTGTGCGCTGGGGCGGAGCCGGGCGGGCCGGGGGGAGCCTCGGGGGTCGGGGGCGCGGTGGCGCTGGACGCGCGGCTGGGCGAGGCGGGGTCGCGGCCCGCGGCCGACCGCCACGTCGTCGCGGTGATCGGCGACGGGGCGCTCTCGGCGGGCATGGCGTATGAGGCGATGAACAACGCCGGCGCCATGAAGTCGCGCCTCATCGTCATCCTCAACGACAACGACATGTCGATCGCCCGCCCGGTCGGTGCGCTGTCGGCCTACCTGTCGAGGCTGATCTCGTCGCGGCCGTTCCTCTCGCTGCGGGAGGTGATGGCCAAGGTCGCCCGTCGCTTCCCGGCGCCGCTGGCCCGCGCCGCCGAGCGGGCGGACGAGTATGCCCGCGGCTTCCTGACGGGCGGCACCCTGTTCGAGGAGCTGGGCTTCTACTACGTCGGCCCGGTCGACGGGCACGACCTGTCGCACCTGCTGCCGGTGCTGCGCAACGCCCGCGACGCCGACGAGGCGGGGCCGATCCTGCTGCACGTGGTCACCAAGAAGGGCCACGGCTACGCGCCGGCCGAGGCGTCGGCCGACAAGTATCACGGCGTGGCCAAGTTCAACGTGGTCACGGGCGAGCAGGCCAAGGCGCCGCCCGGCCCGCCCTCCTACACGAAGGTGTTCGCCACCTCGCTCATCGCCGAGGCCGAGGCCGACCCGCGCATCGTCGCGGTGACCGCCGCCATGCCGTCGGGCACCGGGCTCGACCTGTTCGCCAAGCGCTTCCCCGGGCGGTGCTTCGACGTCGGCATCGCCGAGCAGCACGCGGTGACGTTTGCCGCGGGCATGGCGACCGAGGGGCTCGTGCCGTTCGTGGCGATCTACTCGACCTTCCTGCAGCGGGCCTACGACCAGGTGGTGCACGACGTGGCCCTCCAAGGCCTGCCGGTGCGCTTCGCGCTCGACCGGGCGGGGCTGGTGGGGGCGGATGGCGCCACGCACGCCGGGGCCTACGACGTGGCCTACCTCGGCTGCATCCCCGGCATGACGCTCATGGCCGCGGCCGACGAGGCGGAGCTGGCGCACATGGTGGCGACCGCGGCGGCCCACGACGCAGGGCCGATCGCCGTGCGCTTTCCCCGCGGCGAGGGCACCGGCGTCGCCTTGCCGGCCCGCGGCACGCCGCTGCCGGTCGGGCGGGGGCGGGTGCTGCGGGAGGCCAAGGGGGACAGGGGCGCGGTGGCGATCCTGTCCTACGGCACGCGGCTGGGCGAGGCGCTGCTGGCGGCCGACGAGCTGGCGGCCCGCGGGCTGTCGACGACGGTCGCCGACGCGCGCTTCGCCAAGCCGCTGGACGCCGCGCTGATCGAGCGGCTGGCGCGCAGCCACGCGGTGCTGCTCACCGTCGAGGAGGGCTCGGCCGGGGGCTTCGGGTCGCTCGTCGCCCACCACCTGGCGCATGCCGGGCTGCTCGACGGCGGGCTGCGCTTCCGCCCGCTCACCCTGCCCGACAGCTTCACCGACCACGACACCCCACGTCACCAATACGACGAAGCCGGCCTCAACCACCCCCAGATCACCCAAGCCGCACTCAGGGCCCTCGGCGAGGACAGCGCCGCACGCCCCGCCCGCGCGTGACGCGGCGGCCCGCGCCCGCTGCCATGCTGAGCGGCCGTTCAAGCCTTGGCCGGGTCGTCGCCGCCAGCGCCCGGCGCCCCAGGGCCGTCCTCGTCGTCTGCCTCCTCCTCGCCGGCGCCGCCCTCCTCCACACGGCCCGCAACTTCGCGATGACGACCGACACGGCCGAACTGATCTCGACCGAGCTGGACTGGCGGCAGCGCGAACAGGCCTACGACGCCGCCTTCCCGGGGCAGGAGGATCTCGTGGTCGTCGTCCTCGACGGCGCCACGCCGGAGATCGCCGAGGCGGCGGCGGCACGCCTCGTCGCCGCCTTGCGGGACCGTCGCGACCTGTTCCGCGACGTCCGGCGCCCCGATGGCGGACCCTTCTTCGAGCGGTACGGCCTGCTGTTCCTCTCGCCGGACGAGGTCGCCCGCACCACGGAGGGGCTGATCCGCGCCCAGCCCTTCCTCGGCCCCCTGGCGGTCGACCCGAGCCTGCGCGGGGTGTTGGCCGCGCTGTCCACGGCGCTGGACGGCGTGGCGGGCGGCGCCGCGACCCTTCGCGACCTCATGCCCCTGACTGCGGCCCTCGCGCCGCCGCTGGAGGCCGCGGCGGCGGGCCGGCCCGCGACCTTCTCGCCCCGCGCCGTCGTGACCGGCGCGCCGCCGGGGCCGCGGGAGACGCGCCGGATCGCGCTGGTCCAGCCGGCGCTGGATTACGGCGCGCTGCAACCCGGCGCGGCGGCCTCGGCGGCCATCCGGCGCACGGCGACCGAACTTGGCCTGACGCCGGCGCGCGGCGTCACGCTCCGCCTCACCGGTCCCGTCCCGCTCGCGGACGAGGAGTTCGCCTCGATCGCGGAGAACGCGGAGATCGTCACCGCCGCGATGGTCCTCGCGCTCATCGGCATCCTCTGGCTCGCCGTGCGGTCCGGGCGGCTCGTCGCGGCGATCCTCGCCGCGACGATCCTCGGGCTGGTCATCACGGCGGGGATCGGGCTGCTGGCCGCCGGGCGGTTCAACCTCATCTCCGTCGCCTTCATCCCCCTCTTCGTCGGGCTCGGCGTCGATTTCTCCATCCAGTTCACCGTCCGCTTCCTGGCGGAGCGGGAGGAGCACCCGGAGGTCCGCGCGGCCCTCGCCGCCGCCGGGCGCGGGGTCGGCGGCGGGCTGGCCCTCGCGGCGGCGGCCATCGCGGCGGGGTTCTTCGCCTTCCTGCCCACCTCCTTCGTCGGTGTCGCCGAACTCGGCCTCATCGCGGGGATCGGGATGGTGGTGGCCTTCGTGCTGAGCGTGACCCTGCTGCCGGCGCTGCTGGTGCTGGCGCGGCCCCGCCCGGGCAGGGGAGGGGAGGCGGGCTACCCCGCCCTCGCGCCGGTGGAGGGCTTCCTCGTCCGGAACCGGGGCGGCGTGCTCGGGGTGGCCGCGGCCGCCGGGGTCGCCTCCGCCGCGCTGCTGCCGTGGGTGCGGTTCGACTTCAACCCGCTGCACCTGCGCAGCCCCACCGTGGAATCGGTCGCCACCCTGCGCGACCTCACCTCCGATCCCGACCGGACGCCGAACACCATCAGCGTCCTCGCGCGCGACGCCGGGGCGGCGCGGGAGGTGGCGCGGCGGCTGGAGGCGCTGCCGGAGGTGTCCCGCACGGTATCGCTCGCATCCTTCATCCCCTCCGGCCAGGAGGAGAAACTCGCGCTCATCCAGGATGCCGCGTCCTTCCTCGGCCCCGCGCTGGAGGGCGTGACCCCCGTGCCGCCCCCATCCGACGAGGCGCTGCG
>CAXVWQ010000191.1:0-7727 GCA_964263755.1 Roseomonas sp. | reverse complement strand
GAAGACGAAGCCGCGGACGTGGCCGACGGGGTGGCCCTCGACCAACACCTCGCCGCCGCGGGTCACCGCCGAGAGGAGGTCGTCGCCGTCCTCGTCCAGCTTCCTGATGAGGTGGGCGGCGCGGCGGTCCACGAAGCGGGTCGTCAGCGTCTCGTGCAGGGCGTCGGAAACGCGGTCCTCCGCGGCGCGGGCCATCTCCTGCACCGCGGCGGCGTCGCGCAGCCAGTCGGCGCGGGAGGCGACGTAGGTCCAGGTGCGGATGCCCGACAGCCGGGACATGAGGGTGTCGAGGTCGCCCTCCGTGTTGTCGAGGCCGGCGAGCGCCCCCTGCGCCCAGTCCGCGGGGATGGTCCCGTCCGTCGCGAGGTGGGTGAAGAGGCGGGCGCAGAACCGCGTGTGGGAATCGTCGGCCAGCTTCCGGTAATCCGGGATCTGGCAGGATTCCCACAGCAGGCGGACGCGGGAACGGCTGTCGGCGAGGGCGCGGATGTCCTGCTCTCGCGACAGGGCCTCCAGCGTGACGTGGTCCGTCGCGTCGTTGCCGCGCGCGAGCCCCGCGAAGGGCGGGGGCTGCGCGAGGGAGGCGAGCAGCCCGTCCACCGAGGCCATGTCGAGCGACGAGTTGCGCCAGGCGAGCGTCGTCAGCGGCTCGAAGTGGTGGCCCTCGATCTTCTGGACGAAGTCGTCGGCGAGCGGCGGGCAGTCGCCCGTGACGCCGAAGGTGCCGTCGCGCATCCCGCGGCCCGCGCGGCCGGCGATCTGGGCGGCTTCCTGGGTGGTGAGGTGGCGGGGGCGGTGGCCGTCGAACTTGTTGAGGGAAGCGAAGGCGACGTGGTCCACGTCCATGTTGAGGCCCATGCCGATCGCGTCGGTGGCGACGAGGAAGTCCACCTCGCGGTTCTGGTAGAGGGCGACCTGGGCGTTGCGGGTGCGGGGGGAGAGGCGGCCCATCACCACGGCGCAGCCGCCGCGGCGGCGGCGGATGGCCTCGGCGATGGCGTAGACCTCGCTCGCGGAGAAGGCGACGACGGCGGAGCGGGGCGGGAGGCGGGTGAGCTTCGCGGGGCCGGCGTAGGTCAGCTGCGACAGGCGCGGACGGCTCTCGACCTCGGCTTGCGGCACCAGCCGTTGCAGCAGGGGGCGGATCGTCTCGGCGCCGAGGAACATCGTCTCGACCATGCCGCGGGCGTGCAGGAGGCGGTCGGTGAAGACGTGGCCGCGGTCGGCGTCGGCGCAGAGCTGGATCTCGTCCACCGCCACGAACTCGGTGCGGCGGTCCAGCGGCATCGCCTCCACCGTGCAGGCGAACCAGCGGGCGTTCGGCGGGACGATCTTCTCCTCGCCGGTGATCAGCCCGACGTTCGCCTCCCCCTTGGCGGCGACCATGCGGTCGTAGTTCTCCCGCGCCAGGAGGCGCAGCGGGAAGCCGATGATGCCGCCGGCATGGGCGAGCATGCGCGTGATCGCGAGGTGCGTCTTGCCCGTGTTGGTCGGGCCGAGCACCGCCTTCACGCGCGCGGGGAACATCTGGTCACTCATCTCCGGCAGGGTGTGGCGGCGGCGGACCGCCTTGGCAAGGCACCCTGGCCTGGGGCCGCGGGGCTTGCCGTCGCCGGGGCGCGAGGGGAGGTTGGCCCGGCACCATGCTCCCTCCCCACACCATCGCGCTGCGGCACGGGCTGCTCATGGCCGCGGCCTTCCTCGGGGTGGGGGTGGCGCTGCCCTTCCTCGCGCCCTTCCTCGCGGACCGGGGCCTGACGGCGACGGAGGTCGCCGCCGTGCTCTTCGCCGGCTCCGCGGTGCGCTTCCTCACCGGCCCGCCGCTCGGGCGGATGGCCGACGCGCTGGGCGACGGGCGGCGGGTGGTGATGCCCTGCGGCGCGCTGGCGGCGGCGGGGGCGGCGCTGTTCCTCGCCGCCGACGGGTTTTGGGGGCTGCTGGCGGCCCAGGTCCTGTTCAACCTCGGCATCGCCGGGGCCGTGCCGCTGGCCGAGGCGCTGTGGGTGGCCGCCGCGCGCCGCCACGGGCTGGATTACGGGCGGGTGCGGGCCGGCGGGTCGGTGGCCTTCATCATCGCGGCGCTGGCGTCCGGCTGGGTGGCGGCGCGGTCGGGCTACGAGGTCGTTCCCATCCTCCTGGCCGCGTCCTACGGGCTGACGAGCCTCGCCGCATGGTGGGTGCCGGCGGCGCCCCGGGACGACGCCGCGCCCGTGCGGCGGGGCGGGGTGTTCCCGCTGCACCTGCTGCGGACGCCGGGCTTCGCGCGGCTGGTGCTGCTGAGTGGACTGCTCCAGGGCAGCCACGGCGCATACTACGGCTTCGGCTCCATCCACTGGCTCGCGGCCGGCCACTCCCCGGGGATCGTCGGCCTGCTCTGGGCCGAGGGCGTGCTGGCGGAGATCATCCTGTTCTTCTGGGCCAGCCGCTGGTTCCGCGGCGTCTCGCCCCGCGCCCTCGTGCTGATCGCGGCGGCGGCGGTGGCCGTGCGCTGGTGCGGGACGGCCGCGACCACCGAGTTGTGGGCGTTGGTCGGGCTGCAGGCGATGCACGCCGTGACCTTCGGCTGCGCCCACCTCGCGGCGATGCGCTGGATCGCCGAGCGCGGGCCGGCGGGGGAGGGGCTGTCGGCGCAGGGGCTGCTGACGGCCCTCGGCGCGACGGCGCCGACCGCGGCGGTGACGCTCCTCTCGGGGCCGCTCTACGAAACCTTCGGGGCGGGCGTGTTCCTCGTGGCCGCGGCGATGGGCGTGGCGGCGGTGCCCGTGGCCCTGGGGTGGCGCGCGGGGCGGGGCGTCGCGCCGCCGCAGTAGGTCGCGCGGCTCGCGGGCGTGCGGCGCGAGGACACGGCGGATGGCACACGGGTTGCTGCGGGCCCGGAACCTTCGGGAGAACCGCCGTGTCCCCTCGACGCGCCCTCTTCGCCCTGTCGGGCCTCGCCCTCCCGGCGCTCGCCCGCCCCGCCGTCGCCCAGGCCGCGTGGCCCGCGGGGCGGCCGATCGAGGTGTTCGTCGGGTTCTCCGCCGGCGGCGGGGTGGACGTGATGGCGCGGGCGATGACGCCCTTCCTGTCACGCGCGCTGTCCGGGGCCCGCTTCGTGATCGTCAACCGTCCCGGCGCCGGCGGGCAGCTCGGGCACGACGCGGCGGCCAACGCGGGGGCGGACGGCTACGCGCTCGGCGCCACGACGATGCCCGGGCTGGTGTCCCACCCCATCGAGCGGACGGTGCGCTACCGCCTCGCGGACCTCACCTACCTCGCCAACGTGGTGGACGACCCCTGCGGCCTGTTCGTGCGGGCGGAGAGCCCGTACCGGACCCTGCCGGACATCGTCACCGCCGCGCGGGCGGCACCGGAGCGGGTGACCTACGGCCTGACCGGCATCGGCAGCGACGACCACCTGACGATGGTCCGGCTGGAGGCGCTGACCGGCGCCCGGCTGACGAACGTGCCCTTCCCCGGCATCGGCCAGATGCTGCCGCAGGTGTTCTCCGGCCAGGTGGACATCGCCGCGATGAACGTGAGCGAGGCGCTGCCCTTCGTGCGGGAAGGACGGATGCGCGGCATCGCCGGGGCCGGGCGGTCCCGCCGGGCGAACATGCCGGGCCTGCCGACCTACCGGGAAGCGGGCTTCGACGTGCTCGGCAGCGCCGCGCGCGGCTTCGTCGGCCCGCCGGGGATGCCGGCGGAGATCGCGGAGCGCCTGATCGCCGCCCTGCGGAGCGTGGTCGCCGACCCCGCCTTCGTGGCGGAGGCGGAGCGGCTGGCGATGCCGCTGCGCCCGGTGTTCGGGGAGGCGTTCCGGGCCGAGGCGGTGGCGATGGATTCGGAGTTGCGGGCGATGTGGGAGGTGCGGCGCTGGACGGCGGGGTGAGGCCACTCAGGCGGGAGCAGGCCACTCCGATACCGTGACGGTCCCGTCGTCCGTCACCTCGACCATTCGGTTGATCAGGTCCGGCAGGGGTTCGATGGCGTCGAGAACCCGCGCGAACAGGCCGATCTGCGCCGGCGCCTTCGCCCGGCCGGGCAGGATGATGACAAGGCCGTTGTGCAGGTTCTCGACGGCGAAGAGTCGCCGGAAGTCCCGGGCATTGCTCGTGACGAGGATGAAGCCGCCGTCCCGCAGGACGTCCATCAGGCGCGGGTCGGAGGTTCCGCCGAGCCCGCGGTAGATGACGTGCGTCGCGTGATGGCCGCGGCCCTGGGCGTAGGTCGCGAGTTCAGGGGAGAGGCACTCGTCCACGAGGAAAGGGTCGTTCACGCCGGACGACTCAAGCCGGGCGGCCGGCCTTGTCCCAGGCCATGACCGCCTCGATCCCGTCGAGGGGAAGGGACGGGTAGTGGTGGAAGATCTCGACG
Organism: Roseomonas sp.; assembly: GCA_964263755.1. Lineage (GTDB taxonomy): Bacteria > Pseudomonadota > Alphaproteobacteria > Acetobacterales > Acetobacteraceae > Roseomonas. The sequence goes on along the minus strand of CAXVWQ010000191.1, from coordinate 3,371 downwards.
CGCGGCGTGCCGCCCTCGATCTCGATGAGGATGGTCTCGGCGGGGATTCGGGTGCCGCGGACGCAGGGCGTGCCGCCCATGATCCGCGGATCGCTGACGACGGTGGTGTCAGGGGCGGTGGGGTAGTGAAGCCGTTGCATGAGGTGATCCTAGCGCGCCGCCGGCCTCACTTCCACTCCGCCCCCTCCCACCGGTGCGTCGTCCACCGTGCCCGCCCGTCCTCCACCACGATGCGGTTGTAGGCGTTCGGCTCCCCCCGCAGCCGCGTGGAGATGGCGGACCCGGCTTGCAGGACGGTGAGGCGCGATCCCTCCTCCGTCGTCACGCGATGCACCGCGTCGTAGCCGCGGTGGAGGTGGCCCGCGAGGACGAGGCGGACGCCGCCGAGGGCGAGGTCGCGCAGGGCGCGCTCCCCGCGGGCCACCACCGGCGTGTCCGGACGCTCGGGCGGCGCGAGGAAGGGGTGGTGCGCGACGACGATGCGGAACGGCCCTTCCGGCAGTCGTCGCAGCCGCCGCAGCGCGCGCAGCAAACCGGAGCGAGGGACGCGCCCGTTCTCCCAGTCCAGCGTCGTGAGGTGCCCGCGCGCGACGGTGTTGAGGCCGATGACCTGGATCGCCGTGTCCTGGTGGACCGGCTCCGCCTCCTCCGAGATGTGCTTGTGCCAACGCGCGAAGGGGTTGAGGAACCGCTCCCACGGGTAGAAGGCGGTGATGTCGTGGTTGCCCGGCACCGCGAACCACGGCGCCCTCAGCGCGTCGAGGAAGGCGCGGGCGGCGCGGTACTCGTTGCTCCGGGCCCGCATCGTCAGGTCGCCGGAGACGATGACGAGGTCGGCGGGGTCGGCGTTCAGGCGGGCGGTCAGCGCCTCCGCCGCACGCCGGTCCACCGCGCAGAAGTGCAGGTCCGAGATGTGGTCGAGGGTGCGGGTCACGCCGCGTCCTCCGGCCGGGGCACGAGCATCAGCAGCGCGCCCGGGCGCGTCTCGTAGCGCAGCGGGGTGGCGAGGACCGAGACCTCCCCGTCGTTCATCACCCGCAGGTGGCGGCGGCGGGAGAGGATGGTGAAGGCCGGTTCCGTCAGCGTCGCGATGTCCGCATCCCGCCGCCAGCGGCCGAGCGCCATGCGCGCGAGCATGCGGAGCGACCAGATGACGGAGAAGCCGCGGGAGACGTAGAGGAACAGCCGCCCGCCATCGAGGACCGGGCGGCGGAACATCGCCCCCGGCGCCTCCTCGTAGGCGTTGTTCACGACCGACAGCGCGCGGGTCCACAGCCGCCACGGGCGCCGCCAACCCGGGGCGACCACCGTCAGCCGGTAGGGGCGGCGCCGGCGCAGCGTGCGGATGGCGCCGACGACGACGTGGAGGAGGGACCGCCAGCTCCGCTCGCGCCGGTGGCGTTCGCGCAGCCGGGCGATGGCGTTGGGGATGCCGACGACGGATTGGCAGAGGAACGTCTCGCCGTTGACGGAGCCGACGTCCATCGGCTGGGGGGTGGCGCGCGCGAGGGCGCGGGCGGCGGCGACGGGGTCCAGCGGCAGCCGCAGGTCGCGCGCCAGGAGGTTGAGGGTGCCGAGCGGCAGCACGCCCATGGCGCGCCCCGTGCCCGCAAGGAGCGCGGCGACGGCGCGGATCGTCCCGTCGCCGCCGCCGACGAGGATGACCGGCGCGCCGGTGGCGATCGCCGCCTCGATGCGGCCGGGGAGGTTGGCAGGGCCGTGGGCGACGGCGTCCTCCCCGATCACCGTCAGGTCGAAGCCGGCGGCGCGCAGCGCGGCGACGATCTCCGGCTTGAGTTCGGGACGGGCGGAGAGCGTGCCGGCGCGTTCGTTCAGGACGAGGGCGGCGCGTGTCATGCGGGGTGCGGTGCACCGTGTGTGTTGCGGGCGCGGAACGCGCGGGCGGGGTGGGGGTTGCCGGGGAGGGGACGGCGGAGGCGATGGCCCCGCCGCCGGGCGCGTGCCAAGGTCCGGCGATGGACGACGATGCGAGGCCGGTCTTCGAGGCCGTGAGGCGCGGCGAGATCAGCCGCATCGAGGCCGGGCGCCGCCTCGGGCGGGAGCTGAGTTTCGGGGACATGCTGGCGGGTTTGTGGGCGCTGGACCTGCCCCTTCCACGCTTTCCCAGCGATCCGGATTCGCCGGGGGTCCGGCTCATCCGGGACCTGGCGCGCCAAGCCGCCCGTGCCGGGTAGCCCGAGGGCGAAACTCATCGTCCCGGATACGGGGCCGCCCATCACCCTCGCCGTGGCCGATTGCCTCGATTACCTGCTCTATCCCGGGGTGCCGATCCACGTCCCGGACGCCGTGCTGTACGAGGCGACGGTCAGGGGCAGCGCGCTCGGCGCGGCGAGCATCGCCGCGTGGGTCCAGGACCACCCGGGGACCGTGCTTCCGGTGGTGACGACGAGCTACACCAACTTCCTGACGATCCGCGACACCGATCCGCTGCACCGGGAGCGCGACCTCGGCGAGCGGGCGGCGATCGAGGCCATCCGCTACGGCATCCGCCTCGACGCCGACGAGCGCGCGGTGCTCGTCACGGAGGACGACCGGGTGTTGCGCGGGGCCTTCATCGTCCCCGTCGAGGACCGGGAGCGCGTGATCACGATCACCAGCGCGGACCTCCTGGCCGGGCTGGAGGCCGCGGGCCGGATCAACTCCGCCGAGGAGGTCTATCGGCGCGCGGAGGCGGCGGGTCGGCGAGCGTCACGGGCGAAGGTGCTCGACGAGGGACACCGGGGGCGCGGGATGCCGTCGCCGGGATGCTTCGCCGGCCTGGGCCGGGCCCGGCCGAAGGGTGATGACCAGTCGGGCGGGGCGCGGCGGCCTTCCCTTGTCGACGGGGCACCGAACGCGACAAGGGGCACGGACCCTTCGGCCCGCGCCCCTTCTCATGTCGTCGCGACGCGGCTCAGGCCGCCTCGCGCACCCCCGCCATGGAGCGCAGCACGTAGTGCAGGATCCCGCCCTGGCGGTAGTATTCCACCTCGTCCAGCGTATCCACGCGGCACTGCACCTGGGTGGTGTGCGTGGAGCCGTCGGTGCGGTGGATGACGAGGTCCATCAGCATCCGCGGGCGCAGGTCCTCCAGCCCGAGGATGTCGATCGTCTCCTCGCCCGTGAGGTGGAGGGTCTTGCGGTCCTCGCCCGGCTTGAACACGCAGGGCAGCACGCCCATGCCCACGAGGTTGGAGCGGTGGATCCGCTCGAAGGACTCGCAGATCACGGCCTTCACGCCGAGCAGCATCGTGCCCTTCGCGGCCCAGTCGCGCGACGAGCCGGTGCCGTATTCCTTGCCGCCGAAGATGACGAGGGGGACGCCCTCCTCCTTGTAACGCATCGCCGCGTCGTAGATCGGCAGGACGTCG
>CAXVWQ010000190.1:0-2593 GCA_964263755.1 Roseomonas sp. | reverse complement strand
ACCCCGGCCCGGCGCGCCTCGCTCTCGTCTTCGGCCGGCACGACGCCGTCCGCGTCACCGCCACCCGCGACGGCGCTCCCCCGGCGACGGCGGGCCTCCCCGCCGGCGGCCCGGCCCGCACGACCCTCAACATCGGTCCGGGCGGGCCGCTGATCCGGGTCACCCTCTCCACCCGCGCCGCGACGCTGGCCTCCCTCACCCTGCTCCGCGGCGATTCCGCCGGGGACCGCATCGCCGCCCTCGAAGACGAGCTTCTCACGCCCTTCGAGCCGGCGTGAACCGAGGGGTCCGGCGGCCTCACCCGCCGTCCGGGGCCGCCCCCTTCCGCGGCGCCCGCGCGAGCCACCGCAGCGGCAGCGCCCCCGCCAGCCGCGCCAGGGCGGAGGTCGGCCACGGGTACGCCACCCGCGTCCGCCCCGCCGCGATGCCCCGCAGGGTCCGGCGCGCCGCCTCCTCCGCGTCCATCAGGAAGGGCATGGGGAAGCGGTTCACGACCGTCATCGGCGTGCGCACGAAGCCGGGGAGGACGGCGTGCAGTCGCACCCCCTCCCGCCGCGCGACCGCGTCCGTCGCCTCGGTCCAGCGCTGCAGGGCCGCCTTCGACGCCGCGTAGGCCGGCGCCCCGGGGGAGGCGACGAAGGCCGCGAGCGACGACACCGCCGCGATCCGCCCCCGCACCCCGTCGGCGCCCGGGGGCTGCGCGCGCATGGCCTCCAGCGCCGGCAGCATCACGTTCAGCGCGCCCGTGAGGTTCACCTCGAAGATCCGCCGCACCTGCGCGGGCGACTCCGTGCCGTCCCCGGAGCCCGCGGAGGTCCCGGCATTGGCGATCACCAGGTCCAGCCGTCCCGCCCCGCGCACCCAGGCCTCGCCCGCCGCGGCGTCCCGCACGTCGAAGGTCGCCTCCTCCACCGTCGCGCCGAGCGCCCGGCATGACGCCGCCGTGACGCCCAGCCGCGCCGCGTCACGCCCGGCGAGCCACAGCACCCGCCCCGGCGCGGCGACGGCGCGTGAGAGGGCGGCCCCGATGCCGGAGGAGGCCCCGGTGATCGCGACGGAGGGCCAGGGCGGGAGGTCGGTCATCGGCCCGAGGCTGGCGGAGCGCCGGGCCGCCCGCCAGGGGCGGGAGCGACCCCGCGGCAACCCGGCTTGCGGTCGGGGATGGGCCGCCGCAGAAGCCGGGCCATGCCCACCCGCTCCATGACCGGCTTCGCGCGCGCGACCGGGACCTTGCCCGACGGCTCCGCCTTCGCCTGGGAACTGCGGTCCGTGAACGGCCGCGGACTGGACCTGCGGCTGCGGCTGCCGCCCGGGCTCGACGCGCTGGAGGCGCCGCTGAAGGAGGCGGCGACGGCGCGGCTGTCGCGCGGCAACGTCTCCGCCTCGCTGTCCGTCAAGCGGGAGGACCGGTCGCCGACCCTCGTCCTCGATCCGGCGGCGCTGGAGCGGGCGATGGCACTCGTGGCGGAGGTGGCGGCGCGGCTGCCGGGGGCGGCGGCACCCCGTCCGGAGGCAGTGCTGGCCTTGCCGGGGGTGCTGCGGACCGAGATCGTGCCGCCGGACGAGGCGGCGGAAGCGGCGCGCCGGGCCGCGGTGGCGGCGGGGTTCGCGACGGCGCTGGACGGGCTGGCGCGGTCGCGGGCGGAGGAGGGGGCGCGGCTGCACGCGGTGCTGGCGACGCTGCTGGACGAGATCGCGGCGCTGCGAGACGCCGCGGCGGCGGAGGCGGCGAACCAACCCGCCGCGCACCGGGACCGGCTGGTGGCGACGCTCGCGACCCTGCTGGACGGGGAGCGGCGGGTGCCGGAGGACCGGCTGGCCTCGGAGGTCGCGCTGCTCGCCGCGAAGTCCGACGTGCGGGAGGAGTTGGACCGGCTGGCGGCGCACCTCGACGCGGCGCGGGAGATGCTGCGGGAGGACGGGCCGGTGGGGCGGCGGCTGGAGTTCCTCACGCAGGAGTTCGGGCGGGAATCCAACACCCTCGGGGCGAAGGCGGGCACGCTGGCGTTGACGCGGCTGTCGCTCGACCTGAAGGCGGCGGTGGAGCGGCTGCGCGAGCAGGCGGCGAACGTGGAATGAGCGGGGCTGGAACATCCGGCGGCACGCGCCGCGGGCTCTGCCTCGTCCTCGTCGCGCCGTCGGGGGCGGGGAAGACGAGCGTGTCCCGCGCGCTGCTGCGGGACGAGGCGGAGCTGTCGCTCTCCATCTCCGCGACGACGCGGGCGGCGCGGCCGGGGGAGGAGCACGGGGTCCACTACTTCTTCCACGCGATGGATGAGTTCGAGGCGATGATCGCCGCGGACCACTTCCTGGAACACGCGACGGTGTACGGCCGCCGCTACGGCACGCCGCGCGCGCCGGTGCTGGCGGCGCTGGAAGCGGGGCGGGACGTGCTGTTCGACGTGGACTGGCAGGGCCACCGCCTCCTGCGCGCGGCGCTGCCGGAGGACGTGGTGGGGGTGTTCCTCCTGCCCCCTTCCATCGCCGAGCTGGAGCGGCGGCTGCGGGCGCGGGCGCAGGACACGGACGAGGAGATCGCCCGGCGCATGGAGAAGGCGCGCGACGATGCCTCCCACTGGGAGGAGTTCGACCA
>CAXVWQ010000189.1:0-4213 GCA_964263755.1 Roseomonas sp. | reverse complement strand
AGCCCGTCTCCGAACAGGTCATCGTCATCACCGGCGCCACCTCCGGCATCGGGCTGGCGACCGCCCGGACGTAGCCCGCCGCGGCCCGCGGCGCCCCGCCGGCGCCGCGCTGCTCCTCCGGGCCCGCCGCCTCCAAGACCTCCACGCGCCACAGCCGCCCGGGCCACCGCGCGACCACCACCGTCGCCGGGTCGCGGTCCGCGACGATCCAGGGCGGGCCACGGCGGGGCAGCCGCACGACCGCCCCCGCCGCGGCGCGGGAGAGCGGGTGCGCCTTGCCCGCGGGCACGTAGGCGTAGCCCGCCGGCCCCGGGCGGGAGGGCGGCGCCCTGGGGGGGCGCCCCGGGGGAATGGTCCGGCATGGGGCCCCGCTACGCGACCCTGGCCGGGGGCGGAACCCTCCCGCCCCTCCATCGTTGTGCCCCCGCCATCCACCCCTGACCGGCCCTTGCCCGGAGACCCCTATCCATGCCCGCACCCCGCCTGAAGCCCGTCTCCGAACAGGTCATCGTCATCACCGGCGCCACCTCCGGCATCGGGCTGGCGACCGCCCGGATGGCGGCGGACCGGGGGGCCGCGGTGGTGATCGCCGCGCGGAACGAGGCGGCGCTGAACGAGCTGGCGACGGAGATCCGCGCCAAGGGCGGCCGCGCCCAGCCGGTGGTGGCGGACGTGGCGGACATGGCGCAGGTGGAGCGCATCGCCGAGACCGCCATCGCGGCCTTCGGCGGCTTCGATTCTTGGTGCAGCGTCGCCGCCGCCGCGGTCTACGGGGAGACGGAGGACGTGCCGCTGGCGGACCACCGGCGGGTCTTCGACGTGAACTACTGGGGCGTGGTCCACGGCACCCTCGTCGCGGCGCGGCACCTGCGGGACAAGGGCGGGGCCATCGTCACCGTCGGCTCCGTGCTGAGCGATCGGGCGATGGCGTGGCAGGGCCCTTATTCCGCGACGAAGTTCGCGGTGAAGGGCATCACCGACACCTTCCGGATGGAGTTCGCCGCGGAGGGCTACCCGATCTCCGTCACCCTCGTGAAGCCGGCGGCGATCGACACGCCCTACGTCGAGCACGCCCGCAACCTGACGGGCGCGCGGGGCACGAAGAACCCGCCGCCGACCTACCATCCCCGCGTCGTCGGGCGCGCCATCCTGCATGCCTGCGAGACGCGGGTGCGCGACCTGACGGTGGGCGGCGGCGGCCTCGCCACCTCGCTCGCCGGCAACCTCGCGCCGGGGCTGATGGACCTGATCATGTCGAAGATGGGAAAGACGATGCAGACCACGGACGACCCCGGCCGCGCCGAGCGCCGCGACAACCTGTACGAGCCGCGGGAGGACATGGCGGAGACCTCCTCCCTCCCCGGGCCGGAGCCGCGCAGGACGTCGTTCCTGCTGGAGGCGCAGATGAACCCGCTCGGCACGGCGGGGCTGCTGATCGGCGCCGCGGCGCTGCTGACGGGTGCCGCCATCGGCATGGCGACGCTGCGGCGGGAGAAGCCGATGCCGCGACGGCTGCTGGAGAAGGCGCAGGACCGGTTCGACGAGGCCTACGACTACGGGCGCGACGCCTACGGCACCGCGGCCAAGCGGGGGCGGAAGATCGCCCGCGACGTGGACTCCTCCTCCGGCGGCATCCTGACGGAGATCGGGAAGATCGCCTCCCGCGCGCTGGACTTCGCGGAGAACGCGGCGCGGGACGCACGGCCCTACGCGGAGGGCGCGGCGAAGGAGGCGTCCCGCTACGCCGGACGCGCCGCGGGCACCGCGGGACAGTATGCGGAGGAGGCGGGGAAGGGCCTCGGCCGCTTCGCCGACCGCGCCCGCGGCTACGCGTCCGAGACCGCGGAGGATCTGCGGGATCGGGCGGCGGGGCGTTACGAGGACGCGCGGGATACCGGCTGGTCGTTGTTCGGGCGTGCCAAGAAGGATGCGCGCCGCCGCGGGCGCGAGGCACAGGAGACGGGCGAGGGCCTTCTGGAACGGATCGCCGCCGCGTTACGGACCCGCTGAGCGGCACGGGGCGGGCGCGGCCCGCCCCGGCGCCCGCCGGTCAGAGGGTCCGGCCGGCCTCCTCCTGATAGGCGCGGAAGAAGGGCGTCGGCGAGAGGATGCGGTTGTGCATCTCCTGCAGGACGCCGAGTTCGGCGGCCTTCCTCGCGTAATCCGCCCAGCCGGGGTCGGCGGCCATCGCGGTGCGGCGTGCTTCGCGGTCGGCCTGGCTGTCGTAGGCCCAGAGGTGGACGACCCGGTTGAGCGGGCCTTCCACCGTGGTGTACCAACCGAGGCAGCGGCCGAGATACTTCTTCTGGAGCGGCCATGCGGCGCTCTCGTACAGCTTCACGAAGTCGGCCATGCGGTTGGGCTGGCAGGTGTAGATCCGCAGGTCCACGATCATCGGGCGTCTCCGCTGTTGCGGACGGGACCATCGTCCGGGCCGGGGCGTTTGGCCAGATGGGTTCAGGCGACCGTCAGGCCGGCGCCGTCCCGCGGGGCCGGCGGAGGTAGCGCCGCCGCCCGTTCTCCCCGATCCAGTAACGCGCCCCGCGCGGCGAGGTGCAGGGCGCCGAGCGAGGGCAGTCCGCCGCGGTCTGCGCCGGCGCCCGGGCGCGCCACGGCGGGGCCTGGGCCACCGCGGGCGTGGCGGTGAGCCCGGCGAGAAACCCGAGCGAGGCGATGCCGAAGAAGCCCCTGCGGTCCATGATGATCCCCCCGTGGATACGCCGTCCCCCGACGGCGGTTGCGCCCCGACCTTACCGGCCGCGGCGCGGTGCGGTCCACGCGCCGGGGGCTGCCGCCGCATGAATTCGCTGCAACTTCAGTCCGCCACCGGGTTGCTGTGCCTCGCCGCCCTGGCCTGGGCCGCCGGCGGGTTCCGCCGTCCCGTCCCATGGCGCGTCGTGATCGCGGGACTGCTCATGCAGGTCGCGCTCGCCGCCGCGATGCTGCACGTCCCGCCGCTGCGGGCCGCCCTCGGGGCGGTCGGCGCCGTGGTGGACGCGCTGGCCACCGCCACCCGCTCCGGCACCACCTTCGTCTTCGGCTACCTCGGCGGCGGCCCGGCCCCCTTCGACGTGGCGCGGCCGGAAGCGGGCTTCCTGCTCTTCTTCCAGGCCCTGCCGCTCGTGCTGGTGGTCGGCGCCCTCTCCGCCGTCCTCTACCACTGGCGCATCCTGCCCTTCCTCGTCCGCGGCATGTCCCGCGTGCTGCGCACCGCCTTCGGCCTGTCCGGCGCCACCGGCGTCTCCGTCGCGGCCAACGTCTTCGTCGGGATGGTCGAGGCGGTGCTGTTCATCCGCGGCTGGTTCGCCCGCCTGTCGCGGGGCGAGATGCTCGTGGTGATGGCCGCTGGCCTCGCCTCCATCTCCGGCAACGTCCTCGTCCTCTACGCGACCTTCCTGGCCCCGCGCGTGCCGGATGCCGCGGGCCAACTTCTCGCGGCCTCCCTCGTCTCCGCCCCCGCCGCCATCCTCGCTGCCCGCCTCATGCTGCCGGATGCCGGCAGCGGCGACGCCGAGGCCGACCCGCCCCGCCTCTACGATTCCACGATGGAGGCCCTCGTCCGCGGCACCGCCGACGGCCTCTCCCTCCTCCTCAACATCATGGCGGCATTGATCGTCTTCGTGGCCCTCGTCGCCCTCGCCAACATGGCGCTGCGCCCCCTCACGGGACTGTCGCTGGAGGAGATCGCGGGCACCCTGTTCTGGCCGCTGGCGTGGCTCACCGGCATCCCGGCGGAGGAGGCCGGCGCCGCCGCCCGCCTCCTCGGCGTGCGGACGGTGATCAACGAGTTCGTCGCCTACCTCTCCCTCGCGGAGGAGGGCGGCGCGGCGCTGTCTGACCGCTCCCGCCGCATCCTCGCCTGGGCGCTCTGCGGCTTCGCCAACCTCGGCTCGGTCGGCATCATGGTGTCCGGCCTCGTCGCGCTGTGCCCCGAACGCCGCGCCGACATCGTCGCCCTCGGCTTCCCCGCCCTCGTCGCGGGAACCCTCGCCACCCTCATGACCGGCGCGACGGTCGGCATGCTCACCCCGCCGGGATAGGTCCGGCCGGCGGGCACGCGGACCCGGCGTCGCGCCCGCACCGACGCGGGATGGACCGGACGACCGCGGCCCCGCTCATACCGGCGTGCGTTTCTCCTGACCTTCTCGGGGGGTGCGCCTGTTGGCCGGAGGAAGGGCTTTGCCCTCCCTCCGGACCTCCCACCCACCAGGAC
>CAXVWQ010000188.1:0-15224 GCA_964263755.1 Roseomonas sp. | reverse complement strand
ACATGGCCTTCGGCGCGGCGAAGGGGCTGCTGTATCGGCCGGATGCCGGGCCCGCGCTGCGGACCGGCGTGCTGGTGATGCACCGCACAGCCAACTATCTCCAGCACCCCGCCTGCACGGAGCTGTCGCGGCGAGGGTTCGTCGTGCTGTGCATGAACTCGCGCTTCGAGAACAACGAGGTCGGCGTGTCGTTCGAGGTGCTGCCGCTGGACGTCGCGGCGGGCGTGCGGGCGCTGCGGGCGCAGCCCGGCCTCTCCCGCGTGATCCTGTTCGGGCACAGCGGGGGCGGGCCGTTGATGGCGTTGTATCAGGCGGTGGCGGAGAACGGGCCGGGCTTCTGCCGGGGGCCGGACAAGCTGGTGTCCTGCACCGACGCCCTCGCCGGGTTGCCGCCGGCCGACGGGATCGTCTTCGCGGACGCGCATCCCGGCAATGCGGTGCTGGTATTGCGCGCGCTCAACCCCTCGGTGGCGAGCGAGGCCAACCCGCCGGTGGCGCCGCCGGACCCGGCGCTCGACCCCTTCGACCCGCGCAACGGCTACGCGCGGAGCGGGGCGTCGCGCTACGAGGAGGCGTTCCGTCGCACCTACTACGCCGCGCAGTCCGCTCGCATGAACCGGTTGATCGAGACTGCGCTCGGTCGTGTTGCCGCGATGCGTGAGGGGCGCGACCCGTATCCTGACAACGACGTGGTGGTGATCCCGCGCGGGGGTCCGCAGGGGTCCGGCCCGGGGGCCTCCGCCTACCTGTGGATCACCGATCCGACGGTGCCGGAGGTGATGCGCACGGCGCGGCCGGCGCGGCTGCTGCGGAACGACGGCACGATCGAGGATGGGCGGGTGGTCGCCAGCGTCGCCGTCGCGGACCCGACGAACGCGGAGCGCAACCTCGCCTTCAACACCGGCACGAAGATGCTGAGCCTCCGATCCTTCCTCTCCGCCAACGCCGTGCGGTCACGGGATTCGGTGGAGGACATCGACCACTGCTCGACGAACAACTCCACCGTGTGCGCGGTGCAGTCCATCCGCGTGCCCGTGCTGTTCGCGGCGATGGGCGCCTTCTCCTTCATCCGGGACAACGAGCGGATGTTCGAGGTGTCCCGCAGCGCCGACAAGGAGTTCATCGTCATCGAGGGGGCGACGCACGGCTTCACGCCCTGCGTTCCCTGCGAGCCGTTCCCGGGCGCGTATTCCAACTCCGTGCGGAACCTGTTCGACCACGTGGCCGCCTGGGAGCGGGCGCGTCAGACCCAGTAGGGGGGGTAGCCGGAGCCTTCCCCCTCCGCCCCTAGCCGGCGCAGCATGGCGTGCCATTCCAGCACGCCGTAGGGGCGGCGCACGCCGGGCTGGTAGAGGTGCGCGGTCTTCGCCAGCGTCTCTTCCGACGGCATGGTCAGTTCGGTGCGGGCGGCCATCGCGTCCACCTGGGCGCGGCAGGACATCTCCATCTGGTACATCGTGTTGAAGGCCTGCTGGATGGTGGCGCCGCAGGTCAGCAGGCCGTGGTTGCGGAGGATGAGGGCGTCGTGCGGGCCGAGGTCGGCGACGATCCGTTCCCGTTCGGCCAAGTCGATGGCGGGGCCCTCGTAGTCGTGCACGCCGTGGTGGCCGACGAAGCGGATGGAGGTCTGGCTCAGGGGCAGCAGGCCGCAGGTCATCGCGGCCACGGCCATGCCGGCGCGGGTGTGGGTGTGGAGGACGGCCGCCACGTCGGGGCGGGCCTTGTGGATCGCGCCGTGGATGACGTAGCCCGACTTGTTGATGCCGTAATCCGTGTCGGGCTTCCACAGGACGTTTCCCTCGACGTCGATCCTCGCGAGGCTCGTCGCGGTGATCTCCTTGTAGAGCAGGCCGTACAGGTTGATCAGCAGGTGGTCCGTGCCGGGGATGCGCAACGTGATGTGGTTGTAGATGAGGTCGGTCATCCCGTAGGCGTCGACGAGGCGGTAGCAGGCGGCGAGGTCGAGGCGGGCCTGCCATTCCTCCGGGCTCACCGCGTCGCGGATGGTCGGCCAGTTCGTGGCGTAGCGCGGTGCGACGTGGTCCATGTCGTGTCTCCCGTCAGGTCGGGGGTTGGTCAGCCCAGCAGGAAGGGGGCGCCGCAGCCCTCGCACACCCCGCGCAGTTTTTCCACGAGTGCGGGGGGAAGCGGGATGCCCTCGGCCAGCCGTCGCGCCTTCGTCGCCGCCTCCGGATCACCGGGAATGAGGACGGGCTTGGCCGGGTCGGCGGGGGGCGTGGCGCGGAGGATGTCCATCACGTCGTCCAGGTCGGCCTCGAACGCGCCCTCGTCCCGGAAGGCGTCGGGGTCGAGGGCGAGGAAGAAGTGGCCGAGGTCGTCCGGGTCCTCCGGGCGCTGGGTGCGGACGCGGATGGGGGAGAACGAGGCGCCGGACAGCACGCCGCCGAGGATGTGGGCGACGAGGCCGAGGCCGTAGCCCTTGTGGCCGCCCCGTTCCTCCGTGCCGCCGACGGGGGTCAGGCCGCCCTCGTCGCGCTCGCGGATGGTGGCGTAGCCCTCCGCGGCGTCGCGGATCGGGGCGCCGGCGCCGTCCACCACCCAGCCTTCCGGCAGGTCCTGGCCGCGCAGGGCGTAGATGCGGACCTTGTTCGCGGCGGTGGTGGAGGTCGCCATGTCCAGGCGGAAGGGGCGGTTGCGGCCGGCGGGGGCGGCGACGGCGATGGGGTTGGTGCCGAGGACGGGGACGCGCCCGCGCACGGGGACGACGCCGACGGTGCGGGTGGCGGAGGTGACGAGGCCGATGAGGCCCTGCGCCGCGGCCATCTCCGCGTAGTAGCCCGCGGCGCCGAAGTGGTGGGAGTTGCGGACGGCGACGGCGGCGAGGCCGGCGGCCTTCGCCTTCCGGATGGCGAGGTCCATCGCCATGACGGAGGCGGGGTGGCCGAGGCCGGCGTCGGCGTCGATGAGGGCGGTCACGGGGTTCTCCCGCACCACGCGCGGGCGGGCTTGCAGGTTCAGCTTTCCCTTCCGGCGGAAGGAATCGTAGTCCATCAGCATCGAGACGCCGTGGCTGTCCACGCCGGCGAGGTCGGTCTCGACCATCACCTCGGCCGTCGTCCCGATGAGGGCGGGGTCCATGCCCCAGGCCGTCAGCACGGCGACGATCTGGGCGCGGACGCGGTCGGCGGGGGCGTGGATCATGCCAGGGCGTCCCGCACGCCCTTCGCCCAGGCGGTGGCGGCGGCGGAGAGGAGGGCGATGTCGGCCTGGGTGGTGAGGAACAGGGCGCCGCGGCGCACGGCTTCCGCTTGCCGTGCCACGTCGCGGTTGCCGCCGCAGCCGGCGTGGATGCCGTGGGCGCGGGCCGCCGCGATCACCCGGTCCTGCGCGGCGACCGCGTCGGGGGAGTCGAAGGCGCCGGGCTGGCCCATGTCGGTCAGGAGGTCGTTCGTGCCGACGTGGAGGACGTCCACGCCGGGGACCGCCGCGATCGCCTCGACGTTGTTCAGGCCCTCCATCGTCTCGATCATGAGGACGAGGAGGGTGGCGTCCTGCAAGCGCCGCGTCGCCTCGGCCACGGGGATGCCGCGGAAGTCGAAGTGGACGTAGCCGCCGGCGACGGAGCGGCGGCCGAGCGGGGGGAAGCGGACGGTGGCGACGGCGCGGCGGGCGTGCTCCACGGTCGAGATGTCGGGGAAGACGATGCCGGTCACGCCGCAATCCATCAGCAGGGCCACGTCCGGGTCGTCCAGGCCGCGCACGCGGACGATCGGGGCGACGCCGATGGCGAGGGCGGTCCCGGCGATGTGGGCGATCGTCTCGAGGTCGAAGATCGCGTGCTGCGTGTCGATGAAGAGGAAGTCGTGGCCGCTCGCGCGGGCGACGCGGGCGATGTCGGCGGAGCGGCAGGTGCGGACGGCGATGCCGAGCGCCGGTTGTCCCGCGGCGAGGCGGGACTTCACGGGGTTGGTGAGGTCGTTCATTCGGGGCGGATGCCGGTGCGGGCGATGAGGTCGCGCCACTTCGGCACCTCCTCCGCCAGCCGTTCGGCCAGGGGGGCGGGGCCGTCCATGCGGGCGGTGGCGGCGCCGTCGGCCATGCGGGCGGCGAGGTCGGGGGAGTCCTTCACGAGCGCGATCTCGGCGACGAGGCGGTCCATCAGGGGGCGCGGGATGCCCTTCGGCGCGAGGAGGGGGAACCAGTTCGGGGCGGCGTAGCCGGGGACGTATTCGGCGATGGCCGGGACGTCCGGCAGCGCCGGGACGCGGGCGGGCATGGTGACGCCGAGGAGGCGGGCGCGGCCCTGCCGCACGTGGGCGAGGAGTTCGAGGGTGGAGCCGAAGATGAGGGTGATGTCGCCCGAGTAGACCGCGGCGACCGCGGGGTTCACGCCGCGGTAGGGCACGTGGGTCATCTCCACGCCCGCCAGGGCGCAGAACAGGGCGCCCGCGAGGTGGTTGGCGGAGCCGACGCCGCCGGAGGCGTAGGTGAGCAGGCCCGGTTCGGCGCGGGCGCGGGTCAGGACCGCCGGCACGGAGGTCAGCGCGGAATCGCCGCGCACCAGCAGGCCCGAGGGCACGTCGCACATGAGCGACACGGGATCGAGGTCGCGGATGGCGTCGAAGCCGAGGTTCGGCTGCAGGGTCTGCACCGTCGCGATGCCGGCGGAGGTGGCGAGGAAGGTGCCGCCGTCCGGTGCCGCGTCCGCGACGTATTTCGAGCCGATGCCGCCGCCCGCGCCCGGCCGGTTCTCCACGATGAAGTTGGCGCCGAGGCGGCGGGAGAGGCGGTCGGCCACGATCCGCGTCGGGATCTCGATGGGGCTGCCGGGGGCCTGGGGGACGACGAGGCGGACGGTGCGGACGGGCCACGACTCCTGCGCCCACGCTTTGCGTGCCCGGAGGATCGTGGGCATCGCGAGTCCGAGGGCAGCGAGGGACAAGGTCCTGCGACGCATCGGTGTTGTCCTCCCGCCCCGTCTTGCTTGGCGCGGAGTGTGGGCGGGCGGGGGAAGTCGCGTCAAACGCCGGTTCGCGGTCGGGCGGGGCATCGCCCCCATCTATCGGGGCGACAGGCCCCGGCATCCTGTC
Source organism: Roseomonas sp. (assembly GCA_964263755.1). Taxonomy (GTDB): domain Bacteria; phylum Pseudomonadota; class Alphaproteobacteria; order Acetobacterales; family Acetobacteraceae; genus Roseomonas. The sequence goes on along the minus strand of CAXVWQ010000188.1, from coordinate 10,173 downwards.
GTCGGCCGACGTCGCGGCTTACCGTCGCGAGGTGGACCGCATCACCAGGCGACGCGATGAAACGCCCCTTCGGCGTCCGGCGCGTCCGGACCGGCGTCCGGCGCGTCGCCCGCGGGTGGCCCCGCGCCCCGGCGGCGTGGCATGATGCGGACCGCCCGGCACGGACCGACCGACCCTCGCGAGGAGCCCATGGCCGAACCTCCCCTCTTCCGGCGCGAGGCCGTCGCCGAGGCGGCGTCGCCGGACCGCTACGACGAGCCGCTGCGGGTGATGCGGCCCTGGACCTGGGCGGTCGGCGGGTCGCTCCTCCTCCTCGCGGTGGTCGGGGTGGTGTGGGCGTGCTTCGTGGACGTGCCGGTGAAGGTGGCGGGGCGGGGGATCCTGCTTTCCGCCGGCGGCGTGGTGGACATCGTCGCGGACACGGATGGGCGGATCGAGCGGCTGCTGGCGGCGCCGGGGGACCGCGTGGAGGCCGGGCGGCCGGTGGCGGTGGTCGATCAGTCGGAGGTGCGGCTGCAACTCGCGCTGGCCGACGGGCAGGCGGCGGATGCGGTGCGGCACCGGCGGGAACTCGCGGCCTTCCACGAACGGGAATCGGCGGCGGCCCGGGCCTTCCGGGTGGCGCGGGAGAATGCGCTCACCGGCAACCTGCGGCTGCTGGAGGAGCGGCTGGGCATGATGATCCAGCGCGAGGACGCCCTTCGTGGCCTCGTCCAGCAGAACCTCGTCAACCGGGATCGCGGGTTGTTCGCCCGCGTCGAGGTGTTCCAGGTGCGGGAGCAGATCGCGGCGGCGCGGAACGAGCGGGAGCAGCTCGCGCTGGACGAGGCGCTGAAGCGCACGCAGCAGGAGCGGGAGACGCTGGAGGCGGTGCGGCGCGTCGATGAGACGGGGCGGCAGGCGGAGGCGCTGCGGACCCGGCTGTCGCGGCTGGGGGAGGTGCTGGCGCCGTTCTCCGGGGTGGTGGTGGAGTCGAAGGTCAACGCGGGGCAGGTGGTGCAGCGGTCCACGCCGCTGCTGACCGTGGAGCGCGATCCGGAGGGGGAACGCGGGGCGCCGGTGGCGGTGGTCTACGTCACGGCGAACGACGGCAAGCGGCTTGCGACCGGGCTGGCGGTGGAGGTGTCGCCCTCCTCCACGCGGCGGGAGGAGCACGGGTTCCTGCACGGGCGCATCACCCGGGTGGCGGCGGTCCCCGCCTCCTCCGCCGGGTTGCTGCGGACCTTGCAGAACGACCAGCTGGTCCGCTCCTTCACGGCGGCGGGGGCGGCGTTCGAGGTGGAGGTGGCGCTGGACCGCGCGCCCGCCACCCGGAGCGGCCTGCGCTGGTCCACCGGGGCCGGGCCGGACTTCGCGATCGAGTCCGGCACGCTGGCGGAGGCGGAGATCACCGTGCGCTCCGTCCGCCTCATCGGGCTGGCCTTTCCCGCGGTGCGGGGTTGGCTGACGCGGTCGGCGGAGGCGACGGCGCCGTGAGCGCGACGGTCGAGGCGCGCCCCTTCACCACTCGGCGGGCGCGCACGCCGACGCTCCTCCAGATGGAGGCCTCGGAATGCGGTGCCGCAGCGCTCGGCATCGTTCTCGCCCACCACGGGCGCTGGGTGCCGCTGGAGGAGTTGCGGGTGGCGTGCGGCGTGTCGCGGGACGGCAGCCGGGCGAGCAACGTGGCGAAGGCCGCGGCCGGGTATGGGTTGGAGGTCGAGGCCTACCGCGTCGAGCCCGCCGATCTCGGCGGCCTGCCGATGCCGGTCATCGCGCATTGGGGGATGAACCACTTCGTCGTGGTGGAATCCGCGGGCCGGGGCGGGGCGCGGATCAACGATCCCGCATCCGGCCCGCGCGCCGTGACGGCGGAGGAACTCGGCCGGAACCTCACGGGCGTGGTGCTGGCGCTGCGGCCCGGCGAGGCGTTCCGGCGGGGCGGGGAACGGCCGAGCGCGGCGGCGGGACTGGCGCGGCGGCTGCGGGGGAACGGGGCGTCCTTCGGGTTCCTCCTCGGGCTGGGGGTGCTGATGACGCTCCCGGCGCTGCTGATCCCCGCCTTCTCGCAGGTGTTCGTGGACGACGTGCTGGTGGGGCGCTTCGATTCCTGGCTCCGGCCGCTGCTGATCGGGATGGGAGTGACCTCGGTGGTGGTGGCCGGGCTGACCTGGCTGCAACTCGACCTGCTGCTGCGGCTGGAGACGCGGCTGTCCGTCGGCGCCTCCGCCGCCTTCCTCGAACGGCTCGTGCGGCTGCCCGTGGGGTTCTTCGCGCAGCGCCACCCCGGCGACCTCGGGGGGGGGGTGGTGCTGAACGACCGGGTGGCGCGGCTCGTCTCCGGCGATGTCGGGCGCGGGCTGCTCGGGCTCATCACGGCGCTCGCCTACGCGGCGGCGATGGCGGTGCAGGACCCCCTCCTCGCGGCCGTGGTGGTCGGGGCGGCGGTGCTGAACCTCGTCGCCCTCGTCCTCCTCTCGCGCTCGCTCGCGGACGCCAACGGGCGGCTGCTGTCGCGCGCGCTGCGGACGGACGGCCTCGCCCGCGGCGGGCTGCGGATGATCGAGAGCTATCGCGCGGCGGGGACGGAGCATCTTCTGCTCGCGCAGTTGGCCGGCGCGCGGGCGGGGGTGGCGAACCTCACCGCGGGGCTCGCGCTGCGGCGCGGGCTGCTGGATGGGTTGCCGGCCTTCATCGCCATCGTGGCGGCCGCCGCCGTCCTCGTCCTCGGCGGGATGAAGATGATGGCGGGGGAGATGACGGTGGGCGGGCTCGTCGCCTTCCAGGCGCTGGCGATGGGGTTCATGGGGCCGGTGGCGCTGCTGGTGTCCGTCGCGGCGCAGATGGGGGATGCGGGCGCCAACCTGTCGCTGCTGGAGGACACGCTGCGGCATCCCGTGGCGCCGGAGTTCGCCGCTGCCCCGTCGCGTGCGCCCGCCGCGCGGATGGCGGGGCACGTGGAGCTGCGGGACGTGACCTTCGGGCATTCGCGGCTGGAACCGCCGTTGCTCGACGGGCTGTCGCTCACCATCGAGCCGGGGCGGCGGCTCGGCATCGTCGGGGGGTCGGGGTCGGGCAAGTCCACCCTCGCCCTCCTCATCGCCGGGCTGCACCGGCCCTGGTCCGGGGAGGTGCGGCTGGACGGGCGCCGGCTGGAGGACGTGCCGCGGGAAGAACTGCGGCGGGAGGTCGCGGTGGTGGACCAAGCCGGGTACCTCTTCGACGGGACTGTGCGCGACAACATCGCGCTGTGGGACCCGACGCTGGCGGATGAGCGGCTGGTCGAGGCGGCGTCGGACGCGCTGATCCACGGCGACATCCTCGCGCGCCGCGGCGGCTACGCGGGGCCGGTGTCGGAGGAGGGGCGCAACTGGTCGGGCGGGCAGCGGGCGCGGCTGGAACTGACGCGGGCCACGGTGACCGACCCCTCCATCCTCATCCTCGACGAGGCGACGGCCTCGCTCGACAACGGGTCGGAGGCCGCCGTCATGGCCAATCTGCGGCGGCGCGGCTGCACGATGATCCTCGTGGCCCACCGCATGGCGGTGGTGCGCGACCTCGACGAGGTGATCGTGATGGAGCGCGGGCGAATCGTGCAGCGCGGCCATCCCGACGCGCTCGCGGCGGCGCCGGGGCCGTTCCGCGCCATGCTCGCGGCGAACTAGCGGCCGTGCCCGACGATCTCGTCCCGCCGGACAAGGTGCTGCCGCCGCCGCTGCCGATCCCGCTGCCGGCGCACGAGCCGCTGCTGCTGGACGACCCGGAGGCGCGCTGGGTGGTGGGGACGGGGGTCGTGACGCTGTTCGCCACCCGCCCGCCGCGCGGGGCGGCGACGGAGGGGCCGCGGCACTACATCGGGACGATCCCGGCGGGCGGGCTGCTGTGCGGGGTCGGGGTGGACGACCTCGGGGCGACGCTGCTGGCGGTCGGCGGGGCGGGGACGCGGCTGACGCCGCTGGACCTGTCGGGGCCGACGCTGACGCGGGGGGTGGCGCGGATGATGCCGCGCGCGACGGATCTGTGGGCGCGCGCGGTGGCGTCGGGCCTCGCGCGGTCGCTCACGCCGCGGCCGCGGGCCGATCTCGCGCTGTCGCCGGGGATGGCGCCGCTGCGGCCGACGGCGGAGGCGGTCCTCGCGGCACGGGGCGGGCCGGTGTGGGCGCGGGTCACCGGCGGGTCGTGGCTGTTCCTCGGGCTGGAACCCCTCTCCGGCCTCGTCCCGCTGCCGGCGGAGGCTTGGCTGACCGGAAGCGGCGGGACGATCGAGCCGGTGCTGCCGGCCGATGCCTTCGCGGACCCCGCGTGGCGCGACGGGCTGGCGGCCTTCAACCGCGCCTGCCTCGATGCCCTGCCGGCCGCGCTTGCCCTGGATGCGGCGGACGAGATCAACCGGCTGCGGCTGCGGGTGGAGCGCGACGAGGAGGCGGCGGCGGAGGGGCGGTCGGCCTTCGCCGCCATCCTCGGCAACGCGGCCGAGCCGGCGGAGGGCGGGGATGGCGACCCGCTCATGCCGGTGTTCCGGGCGGTGGCGGAGCATCTCGGGGTGCGGGCGCGGCGGCCGGTGCGGGTGCGGCGAGCGGACATGGACGCGGCCTCGACGCTCGATGAACTGGCGTCCGCGTCGGGGCTGCTGCTGCGGCCGGTGCGGCTCGAGGAGGGGTGGTGGCGGAGCGACCTGGGGCCGCTGTTCGCCACGCGGCCGGGGGGCGACACGGTGGCGCTGCTGCGGGAGGGCGGGGGCTACCGCATCGTCTCGCCCGAACCGCCGGGCGGGGCGCGGCTGGACGCGGCGACGGCGCGCGGGCTGTCGCCGGACGCGCAGGCGCCGATCGTGCCGCTGCCGCCGAAGAAACTCGGCCTGCTCGATCTCCTCGGCGCGGGGATGCGGCGCGGGACGGGGGACGTGGCGGCGGTGTTTCTCACCCTCCTCCTCGGGTCGTTCCTCGGGGGGGGCGGTGCCGCTCGCCACGGGGCTCGCCTTCTCCCTCCTCATCCCCGGGGGGCACCTGGCGGAACTCGTGCAGCTCGGCGTCGCGCTCGTCCTCGTCGCGGCGGTTGCCTGGGCCGTGCAGCTCGGCGGCGCGGTGGCGCGGGCGCGGATCGAGGCGCGCGCCGGCCCCGGCCGGCACGCCGCCATCTGGGACGGCGTGCTGCGCCAGCCGCTGGGCACGCTGAGCCGCCAGACCGTGGGCGAGACGGCGGGGCGCGCCACCGCCGCCGTCTCGGCCGCCGCGGGGCTGCGGGGGTTCGGCTTCACGGCCGCGTCGTCGGTCGCGACGATCCTCACGGCGCTCGTCCTCATGCTCCTGTCGCAGCCCGTGGCGGCGGCGGTGGCGGGGGGGATGGTGGTGGTGCAACTGGCCGCGGCGAACCTCGCGGGGTGGTTGCAGGCGCGGGTCTTCGCGAGCGGCGAGGCGCTGTCCGGACTGGCGGACGCCACGGTGTTCCAGATCGTCTCCGGCGTGACGAAGCTGCGGCTGGCGGGGGCGGAACCTCGGGCGGTGGCGTTGTGGGCCGGGCGCTTCGCGGAGATGCGGCGGCGGCTGGCGGCGGCGCGGCGCGTGGGGAACGGGCACGACGCCTTCGCGGCCGGATTCGTCGTGCTGTCCACGGCCGCGGCGTTCCTCGTCATCGCGCTGGCAGGGCGGGTGGAGCCGGGGGAGCCCCCTCCCCCGCTCTCCGCGGTCATGACCTTCGTCTCGGCCTACGCGATGATGACGGGGGCGGCGATGGGGCTGGCGAAGGCGGCGTTCGGGCTGTGGTTCCTCGTGCCGAGCCTGCGCTTCGCCAAGCCGCTGATGGATTCGATCCCGGAGACGCACACCGGGCGCGTGGACCCGGGGCGGCTGACGGGGGGGCTGGAACTCGCCAACCTGTCCTTCCGCTACGGGCCGAACGAGGCCTTCGTGTTCCGTGGGCTGAATCTTCGGGTGGAGCCGGGGGAGTTCCTCGCGATCACCGGGCGGTCGGGGGTGGGCAAGTCCACGCTCGTGCGGCTCATCCTCGGGATGGAGCAGCCCGCCGGCGGGGCGATCTACGCGGATGGCGCGGACATCCGGGGCATGGACCTCGGGGCGCTGCGGCGGCAGGTGGCGACGGTGCTGCAGAACGGGCGCGTGCCGCCGGGGAGCATCCGGGAGGCGGTGCGGGGGCTGACCGGGGCGCCGGACGGGGAGGTGTGGGCGGCGCTGGACCGGGCCGCGCTCGGCGCCGACGTGCGGGCGATGCCGATGGGGCTGGAGACGAACCTGACGGACGCGGCGCGCGTGCTGTCCGGCGGGCAGGCGCAGCGGCTGCTGCTGGCGCGGGCGCTGCTGCAACGGCCCGCCATCCTCATCCTCGACGAGGCGACGAGCGCGCTGGACGCGGTGACCCAGGCCGCGACGATGCGGGCGGTGCGGGCGATGCCCTGCACGCGGATCGTCATCGCCCATCGCCTGTCCACGATCCGGGAGGCCGACCGGATCGCGGTGCTGCACGAGGGGCAGGTCGCGGAGAGCGGGACCTTCGAGCAACTCACGGCGCGCAAGGGTGGGCTGTTCGCCGCCGGCTTCGCGGGCGAGGCGTGGCGGGCGACGCCCGTCTGACGTTTACGCGGCGTTTACGGCCGCCGCGGGAATCCACCAGGACGCTTTACGTGGCGCGGGCCTAATCCCCGCCGCCCCAACTCCCGTCGCCGGAGGCGACCCCTCGTCATGCTCGATCTCCTGGTCCTGGCCATCGGCCTCGGCTGCTACGTCCTGTTCGCCGCCTACGCGGCGGGCTGCGAGAGGATCTGACGCCCGTGATCGAACTCCTGTTCGGCGGCATCGTCGCGATCGGCCTGCTGCTCTACCTCGTCTTCGCCCTGCTGCGTCCCGAAAGCCTCTGACATGACGCTCAACGGCTGGGCGCAGATCGCCCTCATCCTCGCCCTCGTCGCCGCGACGGCCATCCCGCTCGGCCGCTACGTGGCGGGCATCGCCGACGGCTCGGTGCGCTTCCTCGCGCCGGTCGAGCGGCTGTTCTACGCCGCCGGCGGCGTGGACCCGGCACGCGGGCAGGGCTGGAAGGCCTACACGCTGGCGATGCTCGCCTCCAACCTCGTCGGGTTCCTCCTGCTGTTCGCGATCCTGCGCTCGCAGGGGTCGTTGCCGCTGAACCCGCAGGGCTTCGACGGCATGTCGTCCTGGCTCGCGTTCAACACCGCGGTCTCCTTCGTCTCCAACACCAACTGGCAGGCCTATTCGGGCGAGGCGGCGCTGTCCTACCTCAGCCAGATGGCGGGGCTGACGGTGCAGAACTTCCTCTCCGCCTCCACCGGCATCGCGCTGGCGCTGGCGCTGTCCCGCGCCTTCGCGGGGGGCGGGCTGCGCGACCTCGGGAACTACTGGGCCGACTTCGTGCGGATCACGCTCTACCTGCTGCTGCCGCTCGCGCTGGTGCTCGGGATCGTCCTCGTCGCGCTCGGCGTGCCGCAGACGCTGGCGGAATACGTCACGGCCGCGACGCTGGAGGGCGGGGAGCAGACCATCCCGCTCGGCCCGGCCGCGTTCCAGATCGCCATCAAGCAACTCGGCACCAACGGCGGCGGCTTCTTCGGCGTGAACTCGGCGCACCCATTCGAGAACCCCGACGCCATCTCCAACCTCCTGCAATCCTGGGCGATCCTCGCCATCCCCTTCGCCCTCGCGCTGACCTTCGGGCACGTGGTGCGCGACATCCGGCAGGGCTGGGCGCTGTTCGCGGTGATGGGGATCTTCGTCCTCGTCGGCACCGGCATCGTCTACGGTCTGGAGGGCGCGGGGAACCCGCTGCACCTCGCCGCCGGCGTGGACCCCGCGCTCGGCAACATGGAGGGCAAGGAGGTCCGCTTCGGCGCCGCCCTCTCCGCGCTCTGGGCCGTCGCGACCACCGGCGCCTCCAACGGCTCGGTCAACGCGATGCACGACAGCTTCATGCCGCTCGCCGGGATGATCCCGCTGTTCCTCATCCAGTTGGGCGAGGTGCTGCCGGGCGGCGTCGGATCCGGCCTCTACGGCATGCTGATCTTCGTGCTGCTGGCGGTGTTCGTCGCGGGCCTGATGGTCGGGCGCACGCCGGAATACCTCGGCAAGAAGGTCGGGGCGAAGGAGATCAAGCTGGCGATGCTCGCGGTGCTGATCCTGCCGCTGTTCATCCTCGGCTTCACCGCGGTCTCGCTCGTCCTGCCCGTCGCGACCGCCTCGCTCCAGGACTCCGGCCCGCACGGGCTGACGGAGATGCTCTACGCCTTCACCTCCGCCGCGGGGAACAACGGGTCCGCCTTCGGCGGACTCACCGTGGACACGCCGTGGATGAACACCACCCTCGGCCTGTGCATGCTGTTCGGCCGCTATGCCGTCATCATCCCCGTCATGGCCATCGCCGGCTCCATCGGGGAGAAGGTGAAGGCCCAGTCCGGCGCGGGCACCTTCCCGACGCACGGCCCGCTCTTTATCGGGCTGCTCGCGGGCATCATCCTCATCCTCGGCGGGTTGCAGTTCCTCCCCGCCCTCGCGCTCGGGCCGATCGCCGAGCACCTCGCCATGCTCGCCGGCAAGACCTTCTGAGGCCGCCACGATGAACGCCATGTCCCCCGCCGCCGAGACCGGCCGGCGCGGCCGCCGCACCGCCTTCACCGACCCGTCGCTCCTCGCCCGGGCGGCGGGCGAGGCGGTGCTGAAGCTCAACCCCGTCCACCTCCTTCGCAACCCCGTCATCTTCGTGACGGAGGTCGTCTCGATCCTCGTCACGGTTCTGGCGGTTCGCGCGTTTCTCGCGGACCAACCCTGGGGCTTCCAGGCCGGCGTCGCAGTCTGGCTGTGGCTCACCGTGCTGTTCGCGACCTTCGCGGAGGCGATCGCGGAGGGCCGCGGTCGCGCCCAGGCGGACAGCCTGCGCGCCACCCGCAGCACCGCGCAGGCGAAGGTGATGGCGCGGCCGGACGACCGCACCCGCACCACGTTGCGCCCCGCCTCCGACCTGCGCGTCGGGGATCACGTGCTGGTGGATGCCGGCGACCTCATCCCCTCCGACGGGGAGGTGGTGGAGGGCATCGCCTCGGTGAACGAGGCGGCGATCACGGGGGAATCCGCGCCGGTGATCCGCGAGAGCGGCGGCGATCGCTCCGCCGTCACGGGCGGCACGATGGTCGTGTCCGACTACCTCGTCGTCCGCATCACGGCGGCGCCGGGCTCGACCTTCCTCGACCGCATGATCGCGCTCGTCGAGGGCGCGTCGCGGCAGAAGACGCCGAACGAGATCGCGCTCGACATCCTCCTCGCGGGGATGACGATCATCTTCCTCATCGCCGTCGTCACCCTCGTCGGGCTGACGTCGCACAGCGGGGAGCCGCCGTCGGTCACGGTGCTCGCGGCGCTCCTCGTCACGCTCATCCCGACGACGATCGGCGGGCTGCTGTCGGCCATCGGCATCGCGGGCATGGACCGGCTCGTGCGCTTCAACGTGCTGGCGACCTCCGGGCGCGCGGTGGAGGCGGCGGGGGACGTGGACGTCCTCCTCCTCGACAAGACGGGCACGATCACCTTCGGCAACCGCCAGGCCGCGGGCTTCGGCCCGGCACCCGGCGTGTCGGAGGCGGAGGTGGCGGAGGCCGCGGTCCTCGCCTCGCTCGCCGACGAGACGCCGGAGGGGCGGTCGATCCTCGCCTTCGCGCGCGAACGCCACGGAATCAACGCGCCGATCCTGCCGCCGGGCGCGACCGTCATCCCGTTCACCGCGCAGACCCGGATCTCCGGCCTCGACCTGCCGGACGGGTCGTTCCGCAAGGGTGCGGTGGAGAGCCTCGCCCGCAGCCTCGGGGTGCCGGTGCCGCCGGCGCTGCTGGAGGTGACGGACCGCATCGCCCGCGGCGGCGCGACGCCGCTGGTGGTGGCGAAGGACGGCCGCCTGCTCGGCGCCATCGAGCTGAAGGACATCGTCAAGCCGGGGATGCGCGAGCGCTTCCTCGAACTGCGGCGCATGGGCATCCGCACGGTGATGGTCACCGGCGACAACCGCCTCACCGCCGCCGCCATCGCGGCGGAGGCGGGGGTGGACGACTTCCTCGCGGAAGCCACGCCGGAGGACAAGCTCGGCTACATTCGCAAGGCCCAGGCGGAGGGGCGGCTGGTGGCGATGGCGGGGGACGGCACGAACGACGCCCCCGCGCTGGCCCAGGCCGACGTGGGGCTG
>CAXVWQ010000187.1:0-4311 GCA_964263755.1 Roseomonas sp. | reverse complement strand
GCGGCAATCGTCGCGGCCTGCGGCGGGGCCGCCATGGCGGTGATCGACCTCGTCAACGGCTCCGCTACCGCACGCGCGGCCTTCGACGCCATGGGGAAGGGCGCCCGGCTGGTGCAGGTGGGACTGTTCGGGGGCGAGATGACGCTGCCCCTGCCGCTGATGGCCATCCGCGCCCTGACGATCCAGGGCTCCTACGTCGGCACGCCCGCCGACCTGCGCGCGGTCATCGCGCTCGCGCGGGATGGCCGCCTCGCGCCCCTGCCGGTCGAGACCACGCCGATGGACCGCGCCGACGAGGCGCTGCGCCGCCTGCGGGACGGCCGGGTCACCGGCCGCCTCGTGCTGCGGGCGGATGCCGCCTGATTACTTGATCTTCGCCTCGCGGAAGACGACGTGCTTGCGCGCCACCGGGTCGTACTTCTTCTTCTCCATCTTGCCGGTCGTGGAGCGGGTGTTCTTCTTCGTGACGTAGAAGTACCCGGTCTCCGCGGAGGAGACGAGGCGGATCTGGATGGTGTTCGACTTGGCCATGATGGGGGTCCGGACAGTTCTGATCGGCGCAGGCCGGGCGTCCCCGGGCGCGTGAGGCGCGCAACCTAAGCGCCCGCGCCGTCAGGTCAAGCGGTATCAGGGAAGCAGCGCGGCGCGGTAGGCCTCCGGTCGCTCCAGCAACGCGCGCGCCACCGCGAGGTCGGCCTCGCGCCCCTCCGCCGGCGGGCAGGCCCCGCGCAGCGCCGCGACCTCGCTCGCGGGGGAGGAGGCCCGGACGGCGCGGGACAGGGCCAGCGGCACGGCCATCGCGTTCTCCCCCCGCGTCAGGCCGGCCAGCGCGCGCCGCGTCTCCTCCGCCCCGAGGTTGGTGCAGACCGAGGGGACGACGCCCAGCCCCTGGAGGGGCCAGCCGCGCGGGGCCAGGATGCGCGACCAGGACAGCGCCAGTTCCGCCCCGTTCGGCAGCGGGATGAGGATCTGGATGAGGCCCTTGCCGAGCGTGGTGCTGCCGACGACGACGGCGCGCCGGCGATCCGCCAGGGCGGCCGCGACGATCTCCGCGGCCGAGGCGCTGCGCCCGTCCACCAGCACGACGACCGGCCGCCCGTCCGTCAGGTCGCCGCCGGAGGAGAGGAGGCGGCGCCGGGATTCCGGGTGCCGGCCGTCGGTCAGCGCCACGGTCCCGACCGGCAGGAAGGCGTCCGCCACCTCCACCGCCTGGGGAAGCAGGCCGCCGCGGTTGCCGCGGAGGTCGAGGACGATGCCCCGGCTCGCCGCGTCCGCGTCGCGCCGCAGGATCGCCTCCAGCTGGGCGCCGGTGGCCGCGGAGAAGACGGGCAGGCGGATCAGGAGGATGCCCTCCCGGAGTTCCCCCGTCACGGCAAGGGGTGCGGCGGCCGTCCGCACCGGCGCCACGACGAGAACCTGGCGCCCCCGACGGACGCGCAGCACCACCGTGCTGCCGGGCGCGCCGTCCAGCAGCCGCAGCGCCTCGCCCAGCCGGCTGCCCGCGACCGCGATGCCGTCCACCTCCAGCACGCGGTCGCCCGGCCGCAGCCCGGCGAGGGCCGCGACGCCGCCGGGGGTCACCGCCTCCACGGCCACGGCGTTGCCGGCGGCGGTGGTGAGGGTCAGGCCGAGTTCGGCGGCACCGAGACGCCGCTCGCGTGCGGCCCGGGCCTCGTCGGCCGTCACGTAGCGGCTGTAGGGGTCGAGATGGTTGAACACCTCCTCGAAGCCCGCGCGCGTCATCGCGGCGGGGCCGGCGCGTCGGAGCGCTTCGGAAGCCCGCGCGGCCTCGACGCCGAGGGACGCGACCGCGTCGCCCGCCGTCCCGCTCGATTCCCCCGCCGGCACCTCGAAGGCCGGCCGCCCCGCGGGGGCGAGGGACAGGGTGCGCCCGCGCCGCGTGACGACGAGGTCCGGGTCTAGCGCGACGAGGCCGCGCAACGCCCAGAGCGCGAGATCCGCCGGATCGGTGCGCTCGACGTGCCGCTCGGCGATGGCGTTGAAGGCGACGCGCCACGTCGCCGGGTCGTCGGCTGCCGCGGGCGCGGCGACGAGGAGCCAGAGGGCGAACGGGGCGGCGAACGCGGCGGCGAACCGCCTCAGTCGCGTCCGCGCCGGTTGAACGCCTGGATCGGCTTGCGCCCGGCCTTGGGCGAGGGCTTCGCTCCCCGCCCGCGCGCCGCCGGCGTGGCCGGCGCGGCGCCGCCGACGATCCGGAACGCCAGGCTGCCGGTGCGCGGCGTCGCCTCGGCCAGCATCACCTCCACCTCCTGCCCGAGGGCGAAGGCCGCCCCCGTGCGGCGGCCCACCAGCCGCATCGCCACGTCCTCGTGGATCCATTGGTCGTCCGGAAGGGAGGCGATCGGCACGATCCCGCTCGCCCCGCTCTCCTCCAGTGTCACGAAGATGCCGAAGCGTGTCACCCCGGAAATCCGCGCGTCGAACCGGGCGCCGACCCGATCCGCGAGGTAGGCGGCGAGGTACCGGTCGGTCGCATCGCGCTCCGCCAGGGTGGCGCGGCGTTCGGTGCGGGTGATGTGCTCCGCGGTCTCCTCCAGGCCGGTGGCCTCGCCCTCCGTCAGGCCGTCCCCCCCGAGGCGCAGGCCACGGATCATGGCGCGGTGGACCAGCAGGTCGGCGTAGCGGCGAATGGGGGAGGTGAAGTGAGCGTAGCGCGGCAGGGCCAGCCCGAAGTGGCCGATGTTCCCCGGCGAATAGGCCGCCTGGGACTGGCCGCGGAGGATCGTCTCGCTCACCAGCCGCGATTCCGGGGTGTCCTTCATCTTGTCGAGGATGCCGCCGAAGTCGCGGGGGCGGATGACATTCGCGGCGGGCAGGGAGAAGCCGAAGCCGGAGAGGAACGCGCGCAGCCCCTCCAGCTTCTCGTCCGACGGTCTGTCATGCACGCGATAGACCGGCGGCTGGTGCAGGCGTTCCAGTTCCTCGGCGGCGCAGACGTTGGCGGCGACCATGAACTCCTCGATCAGCCGGTGGCTGTCGAGGCGGGGGCGGGGCGCGACGGAGAGGACCTTCCCACGGTCGTCCAGCACTACCTTCCGTTCCGGCAGGTCGAGGTCGAGCGTCCCGCGGCGCATCCGGGCGGCCAGCAGGGCGTCGAAGGCGGCGTAGAGGCAGGCGACGTGGCCCTCCGCCAGCCCCAGGTCGTCGCCGGCATCGCGCGCGGCCTGCACGCGCTCATAGGTCAGGCGGGCGGCGGAGCGCATGATCCCGCGGCCGAAGCGGTGCGCGGTCTTCGCCCCCGTCGCGTCGAAGCGCATTTCGACGAAGAGGCAGCCGCGGTCCTCCTTCGGCTTGAGGGAGCACCAGCCGTTCGAAAGCTCCTCCGGCAGCATCGGGACGACGCGGTCTGGGAAATAGACCGAGTTGCCGCGGGTGCGGGCGTCGCGGTCCAGCGGGTCGCCGGGGGTGACGTAGTGGGCGACGTCGGCGATGGCGACGAGGACGCGGTGGCCGTCCCCGTCCGGTTCGGCGAAGACGGCGTCGTCGAAGTCGCGGGCGTCCTCGCCGTCGATCGTGACGAGGGGAATGCCGCGCAGGTCCTCCCGCCCCTGCGGGCCGACGCCCCGCGCGTGGCGCGCCGCGGCGAGGGCCTCGGGCGAGAAGGCTTCGGGGATGCCGTGGGCGGCGATGCAGAGGCGGGACACCGCCCGCGGCTCGTCCATGGAGCCGAGGCGCTCGACCACCCGGGCGGGGCGGGGCCCGTGCTGGCGGCCGTGCGACGTGGCGACGGGTTCGGCCAGGACGAGTTCGCCGTCCCGTGCCCCCGCCTCGTTGCCGGAATCCACGCGCCATTCGCCGCGGGCGCGACGGTCCACGGGCTGGATGATCCCTCCGGTGTAGATGCCGAGGATGCGGGAGGGCGATCCGCCGCCGATGCGCTTGAAGGTCCGCCCTTCATACTTGCCGCCGCCGAGGCGGTTGATGCGGGCCAGCACCCGGTCGCCGGGCGCGAGGGCCGGCTGTCCGCGTCGTTCCGGGCGCATGTAGACGAGGGGCTTGTCCGGTCCGTCCCAGGCGATCGGGCGGGCGAGGGGGTCGCCGTCGGGGTCGGTGCCGAAGACCTCCAGCGCGGCCATCTCCGGCAGCTCTTCCGGGCGGCGCGGCGCCCGCTCCCGGGGTGGCGGCGCGTCGCCGAGGATGCGGAGACCCTCGATCATGTCGCGCAGCGCCGGGCGCTGGTCGGGGGTCAGGCCGAAATGGCGGGCCGCTCGGCCCTCGCCGCCGCGGTCGCCGGCGGCGCGGAGGAAGTCGCGGAGGGCGTCGGGGGACGGAAGGCCGGGTGGGGGGGGC
>CAXVWQ010000186.1:0-13881 GCA_964263755.1 Roseomonas sp. | reverse complement strand
CCGCCCGCGCGGCGGGCGCCGCGGCGCACGGGCCGGTGCCGCAGGGGGTGTTCCTCGGGCGCCTCGGGCTGCATTCCCGCGCCGCCGCCCTCGTCGCCGCCGACCCCGCGCGCGGGCCGCGCCACCTCGCCGCCGCGCGCCGCCTGACGGCGCCGGAGGCGATGGGCGCGCTGTTCAAGGCGCTGTGCCTGTGCGACCCGCACCTGCCCACCCCCGCCGGTTTCGAGGCCGCATGACCGCCGAGTTCCTCACCCACGACCTGCTGCGCCGCGTGCCCCACGGCTTCTTCACCCGGCGCGGCGGCGTGTCCGCCGGTGGCTTCGCGAGCCTCAACGCCTCGCTCTCCGGGGGGGACGATCCCGCGGCCGTCGCGGAGAACCGGGCGCGGGCGGCGCGGGCCATCGGGCGGGAGCCGGGATCGCTGTCCGGGCTGCACCAGGTGCACGGGGCTGCCGTCGTCACCGTCACGGCGCCGATCCCGCCGGGGGGGGGGGCGCGGGCGGACGCGATGGTGACGGACCGGCCGGGGGTCACCCTGGCGATCGTCACCGCGGATTGCGGGCCGGTGCTGTTCGCCGATCCGGCCGCGGGGGTGGTCGGCGCCTGCCACGCGGGGTGGCGCGGCGCGATCGGCGGGGTGCTGGAGGCGACGGTGGCCGCGATGGAGGCCCTCGGCGCCACCCGCGGCGGGATCGTCGCGGCCCTCGGCCCCTGCATCCGCCAGCCCTCCTACGAGGTGGGGCCGGACCTGCGGGCGGAGTTGCTGGCCGCCGAGCCCGACGGCGACCGCTGGCTCGCGCCCGGCGCGCGGGAGGAGCGGTGGACCTTCGACATGGCCGGCCTCATCCTCGCCCGCCTCGCGCGCCTCGGCCTCCGCGCGGCGGCACGGCCGGAGGACACGCTGGCGGAGGAGGCGATGTTCTTCTCTCACCGCCGTCGCACCCTGCGGGGGGAGGGGGCGATCGGCCACCAGCTCTCCGCCATCGCGCTGGCCTGACCCGTCCGGCCGACAGCGGCGACCCTGTCCCGGGCGGGCACCGCCGCGCCGGTGCCGTGGCCGCCCTGGCGCCCGGCGCCCCGCCGCGCCACAAGGCGGCGCCATGCGCTACCTTCCCCTCTTCATCGGGCTGCTGTTCCTGACGATGCTCGCCTCCTGCGTGTTCGGATGATCCGGGCCCTCCTCCTCGGGATGCTCGCGACGCTCGGCGCCTGCGGGCCCCTGCCGCAGCCGTTCCGCGGCAACCCCGGGGCGCAGGGCCGGCTGCTGAGGGCGCCGCCGGCCTACCGCATCGCCGTCCCCGCGCCGGACGCCGCGCTGCTGCCGGACCGCGCCTCGACGGATCTCGCCGTCGCGCTGGCGGAGGCGCTGGAGGCGGCGGAGGTGCCCGCCATGGCCGGCCCGCCCTCGCCGCTCGACTGGCGGCTGCAGATCAGCGCGGACCGGGAGGGGGAGACCGTCATCCCCTCCTACGTCGTGCGCGACGCCGACGGCCGCACCCTCGGGCAGGCCCGCGGCGCGGCGGTGCGGGTGGCGGAGTGGGCGGCCTCCGAACCCGCCACCCTCCGCGCCGTCGCGTCCCGGGACGCACCCGCCGTCGTCGCCCTGCTGGGCCGCGGGGAGGCGGCGCGACGGGCTTCCGAGACCGTGTCCTTCACCGGTGCCGGCGGCCCGCCCCGGGTGCGCTTCGCCGGGGTGCGCGGCGCGCCGGGGGACGGCAACGCCGCGCTCGGCGCGCGGATGCGGGAGTTCATCGCCAACCGCGGCTTCGTCGTGCAGGACGGCGCGGACGGCGCGGCCTTCGCCTTCTCCGGCGAGGTTGCGGTGGCGCCCGCCGCCGCGGGCAAGCAGCGCGTGGAGATCGTCTGGACGGTGACGCGCCGCGACGGGTTCGAACTGGGACGCGCGGTGCAGCTGAACGAGGTGCCGTCGGGCAGCCTGCGCGGCCTGTGGGGCGACGTGGCCTACGTGGTGTCGCAGGAGGCGAGCGCGGCGGTGCGCGACATCATCGCCAACGCCGGCGGGCTGGGGCCGGAGGCGGCGCAGCGGCGGGAATCCCGGGGGCGCGAGCCGGTCGAAGCGCCTCCGGCCGTGCCGGTCGCCGCGCCGGGCGATCCGCCCGCGGCGCAGCCCCCGGCGCGGACCCGGGAAGGGCGCCCCGTCATACGCCGCGCGCCCGTCGGGCGGCGTTGACGGAGGCGGATGGAACCGGCGCGGGCGGCCCGGCCGGGGCGCCGCCGGCCTCGCCGGTCGGCCTCGCGCTCCTCGCCGTCCTCGCCGGCCACGGGCTCGGCGCGCTCGCCCTCGCGGCCGTCATCGGCATCGCGCCCGGGTGGTCGGAGCTGACCCGCGAGGGGGGCGTCACCCTCGCCTCGCTCGCCTGGGCGCCGGTCGGGGCGGCGGCCTTCATGGTCACCATGGGCGGCCTCGTCCTCTTCGGCATGCTGCCGCTGAGCGTCATCGCGCTTCCGGTCTCGCTCCCCGCGGCCCTGTTCCTGCGGACGGGGCGCGCGGCGACGACCCTCCTCGGCGCCCTCACCGCCGTCCTCGTCGGCTGGCCCGCCTTCCAGTTCGTTTACGGCGACCCCCGGGGCGTGCTCGCGCTCGAACCGGGATTCGCGGCGGGCCTTGCCGTCGCCGGCGCGTGCTACGCCCAGCCGATCTGGGCCTGGTGCATCCGGCCGCGCCGCGCCGCACGGGCGGCAGGGGCCGGGCCGTGATCATTCCGGGGGCTGTTCCCGGTCCGGGGGCGCCCCCGCGCCGGTCATTCGGCGGAGGCGCGCCGCGCCGTTGCCGCGCGGCCCGGAGGGGGAGGGGTGGGGGACCGGGTTCCGCGCCGGGCGGGGGGAGGTGGTGGAGCCGGCGGCGCTGCCCGGGCTGCGCGTCGCCGTGGCGGAGGTGCTGGGGTGATCCCGGGCGCGCCGTCCCGCGGCGTATCCCTCGCCCGTCGTCCGGCGTTGCGATGCGGTCCGCCGTCCGGAGCCCGCCGATGCGAACCGTCCTCGCCGCAGCCCTCCTCCTCTCCGCCTGCGCGGCGCCGCCCGCCCCGGGTCTCGCCGCGCCCGGCTCTCCGACGCCCGGCTCCCCGACACTCGGCTCCACGGTGTCCGGTCCGCCGCTCGTCGGCGTCGTCTGCCGGCCTGACGGGCTGGTCGCGGTGCTCGACACGGGCGAGCGGGTCGCCTACGCGGGCGCCGACCCGTCGGACCCCGCGATCTGCCTCTCCCGCGGGGCGAACGGCCGGGTCAACCGGAGCGTCGCGGGCTTCGCGGACGACGGGACGGAAGCGACCGCGGCCCGCCGCGCGGGGCTCGCATCCCTCTTTCCCCTCGCGGTCGGCCGGACGGGCACGAACGAGTACCGCGCCATCCCGACGGGCGCCTCGATCCCGACCCTCTACCGGGAGACCTGGCGGGTGACGGGCGAGGAGGACGTCCGGGTGGGGGCGACGACCCGCCCGGCCTGGGTGGTGGAGCAGCGGCGGCTCGACGTCGTCCAGAACGCGGCGTTCACGCGCATCCACCACATGGACAAGGCGACGGGCGCGCGGCTCGCCTTCTCCCATGCGACGGAGAGCCGCAACAACCCGCTCCGCCCCTGGCGGGTCGTCGCGTTGCGTGGCGCGCCCTGAGCCGCGGCGCCGGCCCGGCGCCATGGACACCCCGGACCCCCGTTGCTATCCCGCGCCCGCCCCCCGGGACCGCCGCCCAGCCCCATGAAGATCATCGCGCCGAACTCCAACCGCCCCCTCGCGGAGGCGGTGGCCGCGGCCCTCAACCTGCCGCTCACCCAGGCCTCCGTCCGCCGCTTCGCGGACATGGAGATCTTCGTCGAGGTCCACGAGAACATCCGGGGCGAGGACGTCTTCGTCATCCAGTCCACCGCCTACCCCGCGAACGACAACCTGATGGAGCTGCTGATCACGCTCGACGCGCTGCGGCGTTCCTCCGCCCGGCGCATCACCGCGGTGATCCCGTATTTCGGGTATGCCCGGCAGGACCGGAAGTCGGGGCCGCGCACGCCGATCTCCGCCAAGCTCGTCGCCAACCTCATCACCCAGGCCGGCGCGCACCGGGTGCTGACGATGGATCTCCATGCCGGGCAGATCCAGGGCTTCTTCGACATCCCCGTGGACAACCTCTTCGCCGCGCCGCTCTTCGCGCGCGACATCGGGGAGCGGTTCAAGGGCCGCGACCTGATGGTGGTGTCCCCCGACGTCGGCGGCGTCGTCCGCGCCCGGGCCATCGCGACGCGGCTGCACACCGACCTCGCGATCATCGACAAGCGCCGGCCCCGCGCCGGGGTGTCGGAGGTGATGAACGTGATCGGCGACGTGGACGGGCGGGACTGCATCCTCGTCGACGACATCGTGGATTCCGGCGGCACGCTGTGCAACGCCGCCGACGCGCTGCTGAAGAACGGCGCGCGGTCGGCGAGCGTCTACGTCACCCACGGCGTGTTCTCCGGCGGCGCGGTCGCGCGCATCGGCGCCGCCGCCATCGAGACGATGGTGACAACCGACTCCATCCAGGCGACGGAGGCGGTGCGCGTCTCCTCCAACATCCGCCAGCTCACCATCGCGCCGCTGCTGGCCGAGGCGATGCGGCGGATCTCCGAGGAATCCTCCGTCTCCACCCTGTTCGACTGAGGCGCCGACCATGGCCGTCCCGCCGCTGCGCTTCGCGATGAACACCGAGAAGTCCGCCGTCACCGTCACCACCCGCGGCGGCGAGAGCTTCGACCTGACCGCCGCCGACATGGACGTCCTCATCCACGGCCTCGTCGCCGGCCGCGCCGGGATGACGCCGACGCGGGAGCCCTTCGACGAGGCGGAGCTGGGGAACGTGCTGAGCCACGCCGCCATGCGCTCCCGCCTCATGCCCGAAGGCGACGGGTCGGGCGACGTGCTGCTGGGACTCTTCCACCCCGGCCTCGGCTGGGTCGGGGCGCACGTCCGCAAGGCCGATGCGACGCGCTTCTCGGAGGCCTGGGACGCGGCGCGGAGCGGGAAGGCGATGCCCTCGGGCGACTGATCGTTCCCCGTGGGTTGCCGCGCGGGCCGGCCCGCGGCATCCTGCGTGGCGTGACGAGAGGGGCCCGCCGATGACCGGAACCACCCACACGCCGGCCGCGCCGGATACCCGCCGCGCGCTGCTCGCCCGCATCGGCGCGGTCGCGGGCGGCGCGGCGATGTACCAGGCGATGACCGCCCTCGGCGTTGCGGCGGAAAGCCCCTATGCCGGCCCGGTCCGGTTGGACGGCGACGCGCGCGGCGCCTCCGTCCTCATCCTCGGCGCCGGCCTCGCGGGCATGGTCGCCGCGATGGAGCTGAAGAAGGCGGGATACCGCGTCCAGGTGCTGGAATACACGGACCGCGCGGGCGGCCGCTGCTGGAGCATCCGCGACGGCGACCGCTTCACCGAACTCGGCGGCGAGACGCAGGCGGCGGATTTCGGCGGCGGGCACCACTTCAATCCCGGGCCCTGGCGCATCCCCTACCACCACCACGCCGTGCTGGATTACTGCAAGCGGCTCGGCGTCGCGCTGGAACCCTTCATCCAGGTGAACCACAACGCGCTCGTCCACAATCGCGCGGCGCACGGGGGCCGGCCGCAGCGCTACCGCGCGGTGAACGCCGACTACAACGGCGGCATCGCCGAACTCCTGGCGAAGGCGACGGCCGGCGGGCGCCTGGACGGGCTGGTGACGCGGGAGGACGGGGAGATCCTCCTCGAATCCCTCCGCGCCTGGGGCGCCCTCAACCGCGACCTGACCTACGCGAAATCCGTCGTCACCTCCGACCGGCGGGGCTTCGACCGCGATCCCGGCGGCGGCCTCACGGCCCGTCCCGTGCCGTCGGAGCCGGTGGCGCTGAAGGACGTGCTGTCCTCCCGGCTGTGGTCCTACCTCGTGACCGGCAACGTCTACGAGTTCCAGACGACGATGTTCCAGCCCGTCGGCGGCATGGACATGATCGCGCGCGCGATGGCGCGGGAGTGCGAGGGGCTGATCCGGTTCGACGCGAAGGTCACGGCGATCCGTCAGGACGCGACCGGCGTCACCGCCACCGTGTCCGACGCCCGCCGCCCCGACGCGGCGCCGGAGACGGTGCGGGCGGACTGGTGCCTCTGCACCATCCCGCTCTCCGTCCTGTCGCAGATGGAGATGAATGTCGGCCCGAAGATGGCCGCGGCCATCGAGGCGGTGCCCTACTCCTCCTCCGTGAAGGTCGGCCTCGCCTTCGACCGGAGGTTCTGGGAGGAGGACGAGCACATCTACGGCGGCGTCTCCTACACCGACCTGCCGATCCGGATGATCTCCTACCCCTCCACCGGCTACGGCGCGCCGGGCGGTGGCGTCCTCCTCGGCGCCTACGCCTTCGGTCCCTACGCCTACGAGTTCACCGCGCTTCCCGCGGCCGAGCGGGTGCGGCGCGCGGTGGAATGGGGCGCGGTGCTGCACCCGCAGTATCGCCGGGACTACCGCGGCGGCGTCTCCGTCGGCTGGCACCGCGTCCCCGGCAGCCTCGGCTGCCACGGCATGTGGACGGATGCGCGGCGCGCGGAGCACTACGACGACCTCTGCGCGCTCGACGGCCGCATCCTGCTGGCCGGCGAGCACGCCTCCTACATCCCGGCGTGGCAGGAGGGCGCGATCCTCTCGTCGCTCGACGCCATCGCCCGGCTGCACCGCCGCGTGGTGTCCGCGTGATGCGCGCGATCCGCTCCGCGGCCCTCGCCGCCCTCCTCGTCCTCCCCGCCGCCGCGCAGCAGACCACGCCCGCGCCCGGTGCTCCGGCCGCGCCGACCGCCGGCGCGGCCTCCGACAGCCACGGCTTCGCCTCCGCCACCCGCTTCGGCCAGCGCGACGGCGGCGCCCTCTACGCCGCGTCCTGCGCGGGGTGCCACATGCCCGACGGGCGCGGCGCGGTCGGCGCGGGCGCCTATCCCCCGCTCGCGAACAACCCGAAACTGGAGGCCGCGGGCTACCCCGTCACGGTCGTCCTCAACGGCCTGCGCGGCATGCCGGGCTTCGGGTCGCAGATGGACGACGCGCAGGTCGCGGCCGTCGTGAACTGGGTCCGCACGAACCTCGGCAACGCCTACGCCGCCGATCCCGCCCGTCCCGAGGACGTCAGGAGCCTTCGCCCGTGATCCGTCTCGCCCTCGCCCTCGCCCTGCTGGCCGCCCCCGCCGCCGCCCAGGACGTCATCCGCCACCGCACGCCCGGCTCCACCTTCCCCATCGCCATGGCGGTGGAGGTTCCGGCGGGCCGCGCCACCGTCATGGTCAGCGGCATGGTGCCCGGCGTCACGAACCCCTCGGCCGAGCGCAACTCCGTCGCGTCCTTCGGGGATACGCGGGCGCAGACCGCCAACGTCCTCGACCGCATCGAGAACGCCCTGAAATCCATCAACCTCGGCCTCGGCGACGTGGTGCGGATGCAGGTCTTCCTCGTCGGCGACCCCTCGCGCGGCGGGCGGATGGACTTCGAGGGCTTCATGGCCGCCTACGTCGAGCGCTACGGCACCGCCGCCCAGCCCAACCTGCCCGCGCGCTCCGTCATGCAGGTCGCCGGCCTCGTGAACCCCGGCTGGCTCGTCGAGATCGAGGTCACGGCCGTCCGCCCGTAGGCGGCGCCGTCCCCCGCAGCGCCGCGGCCGTCGCCTCGTCCATCGGGAAGAAGGTCTCCACCGTCAGTTCGGAGAGGGTGATCTCCGCCGCGGTGCCGAACACCATCGTCGTCGTCAGGAACGACAGCTCCGCGGCGCCGACGCGCAGGCGGAACGGCACCGCCAGCGCGTCCTCCTCGTGCGGCGCGGCGGGCGCTGGGTAGCCGCGCAACTCGCGCAGCAGGTCGGCCAGCACGGGATCGCCGGAGGACGCGGCCTGGCGCGTCAGGCGCGCCAGCAGGTGCGCCCGCAACGGGCCGAGGTTGCCGATGCGCGGCGCCAGCCCCCGCGGGTGCAGCGCCAGACGCAGCACGTTCGTCGGCGGCCCCAGCACGGCGGCGTCCACGTCCGCCATCAGCCCCTGCGCCGCGGCGTTGGCGGAGACGAGGTTCCAGTGGCGGTCCACCGCCAGCGCGGGGAACGGGGCGTGGGCGTTCAGCACCGCCTCCACCGCCGCCCGCGCCGGGCGCATCGCCGGGTCGTCCAGCGGGCGTTCGGCGTAGACCGGCGCGTAGCCCGCGGCGGCAAGCCACAGGTTCCGCTCCCGCAGCGGGACGTCGAGGAACTCGGCGAGGCGCAGCACCATCGCGCGGGACGGCGCGGCGCGCCCCGTCTCGATGCAGGAGAGGTGGCGGGTGGAGATCTCCGCCTCCAGCGCCAGGTCCATCTGCGACAGGCGCCGCCGGCCCCGCCACGTCCGCAGGTGGTCGCCGATGGAGGGGGTGCGGATCGCCATGGCCGCGGTATCGCGCGCGGCGGGGCGCGGGGCCATGACCTCCCGCGTCATGGACCCGCGCCGGCCGGCGGCGCGAGGGTCCGCCCCGCCCGGCATCCCGCCGGCGACAACGGAGACCCGCCATGACCGACCCCACCCCCCTCCGCCGCGTGCTGACCGCGGACGCCGCCGTCTGCGCGGCCTTCGCGGCGCTGCTGCTCGTCGCGCCCGGCCCGATCGCCGGGCTGACGAACCTGCCGCCGGGCCTCCTCCTCGGCACCGGCGCGGCGCTCGTGCCGATCGCCGCCTTCGTCGGCTGGCTCGCGACGCGGCCGGTGCCGCCGCGGCGCCTCGTCACCGCCCTCGTCGCGCTCGACGCGCTCTGGGCGGTCGAGAGCGTCGCGATCCTCGCCCTCGGCTGGGTCGCGCCGAACGCCCTCGGCACGGGGTTCGTCCTCGCCCAGGCGGCGCTGGTGGCGGGCTTCGGCGCCGCGACCTGGGCGGCGGCGCGGGCGCCGGTCGCGCGGATGGCGTGACGCCGGCGGGGGCCGGGCGCCGTCCCGGCCCCGATCCGGCGGAGGATGCTTGCAAAACGGCGCCGGACCGTAAATCTGTCCCATCATGAGGAATGGATTACCCGATGGCGCCGGACGGCGTGACCCGCCCACCGCCCTCTCCCCCAAGGAGGCCGCCGCGGTCGCGGGCGCACCGGTCCGCGCGGCCTACCGCTTCGCGGCGGAACGCCTCCCGCCCGGCGGCACGCTGCGGAGCGGCGGGCAGCGGCTCCTCACCCGTTGGGGCGCGGTGTGCCTCGCCCTCGACCGGTCCCTGCCGCGCGACGTGCCGCTCGCGGTCCGGCGGCGCCTCTACGCCGCGATCCTGCGACGCCCGGCGGGGGACGATGCCTCCGCCTCCGTCGCGGCCGGCCCGCTCTCCTACGTTCTCGACGTGCGGCAGGCGGCGCGGCGGGTGGATGCCGGGCTCGCCCGTTACCGCGCCGCGATGGCCCTCATCGTCGAGGACGGGGATATCCAGGGCGGGGCCGCGACCTTCCGGGGCACCCGCATCCTCGTGCACGGGATCGCCGCCCTGCTCGCCGCCGGCGCAACGGAGGCGGAGTTGCGGGAGGACCACCCGCGCCTCACCGCCGCGATGATCGCGGCGGCCCCGATCTACGCGCGCGTCCACCCACGCCGGGGCCGCCCACGGTCGCCGGCATGGCGTGGCGCGGCCCGGTCCCGTCCCGGCGGGTGACGGCGCCGCGCTTCCTCATCGACGAGAACCTGTCGCCCTCCCTCCTGGGCCCTGCGCGGGCGCGTGGCTTCGAGGCGATGCACGTCAACCACCTCGGCCTTCGCACCGAAACGGACTGGGACCTTCTCCGCGTGGTCGGGGGGGCGACTGGACCCTCGTCACGAACAACGCCATCGAGTTTCGCGGGCGCTACCACCGGATCGCTCTGCACCCCGGCGTCGTCTTCCTCCTCCCGACCGTCCGGCGCGCGGTCCAGGTCCTGTTGTTCGAGGCGGCGCTCGACCGGGTCGCGGAACATCCCGACCTCGTCAACACCGCGCTCGACGTGGCGCTCGGCGCGTCGGGGCGACCTGTCGTGACGGTCTACGACCTGCCCTGACCCCGCCCCCTTCATCCCGCGCCGTTTCCGGGGCACCCTCCCGCCGATTCCAGGAGGAAACCCACCGTGAAGCTCCACTACGCCCCCGGCGCCTGCTCCCTCGGCATCCACGTCATCCTGGAGGAGATCGGCAAGCCCTACGACCTCTCCCTCGTCGCCCTGAAGGACGGGGCCCAGTACAAGCCGGAGTTCCAGGCGGTGAACCCGAAGTCGAAGGTGCCGACGCTGGACCCCGAGGATGGCGGCCCGACGCTGACGGAGTTCACCGCCATCGCCCTCTACCTCGGCCTCGCCAACCCCGAGGCGAACCTCATCCACGCCGGCCCCTGGGGCGTGGCGCGGGCGGCGGAGGCGCTGGACTACGTCACCGGCACCGTCCACCCCCACGCCTTCACCCGCCAGTTCCGCCCCGCCAACTTCACGGTGCGGGAGGAGGACCACCCGAAGGCGGTGGAGACCGGCCGCGCCAACGCGAAGAAGTATTTCGACGTGGTCGAGGGCCTCATGGCCGGCGACGACGGCTGGTGGCTCAAGACCGGCTACTCCGTCGCCGACGCCGCGCTGTTCTTCGTCACCTACTGGCAGGCCAAGCGCGTGGGCGACCCGATGCCCCCGAAGGTCGCGGCGCACTTCCAGAAGATGCTCGCCCGGCCCGCCGTGCAGCGTGCCTTGCAGCAGGAAGGCCTGTCGGCGTGACCGCCACGCTCTGGACCTCGACGGCGACGAGCGGGACGATCCCCCTCGTCATGGCGCGCGTCGCGGGCGCCGACGTGACGCCGCGCTTCGTCTCCCTCCGCGCGGGCGACACGAAGACGCCGGAGTACCGGGCGATGAACCCGAAGGGCCAGGTGCCGGTCCTGCAGCTCCCGGACGGCACCGCGCTGACGGAGATCCCCGCCATTGCGCTCGCGATCCACGAGATGACGCCGGGCTCCACCCTGTTCCCCGCCGCCGGTGCGGCGCGGCTGCGGGCCTTCGAGCAGCTGGCGTGGTGCCATTTCACCCTTCCCGCGATCTTCTTCCCCGCCTTCGCCGGCGCGCGCATCGCCGGCGGGGACGAGGCGGCGGGCGCGGCGCTGCGGGCCGCGGCGCCGCCGCGGGTGGGGGCGGCGATGCGGATCGCGAACGGGGTGATCGGGGAAGGCGCGTCCCTCGTCCCCGGCGGGGGCGGCGTCACGGCGCCGGACGTGTTCCTCTGGACCCTCGTGCGCTTCGCGGGGTTCCTGCAAGTCGACATCTCCGGGCACGCCGGCGTCGCGCGCGTCGCGGCGGCGGTGGCGGCGCATCCCGGGACCGTCCGCGCGATGGCGGAGGAAGCGGCCGAGGATGCCCGGCGGGCCGCGGCTTGAAGGAATCCCTCAACCCCGTCCCCTTCTGGTTCCTGCGCCACGGCGAGACCGACTGGAACGCCCGGATGCTGTCCCAGGGCAACGTGGACATCCCGCTGAACGCCGTCGGCGTGGCGCAGGCGGAGCGGGCGGCGCGCGCGCTGGACGGCAAGGGCATCGCCCGGATCGTCTCCTCCGACCTGTCCCGCGCCCGCGTCACCGCGGAGGCCGCGGGGGCACGCCTCGGCCTTCCCGTCACCCTCGACCCCGGGCTGCGGGAATGCGCCTTCGGGGAGCAGGAGGGCCAGCCGATGGCCGCCTGGTTCGACGACTGGATCGCCGGCACCGCCACGCCGGGCGGCGCGGAGCCGTTCACGGCGCTGCGGACCCGCTGCGTCGCCGCGGTCAACCGCGCGACGGCCGGGGAAGGAACGGTGCTCGTCGTCGCCCACGGCGCCCTGTGGCGCGCCTTCCGGGCGGAAGCCGGGCTGGAGGCGAACATCCGCACCCCCAACGCCCTGCCCCTGTGGGTGGAGCCGGACGGGGCGTCCTGGCGCCTCACCGCGGCGGACCTGCCGCCGGACTGACGGCCGCCCCTTCCGGGGGGCGCCATCCCCCGGCATAGGACGCCCCCGAACCCTGCCGTGACCCCGACGTGACCCCACCCGAAGCGGCGCCCGCCGCGTGGCCCGCGCGCGCCCGCGCCGCCCTGCCGCCCCGCGCCGACCTCCTCCTCGCGGGGCTCGCCGGGCTCGTCATCGGCGCCAACGCCCCCGCGGCGCTCGTCGTCCCGCTGGCCCTCTGGGGGACCGCCCTCGCCGCCGCGAGCCTCCGCCTCGGCGGGCTCGTCGCCGCCTTCGCCCGGGTGCCCCTCGCGGCGGAGGGCCGCTTCCTCCTCGGCCTCGTCCTCGTCGCCTACGCGGTGGCGCTGCCCGTCCGGCTCCTCGAAGCGCCGATCCTCCTCCCCGCCGCGATCATCCTCCTCCTCGCCGTCCTCGCGCCCCGCCGTGCCCCGCGGACCACGGGGCGCGAGGAGGTTCTCACCCTCCTCGGCATCGCCGCCGCCGCGGCCTTCGCCCTCATCTGGTCGCTCGAGACCACGAACCGCCTCGCCGACCTCCCGGACACGGGAATCCTCCGCCTCTGGACCGACGTCCTCATCTTCGCCGGGAACATCGCGGAGTTCGGCGATCCCCGCACCCTCGGCCGCGGCGGCTCCGGCCTCGCGGACGTCGCGCCGCCCCCTTATCATTTCGTCTCCTTCGCCCTCCCCGGCCTCCTCGTCCGCGCCACGGACCTCCCCCCGCTGGACGCGGTGACGACCGTCTGGATCCCCCTCGGCATCCTCGCCACCGCCCTCGGGATGCTCGCCCTCGGCCGTGCCCTCGGCGGCGCGGCGTGCGGGGTGCTGGCGGTGATCCTCCTCGCCGGCATGCCGGACACCGCGGCCTACGGGCTGCGCAACGGCTTCCTGTCCTTCCACTGGATGCTCGA
Organism: Roseomonas sp.; assembly: GCA_964263755.1. Classification (GTDB taxonomy): domain Bacteria; phylum Pseudomonadota; class Alphaproteobacteria; order Acetobacterales; family Acetobacteraceae; genus Roseomonas. Next base: position 1,041 of record CAXVWQ010000186.1, on the reverse strand, counting down.
CACCTCGCCGGGCTCCCTCCACGCCCTGCCGCCCTGCCTCCTCTCCGCCGCCCTCCTCGTCACCTGGTGCCGCGACGGCCCGCGGGGCCCGCGCGTCGCCGCCCTCCTCCTCTCCGCGGTCCTCGCGGCGGCGGCGTTCCTCCTCCGCGCCCACGTCGTCATCTGGTTCGCCGCCCCCTGGGCCGCGACGGCGGTGGCGGGCGCCCCCTGGCTCCGGCGGCGCGCGAAGGTCGCGATCCTCGCCCTCGGCGCCGTCCTCGCGGTCGCCGCGCCCCTCCTCGTCGCCCGCGCCGAGATCGCCGCGGTCGGCCCCGTCGCGTTCCTCTCGCGCTACGTGGAGTTCGTGCACCGGAACAACGGCCCGACCGCCTGGGACGGCCTCTACCCCGCGCTCCTCGCGCCGCTCGGGACGCTCGGCGCTCTCGGGCCGGGCCTCGTCCTCCTGCTCGTCCTCATGGGGGGCGTGCCGCTCCTCGTCGTCCTCGTCGCCGGGTCGGTCCTCGCGCGGCGCGGCCGGCTCGGGGCGGTGGACGTCCTCCCGATCGCCCTCCTCGCCTGGGCGGCGGCGCTCATGCTCCTCGCCCCCACCCCCTTCACGGGCGACCTGTCGGAGTTCCGCCACCGCGCCTTCGTCCTCGTCACCGCGGTCCTCCTCGCCTGGACGGCCCGCCTCGTCGTCCTCGCCATCCCCCGGCCCCTCCCGGTCCCCGTCCTCGCGGCGGGGGCGGCGGCGTCCCTCGCCGTCCTCGTCTTGGGCGTCGCGACCTGGAAGGCGCCGCGCATGGCCTGGGCGGCGCCCTTCGTCTCGCTGCGCGTGTCCCCCGGCCTCCTCGCGGCGGGGCGCTGGCTGCGGGACAACGCCCCGCCCGCCACCGCCTTCTCCGTGGCGGGGGAGGGGACGGGGAGCCCCCGCGCGACGGAGATGCTGAGCGACGACGCCACCACCCTCATGGCCCTGTCGGGCGCCGCGGCGTGGCTGTCCCGGCCGGGCGTCGCGACGAGCGCCGGCGGGGCGCGCGGGGCGGCGGCGCGCGAGCGCCT
>CAXVWQ010000185.1:0-2902 GCA_964263755.1 Roseomonas sp. | reverse complement strand
CCCGGTCCCGCAGGTCCTGCGACAACGCCATCCCACGCCGCCACGCCATCGCCGCCTCCAGCCCATGCCGGAGGACGATGAATCACCTCAGGCCCCCACCCCGGAAGCCCCCGCGATTCCACCCAGGCGCATTCCGCTCTAGGACCCCGACCCGCCCGGGAAGCTCTGGTCCATCGCCAGCGCCGGCACCGCGTCCCGGCACCAGCCGACGATCCGCGCCGGCACCCCTGCCACCGTCGCGCAGGGCGGCACGTCCGCGAGCACCACGCTCCCCGCCCCGACCTTCGCCCCGCGCCCGATCTCGATGTTGCCGAGCACCTTCGCCCCCGCCGCGAGCAGCACCCCGTCCCGCACCTTCGGGTGCCGGTCCCCCCGGTCCTTCCCCGTGCCGCCGAGGGTCACGCCCTGGAGGATGGACACGTCGTTCCCGATCACCGCCGTCTCCCCCACGACGATCCCCGTGGCGTGGTCCATGAACACCCCGCGCCCCACCGGCACCGCCGGATGCAGGTCCACCCCGAAGACGAGCGCCGACCGCGCCTGGAGGTAGGCCGCGAGGTCGCGCCGCCCGGCCCCCCACAGCCCGTGCGACACCCGGTGCCAGCACAGGGCCCCGAACCCCTTGTAGTGCAGGAAGGGCGTGAGCCAGGATCCCGCCGCCGGGTCGCGCCGCCGGATGGCGATGAGGTCGTCCGCCGCCGAATCCTCCAGGGCGGCCCCGGCCTCGGCCACGAGGTCCTCCAGCCGCTCCGCCGGCATCAGCGGCTCCGCCAGCCGCCGTGCCAGCAGGGCCGCCAGCGCGGCGCCGAGCGAGTCGTGCCGCAGCACCGACAGTTCCAGCAGCCCGCGCAGCACCGGCTCGGCCGCCGCCGCGGCGGTCGCCTCGGCCCGCAGCGCGTCCCACAGGCCGGACCGCGTCACCGCGGGCGGGGACCAGGCCAAGCCGCTCGAATCCTGGTCCATCGCCGTCCCGCTCTCCGGTCGTCCCGCTAGATCGTCCCGCGCCCCCGCCCGCGCAAGCCGCACCGGCGGACCAGGGCGACGAGACCGGGGCGACGTTGACCGGGCCGGCCCGCGCCCGCCACCCTCCGCGGCATGAGCCGCATGCCCGATCTCCCCCGCCGCGCCGTCCTGGCCGCCGGCGCCGCCCTGGCCGCCCCGCGTCCGGGCCGGGCCCAGGGCGCCGCGCCGCTCCGCTTCGTCGCCCAGACCGACCTGACGATCCTCGACCCGCACTGGACGCCGGGGATCGTCACCCGCAACCACGCGCTGAGGGTGTTCGACACCCTCTACGGGATGGATGCCGACCTCCGCGTCCACCCGCAGATGGCCGCCGGCCACGTCATCGAGGATGACGGGAAGCGCTGGACCATCACCCTTCGGCCCGGGCTGCGCTTTCACGACGGCGAGCCGGTGCGCGCCCGCGACGCCGCCGCCTCCATCCGCCGCTGGGGCGCCCGCGACACCTTCGGCGGCGCCCTGCTGGCCGCCATCGACGAGATCGCCGCCCCGGACGACACCCGCCTCGTCATCCGCCTGAAGCGCCCCTTTCCCATGCTCGCGGATGCCCTGGGCAAGCCGGGCACGATGAACCCCTTCATCATGCCCGAACGCCTCGCCCGCACCGACCCCGCGACGCAAGTGACGGAGATGGTCGGCTCGGGCCCCTTCCGCTTCGTCGCGGAGGAGCGCGTCGTCGGCGCCCGCACCGTGTACCGACGGTTCGAGGGCTACGTCCCGCGCGAGGGCGGCACGCCGAGCCTCCTCGCCGGACCGAAGGTGGTGAACCTGGAGCGGGTGGAGTGGCTCTCCATGCCCGACCCCGCCACCGCCTCCGCGGCCCTGCAACGGGGCGAGATCGATTGGTGGGAGCAGCCGCCCGCCGACCTCGCCGCCGCCTTGCGCCGCCGCGGGAACATCCGGCTGGAGGTGCTGGACACCGCCGGTTCCCCCTCCTTCCTCCGCTTCAACCAGATGCACCCGCCCTTCGACCGGCCGGAGATGCGTCGCGCCCTCCTCGGCGCCGTGTCGCAGGCGGACTTCATGCAGGCGGTCGCGGGCGACGACCGCTCCCTCTGGCGCGCCGACCTCGGCTTCTTCCTCCCCGGATCGCCCCTCGCGAGCGACGCGGGCATGGCCGCCCTGACCGGCCCGCGCGACCTCCCCGCCGCCCGCCGCGCGCTGGAGGCCGCCGGCTACCGCGGCGAACGCATCGTGCTGGTGCAGCCGACGGACTTCCCCTCCGTCACCGCGCTGAACGAGGTGGCGGCGGACATGCTGCGGCGGATCGGGGTGAACCTCGACCAGCAGTCGATGGATTTCGGCACCTTCATCCGCCGCATCGCCAACGGGGATGCACCGGAGCGCGGCGGCTGGAACCTCACTTGCGTCAGCACCGCGGGCGCCTCCTGGGTGAACCCGGCGGCGCACAACTACCTCCGCGGCCACGGCCGCCGCAGCATCGTCGGCTGGCCGATGAGCGAACGGCTGGAGGCCCTGCGCGACCGCTGGTTCGACGCGCCGGAGGCGGAGCAGCCGGCGATCGGCCGCGCGATGCAGGAGGCCGCCTTCGCCGACCTCCCCTTCATCCCGCTCGGCCTGTTCAGGCAGGAGACGGCCTACCGGAGCGACCTGACGGACATCGTCAAGGGCGCCCCGGTGTTCTGGGGCGTGCGCCGGGGCTGATACCGGCCTGCGTCTCTCCCGACCTTTCGGGGGCGTGCCTGTGGCGCTGTAGGAAGGCTCTGCCTTCCTCCAGACCTCCATCCGCCTGGAGCCAGGGGCCCCTGGACCCCCTTCGTAAAACGTCCCGTTCGGAGGATGGTCCCTACGCGGCGCAAGCGCGCGTAGGGACCATCCTCCGAACGGGGACATCTCTTTTACAGACCGCGGGTCCAGGGCC
>CAXVWQ010000184.1:0-7054 GCA_964263755.1 Roseomonas sp. | reverse complement strand
ACCCCGACCCTCCGACGACGGCGTTCTCTCTTACGGAGGCGGGTCCAGGGGCCTCAGGCTCCTGGTGGGAGGAGGTCCGGAGGAGGGCATAGCCCTTCTCCGGGGCCACAGGCGCCACCCCCGCCGATGAGCTTCGCCGACCGCCACGGCCTGCGCGATGCGGACGGGGAGCGGCGTGCCGCGGAGGTCGTGCGGCGCATCGAGGCGGACGGCATCGGCGTGCTGCGGCTGTCCTGGGCCGATGGGCACGGCATCCTCCGCGGCAAGACGGTGGTGGCGGCCGACGCGGCGCGGGCGCTGCGTGACGGCGTGGCGATGACGACGACGATGCTGCTGAAGGACACGGCGCATCGCACCGCGTGGTCCGTGTTCTCCGCGGGCGGCGGCTACGGCGCGCCGGAGATGCGGGGCGCTGCGGACTTCCTGCTGATCCCCGATCCCGCGACCTTCCGCGTGCTGCCCTGGGCGCCGCACACCGGGTGGATGCTGTGCGACGCGTTCTTCGCGGATGGCCGGCCGGTGGCGCTGTCCACGCGGCACCAGCTGCGCCGTGCCGTGGACCGCGCGGCGGCGGCGGGGTTCGGCTTCGTCACGGGCGTCGAGCTGGAGTTCCACCTGTTCCGCCTGACCGACCCGCGGCTCGCGCCGGAGGATGCGGGGCAGCCGGGGACGCCGCCCGACGTCGCCTTGCTGACCCAGGGCTACAACTACCTCACCGAGAGCCGCTACGACGCGCTCGACCCGATCCTGGAGCGGCTGCGGGGGGCGGTGCAGGGCCTCGGGCTGCCGCTGCGGAGCATGGAGGTGGAGTACGGTCCCTCGCAGGTGGAGTTCACCTTCGACGCGCGGGAGGCGATGGAATCCGCTGATAACGTGATGCTGTTCCGCTCCGCGGTGAAGCAGGTGGCGCGGCGGCACGGGCACCACGCGACCTTCATGTGCCGACCGCGCATCCCCAACGTCATGTCGTCGGGCTGGCACCTGCACCAGTCGCTCACGCGGGACGGTCGCAACGCGTTCATGGGGAGCGGCGACCCCCTGAGCGACACGGCGCGCCACTACCTCGGCGGGCTGCTGCACCACGCGCGCGCCGCGGCGGCCCTCTCCACGCCGACGCTCAACGGGTATCGGCGCTACCGTCCCATGTCGCTCGCGCCGGATCGCGCGGTGTGGGGCGTGGACAACCGCGGCGTGATGGTGCGGGCCCTCGGCCGCCCCGACATGCCGGGGGGAGACCCCGCGACGCGCCTGGAGAACCGGGTGGGGGAGCCGGCGGCGAACCCCTACCTCTACATGGCGTCGCAGCTGCATTTCGGCCTCGACGGCATCGCGGAGGCGCGCGATCCGGGCCCACCGTCGGCGACGCCCTACGACGCGGCCGCCGAACCCCTGCCCCGCACGCTCGCGGAGGCGCTGGACGCGCTGGACGGCAGCGCCGCCGCCCGTGCCGCCTTCCGGGACGAGGTCGTGGACTGGTTCCTCCGCATCAAGCGGCACGAGATCGCGCGCTTCGAGGCCGAGGTCTCGGAATGGGAGCAGCGCGAGTATTTCGACCTCTTCTGAATCCCGGACCGCCCCCCGGACCGACTGGGCGGAGATCGCCGCCCTCGTCGGCGCGGGGATCGCCGGGGCGTTGCAGATCGGCAAGGTGTCCCCCGCCCTCGTCGTCATCGGCAACGACCTCGGCATCGGGCTGACGGGGGCGGCGGGGCTGATGTCCGCCTTCTCCCTTCTCGCCGCGCTCGGCGGCCTCGCCGCGGGATCGGCGGCGGCGCGGGCGGGGCTGCGGCGGGTGCTCGTGCCCGCGCTGGCGGTGCTGGCCCTCGCGGGCTTCGCGGCCGCGGCGGCGACGGGGGTGGTGACGCTCTATGCGGCCCGACTGGCGGAGGGAGCGGCCTTCCTTGCGGTGGTGGTCGCGGCGCCCGCCCTGATCGCCCAACGCGCCGCCCCGGCGGATCGCGGGCTGGCGCTCGCGGCCTGGAGCACCTTCATGCCCGCCGGCGTCTGCCTCGGCCTCCTCATGGCCCCCCTGGTCGCCGGGCCCGGGTGGCGCGTGGCCTGGGCGGTCGCCTCCGTGCTGCCCGCCGTCGCGGCGGTGACCGCCTGGGCCTTCGTCCGTCGCGTCCCGGAGCCGGCCGCGGCGTCGGGCCATCTGCCGGTGGCGGCGCTGCTCCGGGCCCGCCTGCCGGTGCGCGCCGCGCTGTGCTTCGCGACCTACACCGTGAACTACGTCGCCATCGCCGGCTTCCTGCCGGCCCGGCTGGTGGAGGCCGACGGCATGTCCGTCACCGCCGCCGGCCTCGCGGGCGCGGTGGCGGCGGGGGCGAACGTCGTCGGCAACCTCTCCGCGGGCTGGGCCATGCGCGCGGGATTCGGGCCGGGATGGATCGCCACCCTCGCCCTCTCCGCCATGGCGGTGCTGACGGCGGGGGCCTTCGTGCTGCCCGCCGTGCCCGCGGTGGTCGCGGCGCTGCTCGCCTCGGGCATCGGCGGGATGGTCCCGGCCTCGCTCTTCGCGATCATCCCGCGCACGGTGCCGGAGGCGGGGCTGACGGCCCCCGCGCTCGGCCTGACGGTTCAGTGCAACAACATCGGCCAGTTCCTCGCGCCGCTCGCCATCGCGGCGGCGGCGGGGTTCGGCTGGGGCTGGGTGGTGGTGCCGCTCGCCCTGTCCGCGGCGGCGTTCCTGCTGACAGTGGGGCCGCTGCGGCGACTGGGGTAGCGCGCCGCACGCGGTCCCGTCAGTGCAGGTTGCCCCAGCGCCCCACGGCCGGTTCCGCCGCCGCCCAGCGCCAACGCTCGCCGTGGCGGCAGGCGACCGTGGAGAACCAGGCCGGGCCGTCGTCGGAGGCGACGGAGAACAGGGCCTCGCGACAGGTCGCCAGCGCCGAGGGGATCTCGCGCACCACCCGGACCTCCCCCTCCTTGTCCCCGATGGGCAGGTCGTGTCGGACCATCCAGGGGCGGGAGGCGCCGGGCGGCGTGGCGCCGATGGCGTCGGCGATCGCCTCCTGCTCCGTGCGGTGCCAGCGGCGGGCGAGGTAACGCAGCCCCTCGTTCGCGCCGGCGCGGACGCCGAGGCCGATCCCGTAGCCGAGCGCGGGGTTGCCGGTGGCGGTGCCCGCGGCGATGCCGGAAACCGCGCCCGCGGCGTCCGCGACGGATTCGCAGCCCGCGAGGCCCGCCACGGCGACGCAGGCGAGGAACGCCCGGCCGAAGGGTCCGCGGGCGGTGGTGCGGCTCATTGCAGCGACCCCCAGCGGCCGACCGCCGGTTCCGCGGTGGCCCAGCGCCAGCGGGTGCCGTCGCGGCAGATGATCGCGGCGTAGAAGGCGGTCGCGGCCTCCTCGCCCTCCTTCGCATCGACGGAGAAGACGATCTCCCGGCACGCCATCGGCGCGGCGGAGACGATCCGGCTGACGGTCACGCGGCCCCGCTCCTCCGGCTCCAGCGGCAGGGAATGGTCCGTGGACCAGCGGGCGACGGCGCCGACCGCGAGGGGGCCCGCCACCGCCGCGACCCGGTCCTGCGCCGCGCCGCGCACCCGCCGCTGGGCGTATTGCAGCCCCGCCCGCGTTACCGCCCGGACGCCGAGGCCGATGCCGGCCGCCGCCGCGCCGCTCGCCCCGACCGCGTCGGAAACGCCGGCGGCGGCGATGCCCGCGACGTCCGCCACCGCCTCCCCCTGGAAGGCCGCGCAGCCCGGGAGAGCGGCGGCGAGGAGCAGCGCGGCGGCGAGCGGGACGGGGTGGCGGGATCGGACCATGGTTGGCCAACGCGGGTGGGACGGGGTGGTTCAGGCCGCTCCCGGTTCCGTCATCCGGGCTGGTGCCGGCCTATTCCGGCCGGATGCCGGCCGTGCGGATCAGTTCGGCCATGGCCGCGTGGTCCCGCGCCAGCACGGCGGCGAAGGCGTCGGGCGCGTTGCCGACGATCTCGTAGCCCAGCCCTTCCAGGCGGTCCCGCACGGCGGGGGCAGCAAGCGCCTCCCGCAGCGCCTCGTTCACCCGCGCCACGACCGCACCCGGCGTGCCGGCGGGGGCGAGGAGGGCGCCCCAGGTGAAGAAGGCGAAGCCGGGCAGCCCGGCCTCCGCGATGGTCGGGGCGTCCGGCAGGGTGGCGACGCGCGCCGGGCCAGCGGTGCCGAGGATGCGGAGGCGGCCCTCGCGCGCGAACGGGTCCGGCGTGGGCAGACCGAAGAAGCCGAAGGGCACCTGCCCCGCCACCACGGCGTTCAGCGCCGGCGTCGCGCCGCGGTAGGGGATGTGGTTCATCCGCACGCCCGCCTGCCGCAGGAACGTCTCCATCGCGACGTGCTGCGGCGAGCCGACCCCGCCGGAGGCGTAGTCCAGGCCGCCCGGCCGGGCGCGGGCGGCGGCGATGAGCGACGCGACGTCCGCCGCGGGCGCGGCGGGGTGGGCGACGAGGGCCCAGCGGATGCGCGCGACCTGCCCGACCGGGGCGAAGTCCCGCAGCGGGTCGTAGCCCGCGGCGGGATCGAGGTTCGGCACCATCGTCAGCACGGCGTCGTTCGTGGCGAGGAGGGTGTGGCCATCCGCCGGCGCCCGCGCCCCGGCGCGCATCCCGATCATGCCGGACGCGCCGGTCTGGTTCTCGATGACGAGGCGCTGGCCGAGGGTCTCGCCCATGCGCTCAGCGACGATGCGGACCATCACGTCCACGGCGCTGCCGGCAGCGAGCGGCATGATCACGCGGATCGGGCGGTCCGGGTAGGCGGGCTGGGCGCGGGCGGGGAGGGCGAGGGCGAGCGGCGCCATCGCGAGGGCCCTCGCGAGGGAGCGTCGGTGCAGCGCGTGGTTCATGGCGTGTCCCCCGCCGCGCCGTGCCGCGCGGCCCTTCCTTGCCGGGGAGGACGCCGGCGCCCCATCAGCCGTGTCAAGGTGCAGCCGAAGTCCAGTTGGACTTATGATGGCATATATGTTATCAAGATTGGTGCCTTCGGCCCGCTCCTACCTGCGCACCGACGGGTCGTCCCCGTTCGATGACCGGTTCGGCGCGCTTCGGGATCCCCGGGCGCAGGCGCGCGTGGACACGGTGGTCCGCAAGTTGGCGCGGGGCCTGCAACCGGACGTGCGGCCGATCGGCGAGGGCGCCCACGAGGCGCGCGTTGATCATGGGCCGGGCTACCGGGTGTACTTCGCGATGGATGGCGGCGAACTCGTCATCCTCCTCCTCTGCGGGGACAAGCGACGGCAGGACGAGGACATCGCGTTCGCGAAGGTTCTCTGGCGGGAGTACAAGGCCCGGAAGGGCACGTCCGGGCCGGACTTGGTCCGGGCCACGAGGGAGGCTGACGATGGCGCTGACACGTGACTTTCGGCAGACCGTCGCGCGGCGGGCCCGGACGGACCCGGCCTTCCGCGCCGCCCTCGTCGAGGAGGCGGCCCAAAACATCCTGGAAGGCGACGTGGCCACCGCCATCGGCCAGATCCGGGACGTGGTGAACGCCACGATGGGCTTCGACGCCCTGGCGCGCGAAACCGGGATCGGGAAAACGAGCCTCATGCGGATGCTCGGCCCGTCGGGGAACCCCCGCGCGGCGAATCTCGGGGCCATCCTAAGGGCGATCGGGCGTGGCGCGGGGGTGCGGGTGGTGGCGCATGTGGAGCCGGTGGACCTTCGCGCCGGGGCCTGATCCCGCCGGGCGGCAAGTGGTCGCGCCCTCACCGACAAGGCCGCACGACGGATGCGTGGAGCCTTGACCCGGCGCGGCTCGCGCGTCTCATGGCCCGCGGAACGGGGAACCCACCATGGCTTCGAACGATGCGGCCGACCTGCCGCGCCACGCCGCCGCCGCGCTGCGGAGCCTCGCCGCCGCCGTGTTCGCCGCCCACGGCGTCCCGCCCGCCGACGCCGCGCGCGCGGCCGAACTCATGGTCGAGGCCGACCTCACCGGCGCCGACGCGCACGGCATCTTCCGCCTGCCGCAATACGTCCGCCGCCTCCGCACCGGCGGCATCAACCCGCGCGCGGAGATCCGCGTGGACCGGCTGGCCCCCGCCATCGCGATGGTGGAGGGCGACAACGCCCTCGGCCACCTCGTCATGTCGCGCGCCGGCGAAACCGCGGTGTCGATCGCGCGGGAGAGCGGGATCGCCTGGGTCGGCGCGCGACGGTCCAACCACGCGGGGTCGGGCGCGGTGCACGCCTGCCTCCCGCTCGCCGCCGGGATGGTCGGGATCTACACGGTCGTCGCCTCCGCGAACCACATGGCGCCCTGGGGCGGCACGGACTCGCTCCTCGGCACCAACCCGCTCGCCATCGCCATCCCGATGGGCGACGGCGACCCGGTGGTGCTCGACATGGCGACCACCGTCGTCTCCTACGGCACCGTGAAGGGCCACGCCCTGCGTGGGGAGCCGATGCCGGAGGGCTGGATGGTGGACGCCCGCACCGGCGAACCCCTGACCGACCCGGCGCGCTCCGCGGACGGCGTGCTGCTCCCCGTCGGGGGCTACAAGGGCTCCGGCCTCGCCCTCGTCCTCGGCCTCCTCGCCGGCCCGCTCAACCGCGCCGCCTTCGGGCGCGACGTGGTGGACTTCAACGCCGACGAACGCACCGTGACGGAGACCGGCCACGTCCTCATTGCCGTGGACGTGGCCCGCTTCCTCGACCCCGCGACGTTCCGGGCGGAGGTGGCGCGCCACCTCGACGACCTCCGCGCCTCCGCCCGCCTCCCCGGCGTGGACCGCATCCGCACCCCCGGCGAGGCCCGCGCCGAACGCCGCCGCGACCGCACGGCCCGCGGCGTCCCCCTGCCGCCGGCCCTCGTCGCCACGCTCGACCGGCTGGCGACCGAGACCGGCATCCCACCCCTCGGCGCCCGCTGAGGCGGAGGCACCTCCGTCCCGGCCTTCGGGGGGGGCGCCTGTGGCCCTGGGAAGGCTTTGCCTCCCAAGACCCCACCACCGGGGACCCAACGGGCCCCCCGGACCCCCGCGATCTGTTTTTCCTGAATGTCCTCGCTCAGGAGGCCCCGCTTGGGGGGCCTCCTGAGCGAGGACGTCCAAAAACCGAACGCGGGTCCAGGGCC
>CAXVWQ010000183.1:0-6542 GCA_964263755.1 Roseomonas sp. | reverse complement strand
TCCGCCGTCCCGCGGCATCAGGCGGGGGTCAGCGTCTTGCGGTAGGCGAAGGCCTTGTCGAAGCGGCCGAGGATGTGGGCGCCGGCCGTCGTCGGCTCGTAGCGCGCCTCCGCGTCGGATACGCCGAGTTCGCGCGGGTCTACGCCCGCCGCGAAGTCCGGGTCGTAGAAGGTGGCGATGGACAGGCGTTCGCGGCCCGATCGGTTCAGCACGCGGTGGGGGGTGGAGGCGAAGCGGTCGTTGGACCAGCGGCCCAGCAGGTCGCCGACGTTGACGACGAGGGTGCCGGGGAGGGGAGGGGCCTCGATCCACTCGCCGCTGCGGCGGTCGCGCACCTGGAGGCCGCCGTTGTCGTCCTGCCAGAGGAGGGTGATGCAGCCGAAATCGGTGTGGGCGGCGAGGCCGAAGACTTCCTCCTCCGGGTGAGCGTGGCCGGGTGGGTAGAAGATGGCCTGGGTGCGTTGCAGGGGTTTGCCGTAGCGCGAGGCGAAGAAGTCCGGGGACAGGTCGAGCGCCACGGCCACGGCGCGCAGCAGGTCGGCGCCGACGCGACCGACGGCGTCGAAGTAGGCCGACATCGCGGGGCGCAGGGTCGGCGCGAAGGACGGCCATTGGTTGGGGCCGCGTAGCGGCACGCCGGAGACGACGTCCGCGTCGTCCTCGGCCAGTTCCAGGCCGAGGGAGAAGAACTCCTTCCGGTCGGCGTGCTTCGCGCCTTCCATCAGCGCACCGCCCATGGCGTGCCAGCCGCGGTGCAGCGCGTTCGCCGCGACACGCCGCTTCTCCTCCTCCGGACGGTGGAAGAAGGCCAGCGCCTCCGTCGCCGCATCGGCGATCACCGCGTCGCGGATGCCGTGGCCCGAGACGTAGAAGAAGCCCGGACCCTCGCAGGCCGCGCGGATGGCCGCGCCCACCGCCGGCACGGCCCTTGCGTCGGCGAGCAATCCGGACACGTCCACGACGGGCAAGGACTCGGTCACGCGCGCCTCCGTTCGGTGGCCGGCTTGATCCGCCGGCGGGAACAGGCTTACGCTCATGACCTGTCATGTCAACCTGGACCGTGGCGCCGCCGCGCCGTCCGCCGCATCATCCACGAACCGACGAAGGGGTCACCACCGCATGAGCATCACCCGCCGCGCCCTCGGCGCCGCCACGATCGGCGGCGTGACCGCCGCCAACATCCGGCCCGCCGCCGCGAACAACCTGGAGAAGGCGCGCCGCGCCGGCGAGCTCCTCATCGCGACGGAACTGCACTTCGCGCCCTTCGACTTCACCGAGGGCGGTCGCCAGGTCGGCATGAACGTCGAGTTGTTCGAGCATGTCGGCCGCGACCTGAACGTCCGCATCCGCTTCCAGGACCTGCCCTGGCCGGCGGTGCTGCCGGGGCTGGAGGCCGGGCGCTACGACATGGTCGGCGGCCCCGCGACGATCACCCGCGCCCGCGTGGATCGCTACCGCTTCACCGTCCCCGTGGCCGAGGCGACGGTGGCGCTGCTCAAGCGCGCCAACGACACCTCCATCACGCGGTCGACTGACATCGCCGGCAAGCAACTGGGATGCGCCACCGCCACCGCCCAGCTCGCGCAGTTCCAGGCCTACGTCGCGACGCTGCCGGGGACCACGCCGGCGATCCGCGAGTATCAGTCCTTCTCCGAATCCTACGCTGACCTCGCGGCCGGACGGATCGTCGCGGTCGCCAACTCGCTGCCGAACATCGCCTTCGTCGCGAAGCAGCGGCCCAACGTGTTCGCGGTGGTGACGCCGCCCTTCGGCCAGCCCTCCTACTTCGGCTACATCGGCCGCAAGGACGCGGATTCCGCGCCGCTGCTGGACGCGGTGGACGAGAGCATCCGCAAGATGCGCGCCGACGGCCGCCTCACCGCGCTGCAGACCAAGTGGTTCGGTCAGGCCTTCGAGACGCCGGACAACGTCCCGCCCCCGATGGTCTGATACCCGCCTTGGAAATGGATTGGGCCTTCATCGCGGAGGCGTGGCCCGCCTACCTCCGCGCCTCGGTCGCGACGATCCTCGTCTCGCTCGCCGCGATCGCCCTCGGCTTCGTGGCGGGGGCGGCGATCGCGGCGGCGGCGACGGTGCCGTCGCGCGCGCCGCGGATGGTCGCGGCCACCTACATCTCGTTCTTCCGCGGCGTGCCGCTGCTGGTTCAGCTCCTCCTCGCCTACTACGCCCTGCCCTTCATCGGCCTCGACATCCCCGCCATCGTCGCCGCCGTCGGCACGCTCGGCCTGTGCTGCGCGGCCTACATGGCGGAGATCCTGCGCGGCGGCCTCGCCACCGTGCCGCCGGGGTCCGTCGAGGCCGCGCGCCTCCTCGGCCTCTCGCCCGCCCAGACCTTCCTCCGCATCCGCCTGCCCATCGCCGCCGCCGCCATGCGGCCGGCGATCGTGGGGGAGGCGATCATGATCATGAAGGCGTCGTCCCTCATCTCCGTCGTCGGCATCCTCGAACTCACGCGCGCCTCGCAGGCCCTCGCCTCCTCCACCTTCCGGCCGCTGGAGGCCTACGCGATGTGCGGGGTGTTCTACCTCGTCATCAACTTCGGCCTGATGGCCGCCGGCTGGTCGCGCAGGCCCGCATGAGCGTCGTCGCCGAAACCCTCTGGGCCGTCGCGCGCGGGCTGCCGTACACCGTCCTCATCTGGCTCGCGGCCGTCGCCACCGGCCTGATCGCCGGAATCCTCGTCGCCATCGCCCGCCACTTCGGCCCCGCGCCGCTGAACGTCGCGCTGCTGACGGTGGTGGAGGTCGTCCGCGGCATCCCCTTCCTCGTCCAGGCCTTCCTCCTCTACTTCGGCGGCCCCTTCATCGGCCTCGACCTGACGCCCCTCGTCGCCGGCTGGCTCTCCCTCTCCATCTACGCCGCCGCCTATTTCTCCGAGGTCTTTCGCGCCGGCTTCCGCGCCATTCCCCCCGGTCACGTCGAGGCCGCGCGCCTCCTCGGCCTGAACACGCGACAGACGGTGTCCCGCATCCTCCTGCCGGAGATGGCGCTCGGCGTGCTCCCGGCGCTTGCCAACCTCGCCGTCATCCTCATCAAGGAGACCGCCGTGCTCTCCATCATCACCGTCCCCGAACTGACCTTCACGGTGAGCGGCGTCGGCTCCGCGACCTTCGCCTTCGCCCAGACCACCCTGGCGCTGGCGCTGGGCTACTGGTTCCTCGTCGAACTCACCGCCTGGGCCGCGCGCCGCCTGGAGCGCACCATCGCCCGCGCCACCCTCGGCATCGAACGCGCGGCGCCGGCATGACGGGGTTCCTCTCCGTCGAGGCCGTGTCCCGCCGCGTCGGGGACGTGCAGATCCTCGACGGCGTGTCGCTCGAGGTCGCGCGCGGCGAGGTGGTCGGGATCATCGGTCCCTCCGGGTCCGGCAAGTCCTCCCTCCTTCGTTGCGTCGCGGGCCTCGATCCGCTCTCCGGTGGCCGGATCACGGTAGAGGGGCGCACGCCCACGCCCGGCGACGGCACCATCGGCATGGTGTTCCAGCAGTTCAACCTGTGTCCCCACCTGACGGCGCAGGAGAACGTGGCGCTCGCCCTCCGCGTCGCGCGGCGGCGTCCGAAGGCGGAGGCGGCGGAGCGCGCGCGGGCGATGCTGGACCGCGTGGGGCTGCTGCGTTTCGCCGACCGCCGTCCGGCCCAGCTGTCCGGCGGCCAGCAGCAGCGCGTCGCGATCGCGCGCACGCTCGCGGTGGAACCACGCATCATCCTGTTCGACGAGCCGACGGCCTCGCTGGACCCTGAACTGACGACGGAGGTGCTGGCGGTCATCCGCGCGCTCGCCGGCGGAGGGCAGACGATGCTCGTCGTCTCGCACGAGATGGGCTTCGTCGCCTCCGTCGCGTCGCGGGCCGTGTTCCTCGACCATGGGAAGAAGCTCGTGGATGGCGCGGCGGCGGAGGTGTTCCGGCACGCCGCCGAACCGCGCCTCCGCCGCTTCCTCGCGACCTACCTCGAACGCGTCACCTGGTCCGCGCCGGCGGAGGTCGTGCCGCCCGTGCCGTTCACCACCACGTCGCTGCTGGGTCTCGCCGCACCCGTGCCGTTCGCGCCGCCGGTGGCGCGGCCCGCGACCACCATGTCGCTCCTGAACCTGGCCGATCCGGACGTCGTCGCGGGCATTGCCCCCTCCTTCTCGCTCCTCGACGCGGCGGGTCCGGCGCCCAAGCCACGCGAACCGTGACGACCTATCACGCGGCCCGCGCCCTGCTCCCGACCGGCTGGGCGCGGGACGTCGCCATCGCCGTCGCCCCGGACGGCACCGTCGCCGCCGTCACGCCGGACTCGCCTGCCGGCACCGCCACGCGCCTTTCGGGCGCCGTCGTCTCCGGCGTGACAAACGTCCATTCCCACGCCTTCCAGCGAGCCATGGCGGGTGCGGCGGAACGGCGATCCCCGCACGGCCAGGACTCCTTCTGGACGTGGCGGGACACGATGTACCGCTTCGTCGCCCGCCTCACCCCGGACGACGCGGAGGCCGTGGCCGCCCAGCTTCACGTCGAATGCCTGGAGCACGGCTTCACCCGCATCGCCGAGTTCCACTACCTCCACCACTCCGCCGACGGCACGCCCTACGCGAACCCGGCGGAGATGGCCTTCCGCCACGTCGAGGCCGCCCGCGCGACCGGCATCGGGCTGACCCTCCTGCCGAGCCTGTATCGCCACGGCGGCATCTTCGGCCGCGACCCGTCGCCAGGGCAGCGTCCCTTCCTCAACGACCCCGACCGCTTCGCCGACATCCTGGCACGGAGCGATCAGGCGGTCGCCACCCTCCCCAACGCCACCCTCGGCGTCGCCCCCCATTCCCTCCGCGCCGTCACGCCGGACATGCTCGCCGCATTCGCGACGCACCGGGGTCCGATCCATATCCATGCCGCGGAGCAGACCCGCGAGGTGGACGAGTGCGTTGCCGTGACCGGTGCGCGCCCCGTGGAATGGCTGCTGCACAACGCGCCGCTCGATGACCGTTGGTGCCTCATCCACTGCACGCACATGACGCCCGCCGAGAGCGCGGGGCTGGCCGCCACCGGTGCCACGGTCGCACTCTGCCCCTCGACGGAAGCCTCCCTCGGCGACGGCATCTTCGACCTGCCGACCTACCGCGGCGCGGCCGGTGCCTACGCCGTCGGCACGGACAGCCATGTCGGCACCGCCCTGCGGGACGAGATGCGCCTCCTCGAACTCAGCCAGCGCCTGAGGCATCGCGCGCGCAGCATCGCGACGGACGACGGTTCGCCCCACCCCGGCCGCACCCTGTTCGACGCGGTGCTCGCCGGGGGTGCCGCCGCCACGGCGACGCGCGGCGGCATCCGCCCCGGCGCCGTGTGCGACCTCGTCGAACTCGACCCGGACCATCCTACCCTGGCCGGTCAGGACGGCGACGGTCTCCTCGATGCCTGGGTGTTCTCCGGTCAGGCGAGCCCCATCCGAACCGTCGTGGCGGGTGGCCGCACGGTGGTGTCGGAGGGCCGCCACCACGCGCGCGACGCCATCGCCGCGCGCTTCGCCCGGACCATGCGCCGCCTGCTGGCCTGACCGCACGGGCCGCCCTAAGGTCGCGGCCCGAGAGGGAGCTGATCGCACCGATGAAAACCCGCGCTGCCGTCGCCTGGAAGGCCAACGTCCCGCTGACCATCGAGACCGTGGACCTCGACGGCCCGAAGCCCGGCGAGGTCCTCGTCGAGATCATGGCCACCGGGATCTGCCACACCGACGCCTACACGTTGTCCGGCCTCGATTCCGAAGGTCTGTTTCCCTGCATCCTCGGCCACGAGGGCGCCGGCGTGATCCGCGAGGTCGGCGCGGGCGTGACGAGCGTGAGGCCGGGCGACCACGTCATCCCGCTCTACACGCCGGAATGCCGCCAGTGCAAAACCTGCCTGTCCCAGCGCAGCAACCTTTGCACCGCGATCCGCGCGACGCAGGGCAAGGGCGTGATGCCCGACGGAACCTCGCGCTTCTCCTGCGAGGACCCGAACAAGCCGGTGTTCCACTACATGGGCTGCAGCACCTTCTCCAACTTCACGGTGCTGCCGGAGATCGCGGTGGCGAAGGTCCGGGAGGACGCGCCCTTCGACAAGATCTGCTACATCGGCTGCGGCGTCACCACGGGCATCGGCGCGGTGGTGAACACGGCGAAGGTCTGGCCCGGCGCCAACGTCGCGGTGTTCGGCCTCGGCGGCATCGGGCTGAACGTGATCCAGGGCGCCCGCATGGTGGGCGCGGACAAGATCATCGGCGTGGACCTCAACCCCGCCAAGGCCGAGATGGCCCGCAAGTTCGGCATGACGCACTTCGTCAACCCGGACGAGGTCGGGCGCGACCACGTCGTGCAGGCGATCGTCGACGCCACGGGGGGCGGGGCCGACTTCTCCTTCGAGTGCGTCGGCAACGTCCACACGATGCGCCAGTCGCTGGAATGCTGCCACCGCGGCTGGGGCGAGTCGATCCTCATCGGCGTGGCGCCCTCCGGCCAGGAGATCTCGACACGCCCCTTCCAGCTGGTGACGGGCCGCGTGTGGAAGG
>CAXVWQ010000182.1:0-8155 GCA_964263755.1 Roseomonas sp. | reverse complement strand
CGGCCGGCGGCGCGGCGGGGGCAGGGGTGGCCGGCCGGGGCTGGGCCGCCTGACGCAGCGCGGTCACGTCGGGCCGCTCCGCATCCGGCGCCAGCCGCTGGCCGTTCGGCGCCTGCGCCGGCTGGCCGGGGCGCCGGGCGTCGAAGATGCGCTCGTCCTGGTTCGCCACGCGCATGCCGCCGGGGGTGTCCGGGCGTACGCGGATGGGGCGGTTGTCGGCCTCGACCACCGGCACCGCCCCGGAGCCGCCGCGCATGACCCACCACGCGGATCCCGCGCAGATGCCGACCACCGCGAGGAAGCCGGCCGCCAGCCCGATCGGGCGCCACGGCACCTCGAAGGACGATCGGGCCGGACGGATCCGGTAGCTCGGCGCCGTGAAATCGCTCACCGCATCTCCTCGACGGGCGTGACCCCCATCACTCCCAGCCCGGACCGGATCACCGTCGCCGTCGCCGCGACGAGGGCGAGCCTCGCGCGGGTGGCATCCGGTTCCCCGTCCCGGATGAACCGCAAGGTCGTGTCCTCGCGCCCCCGGTTCCACAATAGGTGAAAGTCGGCGGCCAAGTCATGGAGAAAAAAGGCGATCCTGTGTGGTTCCCGGGCGAGTGCGGCGGATTCGACGACGCGCGGGAAGGCGGCGAGGCGGCGGATCAGGGCCATCTCCTCCGGGGCGGCGAGGTGGGTCAGGTCGGCGTCGGCGAGGGCGGCCGGGGCGGGGTCCTCCACCGACCGCAGGACGGAGCGGCAGCGGGCGTGGGCATACTGCACGTAGAAGACCGGGTTCTCCCGCGACTGCTCCACGACCTTGTCGAGGTCGAAGTCCATCTGGGCGTCGGGCTTGCGGGTCAGCATGGTGAAGCGGACGGCGTCGCGGCCCACCTCGTCGATGAGGTCGCGGAGGGCGACGTAGGTGCCGGCGCGCTTGGACATGCGGACGGGCTCGCCGCCCTTCACGACCCTCACGACCTGGCAGAGGACGATGTCCAACGGCACGCGCCGGTCGGACAGCGCGGCCACCGCCGCCTTCATGCGCGCCACGTAGCCGCCGTGGTCGGCGCCCCAGACGTGGACCAACTCATCGTGGCCGCGGGCGATCTTGTCGGCGTGGTTGCCGATGTCGTTCGCGAAGTAGGTGCTGGAGCCGTCGGACTTGCGGAGCGGCCGGTCCACGTCGTCGCCGTAGGCGGTGGAGCGGAACAGGGTCTGCTCGCGGGGTTCCCAGTCGTCGGGCGTCTTGCCCTTCGGGGGTTCGAGGATACCCTCGTAGACGAGGCCGCGCGACGACAGGTCGGCGATCGCGGCGTCGGTCACGCCCCCCGCGATCAGCGCCGCCTCCGAGACGAAGGTATCCTGCGACACGCCGAGGGCGGCCAGGTCCTCGCGGATCTCGTCCATCATCATGGCCACGGCGCGGGCGCGGATGAGGGCGAGGGTCGCGTTGGCCGGGGGGGCGCCGTCCGGCGGAACGAGTGAGAGGCCGTGTTCCGCGAACAGCGCCGCGCCGACGGGTTCGAGGTAGTCGCCGCCGTACTGCAGGGTGATCCCGTACTCCGCCTCGACGATGGCGCGCGCGTCCTCCGGTTTCGCGGCCAGCCGCGCCAGCACCGCGCGGGACGTGTCGCCGGACCGCGCCGCGGCCTCGAGGTAACGCCAGTAGGCCGCCCACCCCAGCGCCCCCACCTGCGCCCCGGCGTCGTTCACGTAGTATTCCTTCGTGACGGCCCAGCCACCCTTGATCAGCAGGTTCGCCAGCGCGTCGCCCACCACCGCCCCGCGGCAATGGCCCACATGCATCGGGCCGGTGGGATTGGCGGAGACGTATTCCACGTCCACCCGCCGCCGGGCGCCGATCGTGCCGTCGCCGTAGGACTCCGCCGCCCGCAGGATCACCGGCACCTGCGCCCGCAGGTGGTCCTCCGTCAGCCGGATGTTCACGAACCCCGGGCCGGCCGGCGCCGCCGAGACCACGTGCGGCAGCGCCGCCAGCCGCGCCGCCAGGTCGGCCGCCACCTTCGCCGGGGCCATCCGCGCGGGCTTGGCCACCACCAGCGCGGCGTTCGTCGCCATGTCGCCGTGCGAGGGGTCGCGCGGCGGCTCGACGAGCACGCGCGCGAGCGCCTCCTCGGGCAGCGCCGGCAGCAGGTCGCGCAGCGCGGCGACCACCTCGGCCGCCATGGCGCGGAAGATGTCCTGGGTCATGAGAACTCAGCCGGGGGTGAAGGGGTCCGTCAGCCGACGGTGCTCTTCGAGGGCGAACTTGTCGGTCATGCCGGCGATGTAGTCGCCCACCGCCGCCGCCGCCCGGGCCGAACCGGACTCCCCGGCCCGCTCGCGCCAATGCGGTGGCAGCAGGTCGGTGTGGCCGTGAAGGAGGGTGTACATCACCCGCAGCGCCTGCTTCGTCTTCGTCGCGGTGCGGGCCACGCGCCAGGAGCGGTACATCCGCTCCATCAGGAAGTCCCGCGTCTCCTGGTTCAGCACGCGCATCCGCTCGGAGAAGCACACCACCGGATACCCCGCGCGCCGCAGGTCGTGGACGGAGGCGGGATTCAGCCGCGCCAGCCGCCGCTCCGCCTCCGCCACCACGTCGTTCACCATGAGGTTGATGACGCGCCGGATGATCTCGGCGGCGACCCGGTCGGGGGGCGTGTCCGGCCGCAGGTGCGGCATCGCCTGGTCCCGCGCCTCGGCGACCAGCGGCAGGGCGCACGCCTCCTCTAAGGTAAAGAGGTTGGCCCGCAGCCCGTCATCCAGGTCATGGTTGTTGTAGGCGATGTCGTCGGAGATCGCGGCGGCCTGCGCCTCACCGCTCGCGTGGCAGTCCAGCTCCAGGTCGTAGCGGGCGGAGAACTCGGCGATGAAGGCGGGCGGGCGGCGCAGCGGGCCGTTGTGCTTCGCCAGCCCCTCCAGCGTCTCCCACGTCAGGTTCAGCCCGTCGAAGCCCGCGTAGCGGTGTTCCAGCACCGTCACGGCCTTGAGCGACTGGGCGTTGTGGTCATAGCCCCCCCAGTTCCGCATCACCCCGTTCAGCGCCTCCTCCCCAGCATGGCCGAAGGGGGGGTGACCGAGGTCGTGGGCGAGGGCGAGCGCTTCCGCCAGATCCTCGTCCAACCGCAACTGCCGGGCGATGGAGCGGGCGATCTGCGCGACCTCGATGGAGTGGGTCAGGCGGGTCCGGAAGGCGTCGCCCTCGTGATAGATGAAGACCTGGGTCTTGTACTGCAGCCGCCGGAAAGCGGTGGAGTGGATGATCCGGTCCCGGTCCCGCTGATAGGGGGACCGCGCCCCGGGATCGGTTTCCGGCACGAGGCGGCCCCGGGAGTCCTCGGCATGGACCGCCCAGGGCGCCAGCCCGTGCTCGGCGCCCGGCCGAGCGGCGGCCGGACTCGCGGCGGCCGGACTCGCGGCAGGGGGCGCGATGCTCGTGTGCGGGGTGTCCGGGCGGTCCATCGGGGCGGGAAGTGGGCGGTGGGGCGGCCGTAGCATCCCCCTCTCGCGCGCCGCAAGGCACGGGAAAGAGGTTCGCGCGTTGGAGGGGCGGCCCGGGCGTCCTATCTTCCCGCGGACCACGGCGCGACTCCCCCTGCCCTGAGAGGCCCCGACCCCATGCCCGACGGCTCCTCCTTCACCCCGGCCGCCCCCCTCCCCTTCTCCGCCACACCCCGCGCCGTGGCGCAGGTGGCGGCGATCGCGGCGGCCCAGGGGCGCCCGGCCGCCGGCCTCCGCCTCGCCGTCGAGGCCGGGGGCTGCTCCGGCTTCCAGTATCGCTTCGACCTCTCCGACGCGCCGGAGGCCGATGATTTCGTCGCGGCCGGACGGGTCTTCGTGGACCCCGTCTCGCTCGACCTCATCAAGGGGGCTGAACTGGATTGGGCGGATGAGTTGATCGGCGCCCACTTCACCGTCCGGAACCCCGTGGCGACCTCAGGCTGCGGCTGCGGCGTATCCTTCTCGGTCGGCTGACCCCGCGATGCGGGTCGCGACCTTCAACGTCAACTCCGTCCGGCGCCGCGTGCCCCACGTGCTGCGGCTGCTCCAACGCTCGGCGCCGGACGTCGTGTTCCTGCAGGAACTGAAGTGCCGGACGGAGGAGTTCCCGGCGCTCGACTTCGAATCCGCCGGCTACCGCACCCACGCCGTCGGTCAGACCGGGGGCCGGAACGGCGTCGCCGTCCTCTCCCGCCTGCCCTTCGAGGTGGTGGCCGAGGCCCTGCCGGGCGAGGAGCCGGACGACCACGCCCGATACATCGAGGTCCGCGCCGACGGGATCCACCTCGCCGGCATCTACCTTCCCAACGGCAACTCGGGCGGCGAGGCGGGTTACGCCTACAAGATCCGCTGGATGGAACGGCTGCGGGCCGTGTGCGCCGCCCGCCTGGACGCCTTCCTGCCCCTCGCCATCCTCGGCGACTTCAACGTCTGCCCGACCGAGGCGGACCACTCCCCCCGCACCCTGCCGCCGACCGATGCCCTCGTGCGCGCGGAAACGCGGGCCGCTTGGCGTGCCCTGGTGAATCTCGGCCTGACCGACGCGATGCGGGCCCTGCACCCGAAGGACGCGCCCTTCACCTACTGGGACTACGGCCCGGCCTTCGAGGCCAACCGCGGCCTGCGGATCGACCACGCCCTGCTGTCCGGCGACCTCGCCGAGCGCCTGACCGCGACGACGGTGGACGTGGTCGCGCGGTCGGAGGAGACGCCCTCCGACCACGCGCCGGTGGTGTTCGAACTGGCCTGACGCCGCGGGGGCGACCGGCCGCCGCCTCAGCGGATGATCACGGCCCCGCCGGCGGCCGGCGTCACGACCATCGCCCCGCCCGACGGGGTGACGACCGTCGCGGGCGTCGGCGAGGCCACGGTGCAGGCCATGAGCGAGACGGCGGCCAGAAGGGCCGCGAGAGCGGGGAGCAGGCGCATCGGTGTTCCTCGCGTTGGTTCGGTGACGGATCGGCAACGGCACGCCGGACGTGCCGTCACCGCCCAAGCCCGGTCACGGATGCGTCAGGGGTCAGATATCTGCGTAGACGTGGGTTTCCGCGGCGCCGCCGGGGTGGGTGACGGCCCCGAGATGCGCGGGGCCGACAAGCTGGGCGTATTTCCAGAGCGCGCCGGCGTTGTAGTCGGTGCCCCGGGGCTTCCATTCGAGCCGCCGGGCGGCGAACTCCTCGTCGCTCAGCGCCACGTCGATGGTCCCGGCGGCGGCGTCGATCGTGATGCGGTCGCCGTCCCGCAGCAGGGCGATCGGCCCCCCCACCGCCGCCTCCGGCCCGACGTGGCCGATGCAGAAGCCCCGCGTGGCGCCGGAGAAGCGGCCGTCGGTGATGAGGGCGACCTTGTCGCCCATGCCCTGGCCGTAGATGGCGGCGGTGGTGGACAGCATTTCCCGCATGCCCGGCCCCCCGCGGGGGCCTTCGTAGCGGATGATGATCACGTCGCCGGCCTTGTAGGCACGGGCGTCCACGGCGGCGAAGGCGTCCTCCTCCGTGTCGAAGCACAGCGCGTTGCCCTCGAAGCGCAGTTCCTTCATGCCGGCGACCTTCACGATGGCGCCGTCCGGGGCGAGGTTGCCCTTCAGGCCGACGACGCCACCGGTGGGGGAGATGGGGTCGGAGACGGGGCGGATGACGTCCTGGTTCGTCGGGAAGATTACGTCGCGGTGGTTCTCGGCGAGGGTCTTGCCGGTGACGGTGATGCAGTCGCCGCGAAGCAGGTTGGCGTCGAGAAGAGCGCGGATGATGACGGGGATGCCGCCGATCTTGTGGACGTCGAAGGCGACGTAGCGGCCGCCGGGCTTGAGGTCGCCGATGGTGGGGACGTCGCGCATGATCTCCGCGACGTCCTGGAGGGTGAAAGGGATGCCCGCCTCGTGCGCCATGGCGGGGAGGTGGAGGGCGGCGTTGGTGGAGCCGCCGGTGGCGCCGACGATCATCGCGGCGTTGTACAAGGCGTCCTTCGTGACGATGTCGCGGGGGCGGAGGTTGCGGCGGACGAGGTTCATCACGGCGCGGCCGGATTCGACCGCCCACTTGTCCCGGTCCTCGTAGGGCGCGGGCGCGCCGGCGGAACCCGGGAGCGCGAGGCCGATCGCCTCCGACACGGTCGCCATCGTGTTGGCGGTGAACTGCCCGCCGCAGGCGCCCGCGGAGGGACAGGCGACGCATTCCAGCTCGTGCAGGTCCTCGTCCGACATGTTGCCAGCGGCGTGCATCCCCACCGCCTCGAACACGTCGACGACCGTCACGTCGCGGCCCTTGTAGGTGCCCGGCAGGATGGAGCCGCCGTACATGACCACGCTCGGCACGTTCAGCCGCAGCATCGCCATCATCATCCCCGGCAGGGACTTGTCGCAGCCCGCGAGGCCCACGAGCGCATCGTAGGAATGGCCGCGCACCGTCAGCTCCACCGTGTCGGCAATGGCGTCGCGCGAGGCGAGGGAGGACTTCATCCCCTGGTGCCCCATCGCGATCCCGTCGGTCACCGTGATCGTCGTGAACTCGCGCGGCGTGCCGAGCGCCTCCGCCACGCCGACCTTCACGGACTGCGCCTGCCGGCTCAGCGCGATATTGCACGGCGCCGCCTCGTTCCAGCAGGTCGCGACGCCGACGAGCGGCTGGGCGATCTGCTCCTCCGTCATCCCCATGGCATAGTAGTAGGACCGGTGCGGCGCCCGCTCCGGCCCGACGGTGACGTGGCGGGACGGGAGGCGCGTCTTGTCCCAGGCGGGGGGCGGGTTGGCGTCGGGCATTCGTTCTCTCCCTCGGTTCAGCGATAGATGACGTAGCGGACGATGTAGATCGAGCAGAGGATCGCGGCGATCAGCGCGCCGATCCGCGCCCCCTGGTCCGGCGTGAAGGGCGGGTTGCGGTTCATCAGCGGCAGCCGCGACCGGCTCCACAGGATCGGCACCACCGCGAGCACCGTCAGCGCGAAGAAGTCGAAGAACCGCACCTCAGCCGCCGATGCGCGCCAGCGCCGCCGTCAGCCGCGCGGCCTCCGCCTCCGCCGCCGCGAGGCGTTCGCGCGTCTCCTCGACGACCTCCTCCTTCGCGCGGGAGGTGAAGTCGGGGTTCGCCAACTTCGTCGCGAGCTTCGCGGCCTCCGCGGCGGCCTTGTCGCGGTCCTTCGTCAGCCGCGCCCGCTCGGCCCCGAGGTCCACGATCCCCGCGAGCGGCAGGATCACCGTCGCCTCCCCCACCACCGCCTGCGCCACGTCGGCCGGCGGGTTGCCGTCCAGCGGGGTGAAGGCCGGCGCCCGGGCCATGCGGCGGATCGGTTCCGCCCAGCGAGCGGCTCGCGCGAAGGTCTCCGCCGTGCCGCCCTGCACCAGCAGCGGCACGGGGACGGACGGCGGGACCCCCACTTCGGCCCGCACGCCGCGCACCTCGGATACGAGGGACACGAGCCAGTCCACCTCGGCACGCGCGGCTGCGGCGTCCGTCACGGGAGCCGCGCCGGGCCATTCGGCGCGGATGAGCGAACCCTCCGGCCCGTAGCCGAAGCGATCCCACAGCTCCTCCGTCACGAAGGGCATCACGGGGTGCGCCAGCCGCAGCAGCACCCCGAACACGTGGCCCGCCACGGCGCGCGTCTCGTCCTTCTCCGCCCCGTCCTCCCCGTTCAGCGCGGGCTTCGCGAGTTCGAGGAACCAGTCGCAGAAGGTGCCGTAGGTGAAGCGGTAGATGGCCGCGGCGTAGTCGTCCAACCGGTAGGCGTCCAACGCGGCGTCGCAGGCGGCGATCGCCGTGTTGAGCGAATCCAGCAGCCATCGTGCCAGCGGCGCGCGGGCCGCGGCGACTTCGAAACCCGGCGCGGGGCCGATGCCGTTGATCTCGCAGAACCGGGCCGCGTTCCACAGCTTCGTCACGAAGGACCGTGTCGTCTCCACCTTCTGCCGCCCGAGCCGCGCGTCCCGCCCCGGCCCGGCCATGGACGCCAGCGTGAAGCGCAGCGCGTCCGCGCCGTAGGCGTCGGCCAGTTCCAGGGGGTCCATGACGTTCCCCTTGGACTTCGACATCTTCTGCCCGCGCTCGTCGCGCACCAGCCCGTGGATGTGGACGACGCGGAACGGCACGTCGCCCATGAAGTGCATCCCCATCATCATCATCCGGGCCACCCAGAAGAAGATGATGTCGAACCCCGTCACCAGCACGTC
>CAXVWQ010000181.1:0-4761 GCA_964263755.1 Roseomonas sp. | reverse complement strand
CGGTGGCGGACGGGAACGACCGATCCGGACAATCCGAGTTTCTGGGCAGCGCGTCCGCGCGAACGTCAGGCACAGCTCATGATGTGCCGCACGTCCCCCGGAATCCAGAACTGCACTGCGGCTCGTCGGTCCCTGGAGATCGAGGCTGGTACAGCCCGAAGGTAGTCCCTTGAACGATATTCAGTTCGCGATCTTCAGCTACATCGTCACGCAAGTTGAGACACCGCTCGTTGCTACGGTCAGCAGCGTCATGAGTGCGTTTCTCGGCTTCGTGGCTGCTCCGCTACGCGTCGCTCTCATCCTCTACGTCGCCCTGACTGGCATCCTGCTCCTGCGCGGCGGGTCGGCCGAACCAGGTGCTGTGATTCTCGCACGGCTGCTCCGGGCCGCGGCCGTAGTCTGGCTGCTCACGGGGTCGGGCAACTATCAGCAGTGGATCTACAACCTGTTCTTCCAGACCCTGCCAGCGAGCCTCACCCAGGCTCTTACGTCCGGTGGGATTGGGGAGGTGGACGCATCGAGTTTCGACCGTGTCTGGCTAGCGTGCTGGCGCGCCGGCCTCGAGGTGTGGCGGGCCTCCGGTTACACCGAGATCGGCAAGCAGTTCTGCGTCATTCTCTTCTGGCTCGCTGGCATCCTCTCGACCGTGTTCTGCTTCGCGATCTGGCTCATCTCGCGCGTGGTCCTCGCCCTCTACATCGCGATCGGCCCGCTCCTCGTGGGCCTCGGACTGTTCGCCGCGACGCGGTCGGTCTTCGAGCGGTGGATCGGCTCGCTCATCTCGTGCGTCATCCTCCAGGTGACGACGGTGGTACTCCTCTTCATCATCCTCGCCGTCCTCCAGCGCGTCGTCGGCACGGTCGGCCGCATTCCCTCGTCCGAGAGCATGTCCATGATCCAGGTCCTCCTCGCTGGGATGATCTTCTTCGGGGTGAGCGCCTTCGTCGCGCTCCAGCTTCCGGGCATCGCCACGTCGCTCGCGGGCGGGCTGAACTTCCATACCGGCGCGATCGCCCGTGGCATGCGCGCGGGCATCGGCTCGACTGGCCGGAATGCCCCCGCCGGTCCGTCCGGCTCGTCGGGCGGCGGGACGGTGCGGGTCGGCCGGTCCGGCATCCTCGGCGCGGGCCACGCCGTCGGTTCCCTCACCGGCCGGGGCGCGATGGCGGGCGGGCGCGCGGCCTTCGCGCGCCTTCGTCCCCCGACCGGCGGTTCACTCTCGGACGGCACTCGCCCGACCTGATCCGGGCGACGGCCGGCCATCTCTCAACTCGAAGGAGGAACAAAACATGATCGCACGCCTCCTGCCGCTCGCGCTGGCGGCCGCGCTCGCGGCCTGCGCCGGCGACGGACGCCCGCCCGAGCCCTCCGGGCCCTGGCGCGCGCTGAACGCCGGGCGCTGGACGCCGACGCCGGACGACCTCCGCGGCCCGCGCGCGCCCCTGCCGGCGTCCGCCTCCCCGAACGCCCTCACGGGCGGGAGGGGAGCGTGAACGCCATCCCACCGAAAAGCGCCCTCGACGAGGCGTTCCGGGCACGGCCTGTCCCGGCGGACCCGGAACTCACCGCCGCGTATTTCCGCAAGGTCGCGAGCTACGAGGCCAACCGCCTCCGCTCGGCCGAGCGCCGCGCGCGGCTGGGCTTGGTCCTCGGGGCCGTCGGGGTGGTCGTCGGCCTCGCCGGGATCGGCACCGCCGCGGCGCTCGCGCCCCTCAAGACCGTCGTGCCGCTCGTCTTCCGGGTGGACAACGCGACGGGGGCAGTGGAGCGCGTGCACGACGTGCGCGGGGGCGAGATGGCGGCGACGGACGCTACCATCCGCTACTTCCTCTGGCAGTACGTCCGGAACCGGCAGTCCTACGCCGCGGCCGAGGCGCCCGTGCTCTTCGATGCGGTGGCGCTGATGTCGGCGCCGCGCGTGGCGGAGGAGTACGCGACGGCCTTCCGCGGCAGCAATCCGGCGAGCCCGCAGGTGCTCCTCGGCCGGGACGGCTCTGCCACCGTGCGCTGGGTGTCCACCTCCCTCCTCGGGCCGCGCCTCGCGCAGATCCGCTTCGTGCAGGTGGAGCGCCGCGGCGGCGTGCCCCTTCCGGAGAAGCGGATGGTCGCGACGATCGGCTTCGACTTCGCGCCGGGCGGCCTCCCGTCCTCCGCGCTCAACGTCAACCCGCTCGGCTTCGTCGTCACGACGTACCGGGCCGACATGGAGGCCCCGGGGTGACCCGTCTTCCCGTCCTAGCCGCGGCCCTGGCCCTCGTCGTCGGGCCGGCGACCGCAGAGCAGCTCCCGCGCACGGCCGGCTTCTCGCCGAACGTCCAGACCGTGCCCTACAACCCGATGAACGTCGTCCGCGTCGTCGGCTCGCCCACGAGCTCGACGCAGATCATCTTCGCGCAGGGCGAAGAGATTACGCAGGTCGCGATCGGGGACGCCGACGGCTGGCTCGCGCAGCCCGCGGCGAACCTCCTCTTCATCAAGCCGACGGAGGTGCGCCCGGCCACGAACGCGCAGGTCGTGACGCGGCGGCCCGATGGGACGTTCCGCTCCTACCAGCTCCGCCTCATCTCCGTCGCGCGCGGCGAGGGCGAGGCGGCGGCCTTCGCGGTGACCTTCACCTATCCTTCCGACGAGGCGGCGGCCCGGCGCTCCGCCTCGGCCCGCGCGTCGGCGGACGCGATGGAGACGGCGACGCAGGCGAGGCTCGCGGGCGCCTGGGCGGACGGGCCGCGCAACTGGCGCTACGTCGCGCAGGGGTCCACCGCCATCGAGCCCGTCGAGGTGAGCGACAACGGGCGCCAGACGGCTTTCCGCTTCCCCGGGAACTCCCGGATGCCGACGATCTACACCGTGGCGCCCGACGGCTCGGAGACGATCGTGCCCTACACGACGGTGGGTGAGGTCGTCGTGGTCCAGACGACGGCGGCGTCGTTCATCCTCCGCGACGGGCGCGAGGCGCTGCGGGTCGCGAACCAGGGCTACGACCCGGTGGGGCGCAACCTCGGCACGGGAACGGGCACGCCACAGTTGAGGCGCGTCGTGCGGAGGACGCGGCGGTGAGCGGCGCGGCGACCCCCACCCCTGCCCCGCCGCCCCCGGCGGGTGCGCCCTCCGTGCAGGGCGAGCGGCACGTTTCCGAGGTCGCGGGCCGCGGTTCCGCTCTCGGCCGCAAGGCCGGCGTCGGCGCGATCGTCGCGGCGGGCGCCCTCGCCTGCGGCGTCGTCCTCCTCACCGCCTCGCCGCCGGACCTCCGCCCGCCACCGGGGCCGGAACTCGCGGTGCGGCCGACGATCCGCTTCGAGCCGCCACCTCCCCCGCCGCCCGTGCAGCCCGTCTCGATGCCCTTCGTGCCGCCCCCGCCGCTCGCCGCCCCTCCGCCGCAGCCGGCGGCCGCGGCGGCGCCCTCGCGCCCGGCCCAGTCGCGACTCCGCGTCGACAACGCGGGCGGTGGCGCGGGCGCGGGAGGCACGCAGCGCGCCGCGGCCGCCGGCACGTCGGCCGAGGGTCCGGGCGTCCTCCCGCCCGGTGTGGACGCGGCTGATCCGGCTATGGCGGCCGGCGGCCCGGCGCGCCTGTCGGGCACCTCGGGCGGGGCCGGCCTCGCCGCCCGCCTCCAGGCGACGCCGCTCACCGGCGTCTCGGCGAGCGTGCTGCAGAACCAACCCTACCTCCTGACGACGGGGACGCTCATCCCGTGCGTCCTCCAGACCGCGATGGACTCGACGCTCCCGGGCCTCGTCACCTGCGTCGTGCCGCAGGACATCCTCGGCAAGACTGGCCTCGTGCTGCTGGACCGCGGCACGCGCGTCGTCGGTCAGTTCCAGGGCGACGTGCGCCAGGGCATCGAGCGCATGTTCGTCCTCTGGACACGGGCGGAGACGCCGCAGGGTGTCGTCATCACCCTCGACTCCCCCGCGAGCGACGCGCTCGGCCGCTCTGGCCTGGAGGGCGAGGTGGACCGGCGCTTCTGGCAGCGGTTCGGGGGCGCGCTGCTCCTCTCCGTCGTCCAGGGCGGGCTCCAGGCCGGGACGGCGGCCGCCTCCCGCGAGGGCGGCATCTCGATCAACACGGGGCAGACGGGGACGGTCGTCGCGGAGGCGCTGCGGGGCTCGGTCGGCCTGCCGCCGACGATCCGCAAGGCGCAGGGCGAGCTCGTGAGCATCTTCGTGGCGCGGGACCTCGACTTCTCCTCCGTCTACCGGGTCGTGCCCACGCCGCCCGCGGGGTACGTCCGGTGACGCGCGCGGGAGAGGCGACGCTCCGGCTCCTCCTCGCCCCGGTCGCGGGTCCCCTCGCCGATCCGGAGGTGACGGAGGTCATCGTGAACCGCCCGGGCGAGGTCGGCGTCGAGCGGCGCGGCGCGGGCTGGTCGTGGCTCGCCGTGCCGGAGTTCACCTACGCCCGGCTCGACGCGATCGCGACGCTCGCGGCCTCGCTCTCGGGGCAGGACGTGGGCCCGGAGCGTCCGCTCTGCGGCACGGTCCTGCCGGACGGCCAGCGCGTGCAGGTCTGCCGGCCGCCGGCGGTCGCGGCCGGCACCGTGAGCCTCACGATCCGCCGCCCGTCGGGCGGCATGCCCTCCATCGCGGGCCTCGCCGCGGGCGGGCTCTTCGCGCGGACAGCGGGGGCGAGCCGCCGCATCCACCCGGACGACGAGGAGCTGCTCGCCTTGCACCGTGCAAACGACTGGGAGGCGTTCTTCCCCCTCGCGGTGCGTGCCCGGAAGACGATCGTCGTCACGGGGGACACCGGTTCGGGCAAGAC
>CAXVWQ010000180.1:0-3507 GCA_964263755.1 Roseomonas sp. | reverse complement strand
CACCTCCATGCGCCCACCTTGATGCATGGCCCCCCGCGGTGCATGCACCCCCGGCGCCGACCGGAGTCCCCCCATGCGTTTCGCCGTGGATCGCCTCGACCACCTCGTCGTCACCTGCGACGACGTGGAGGTGATGGCGAGTTGGTATCAGCGCGTCCTCGGGATGGAGCGCGAGACCTTCGGCGAATCCAGCCGCACCTCGCTCCGCTTCGGCGGCCAGAAGATCAACCTGCGTCCCGCGGAGGCGACGCAGGACGCGTGGTTCACCGGCATCGCCGCCGCCCCGGGCGCGAACGACCTGTGCTTCATCGTCACCGTCCCGGCCGAGGACGTGGTCCACCACCTCGAGACCTGCGGCGTCACCGTCGAACTCGGTCCCACCGCGAAGGCCGGCGCCCTCGGCCCGATCCATTCCGTCTACTGCCGCGACCCCGACGGCAACCTCGTCGAGATCGCCTCCTACGGGGACGCGCCCTGAGGGACGCCGACACCCCGCGCCTCCTGCTGGATCGCGCGCGGCTGGAGGCGAACGCGACGCGCCTGCGCGACCGTTGCGCCGCCCTCGGCGTCACCTTCCGCCCGCACTTCAAGACCGCGAAGTCGGTCGAGGTCGCGCTCGTCTCCACCGGCGGCGTCCCCGGCCCCGCCACCGTCTCCACCATGCGCGAGGCGGAGGCGCTGGCCGCGTCCGGCGGCTCCCACGACATCCTCCTCGCCGCCACCGCCATCCCCGCCCGCATGCCGCGCGCCGAGGCGATCCGGCGGGACCACGGCGCCCGCCTCCTCCTCGTCGTGGACGGCCCGGAGATGGCCGGCCTGCTCGATGCCGCAGCGACGGGACCGCACGAGGTCCTGGTGGAGGTGGATTGCGGCGAGCACCGCGCGGGCGTCCCGCCGCACCGGGCCGTGGCGGTGGGGAAGGCCCTCGCCGCCTCCCGCCACCTCCGCCCGGCGGGGGTGATGACCCATGGCGGCCATTCCTACGGCGTCGGCACGCCGGACGAGATCGCGAACGTGGCGGAGGCCGAGCGCGCGGCCGCCGTCGCCGCCGCGGGGGGCCTGCGCGAGGCCGGCATCGCCGCCCCGATCGTCTCGGTCGGTTCCACCCCCACCCTCCTGCACGCCCGCCACCTGACGGGGGTGACGGAGGCGCGGGCCGGCGTCTCCCTCCTCTGGGACCTCGCGCAGATGTCGCGGGGGCTGTGCGGCTGGGACGACCTCGCCCTCTCCGTCCTCTCGACGGTGATCGGCCACAACGCCGCCATCCCCGCCCTCATCCTCGATGCCGGCGCCCTCGCGCTCTCGAAGGACGTCACGGCCAACGCCTTCGCCCCGGGGACGGCCTACGGCATCCTCGCGGACCGGTCCGGTGCCCGCCTGCCCCTCCACGTCACGATCGTCCACCAGGAACACGGCACCGTCCCGGTCCCCGACGAATCCTGGTTCACCCGACTGCCCGTCGGCTCGCTCGTCCGGGTCTATCCCAACCACGCCTGCCTCACCGCCGCGGGCGGCTACGGCGCCTTCGACGTGATCGCGCCGGACGGCGCCGTGGCGGACCGCTGGCCCCGCGTGGACGGCTGGGGCTGACGCGGCCGGGCGCGCCGCCCATGTCCCTGCGGATGAGCGACGCCCCGACCCGCACGGAGACCGACTCCCTCGGCACCATCGAGATCCCCGCCGACCACCTCTGGGGCCCGCAGACCGAGCGCGCCCGGCGCCTGTTCCGGATCGGCACGGAGCGCTTCCCGCCCGCCCTCATCCGCGCCGTCGGCCTCCAG
Organism: Roseomonas sp.; assembly: GCA_964263755.1. Lineage (GTDB taxonomy): Bacteria > Pseudomonadota > Alphaproteobacteria > Acetobacterales > Acetobacteraceae > Roseomonas. The sequence continues at coordinate 1,726 of CAXVWQ010000180.1, read as the reverse complement.
AAGCGGGCGGCGGCGGAGGCGAACCTCGCCCTCGGCCAGCTTGGCGCGGAGATCGCGGACCCGATCATCGCCGCCGCCGCCGACATCGCCGCCAACCGCCATGACGCCGAGTTTCCCCTGCCCGTCTGGCAGACCGGTTCCGGCACCCAGACCAACATGAACGCCAACGAGGTCATCGCGAACCTCGCCAACCGGTCGCTCGGCCAGCCGCTGGGGTCGCGGACGCCGGTGCACCCGAACGACCACGTCAACCGCGGCCAGTCCTCCAACGATTCCTTCCCGACGGCGATGCACGTCGCCGCGGTTGAGGCCGCGACCCACCGCCTGATCCCCGCCCTCCGCACCCTCCACGCATCGCTCGCGCGCCGCGCCGCGGAATGGTCGGGGATCGTCAAGCTCGGCCGCACCCACCTGATGGACGCCGTCCCCGTCACCCTCGGTCAGGAGGCGGCGATGTGGGCCCGCCAAGTCGAACTCGGCATCGCCCGGGTGGAGGCGGCCCTGCCCCGCCTCATGCCCCTCCCCCAGGGCGGCACCGCGGCCGGCACGGGGCTGAACACCCACCCCGACTTCGCGCGCGTGTTCGCGGACCGGATGGCCGCCCTCACTGCCCTCCCCTTCACCGCGAACGGCAACCCGTTCGAGGGGATGGCGGCCCACGACGCCTTCGTCGAGTTCCAGGGGGCGATGAACGTCCTCGCGGTCTCCCTGACGAAGGTCGCGAACGACGTCCGCCTCCTCGGCTCCGGCCCGCGCGCCGGCTTCGCGGAACTCGTCATCCCCGCGGACGGCCTCTCCTCCTCCATCATGCCGGGCAAGACCAACCCGACGCAGTCGGAGGCCCTCACGATGGTCTGCGCCCAGGTGATGGGGAACACGACGACGGTGACGATCGCGGGCGCGGCGGGCCACCTCGAACTCAACGTCTTCAAGCCCGTCATCATCCACGCCGTGCTGCAATCCGCGACGCTCCTCGCCGACGCCGCGGACTCCTTCGCCGCCCACATGGTGGACGCGCTGGAGCCCAACCGTCCGCGGATCGCGGAGAACCTCGCGAAGTCCCTCATGCTCGTGACCGCGCTGAACCCTCGGATCGGCTACGATCGCGCCGTCGCCATCGGCAAGAAGGCCCTCGCGGAGGACCTCACCCTTCGCGACGCCGCCGCCGCCCTCGGCGTCGCGCCGGAGGACTTCGACCGCTGGGTCCGCCCGGAGGACATGACGGGCCCGGGCGCCACCCTCGAAGGCGGGGGGTGATGGGCGGCCATCTGGAGAAGCGATCCTTCTCCCTCGCCGGCCATCGCACCTCCTTCGCCCTGGAGCCCGCCTTCTGGACCGCCCTCGCGGCCGAGGCGGACCGGCGCGTCATCCCCCTCTCCCGCCTCGTGGCCGAGGCGGACGCGGCCCGCGACGCCGCGTCCGTCCCGCTGGCCTCCACCCTCCGCGTGCTGGCGCTGCACGCGCCGCGGTAGCGCGGTCCGCTCATACCGGCGCGCGTTCCTCCTGACCTTTCCGGAGGTTGCGCCTGTTGGCCGGGAGAAGGGCTTTGCCCTCCTCCCGGACCCTCCACCCACCAGGGCCCAACGGGGCCCTTGTATCTTGGCGGGTGCGCTTGGGAGACTGGGCGTGCGTCCGGCATCCCGTTGGCCCTGTGGGTTTCGAGCCCGTGGTCCAGCCCGGGGGCCGGGCGCGTCATTCACCGCAGCCCGGACAGTCGCCCGGGGCG
>CAXVWQ010000179.1:0-3313 GCA_964263755.1 Roseomonas sp. | reverse complement strand
TAGGGGTCGTAGCGGCCGAGACGGTCGCTCTCCGTCTCGCCGCCGAGGACGCCGATGCGGAGTTCGCGGACGGCATCGGCCCAGGGGCGGCGGCCGGGGGCGGGCATGGACGGGGTTTGCGCCTGCGCGGCGAGGGGGAGTGCGGCGGAGGCGGCGAGGAGGGTGCGGCGGCGGATCATGCGGCGGGTCTCCGAGAGGGGCGGTCTGGGGGCAGGTTGCACCGCCGGGATGGGATCGGGGAAGCGCGGTGTCATCGAATTGACGCAAGGGGGTGGGGCGTGGCACCGCGGCTCGCCCCATGCAGCCCGCCCCCAGGCCCCTGTCGGACGCGCCGCCGGACCGCCTCGCGGCGCTGGACTGGGTGCTGACGGACGTGGACGACACGCTGACGGAGGGCGGGCGCCTTCCCGCCGTCGCGCTCGCGGCGATGGAGGCGCTCGACGCGGCGGGGGTGGCGGTGATCCCGGTCACCGGCCGTCCGGCGGGCTGGTGCGACGCGATGGCGCGGCAATGGCCCGTGGCGGCGGTGGTCGGGGAGAACGGGGCGCTCTGGTATGCCGAGGACCGGCCGGCGCGGCGGATGCTGCGCTGGCAGGTGGTCGATGAGGCGGCGCGGGCGGCGACGCGGGACCGGCTGATGGTGCTGGCGGAGCATGCGATGGCCGCCGTGCCCGGCGCGCGGATCGCCGCCGACCAGCCCTTCCGCCTGTTCGACGTGGCCGTGGACTTCGCCGAGGACGCCGGCCCGCTCGGCCGCGATGCCGCCGCCCGCATCGCCGCGGTGTTCCGGGAGGGCGGAGCGACGGCGAAGGTCTCCTCCATACACGTCAACGCCTGGCTCGGCGCCTGGGACAAGCGCGCGGGGGTGGAGGCGTTGTTCGGCGCCCGCTTCGCGCCCTTCGCCGCGTGCCGGGACCGGGTGGCCTTCGTCGGGGATTCCCCGAACGACGCGCCGATGTTCGCGGCCGTGCCCCTCTCCGTCGGCGTCGCCAACGCCGCGCCCTTCCTGCACGCGATGGAGGCCCCGCCCGCCTACCTGACCCGCGCCCCGGGCGGGCGAGGGTTTTCGGAGTTCGCCGCGGCCGTGCTATCGGCGCGGGACAAGAAGAGGGAGAGGAACGTCGCATGAGGATCGTCTTCGCCGCCGCCGCGCTGATGGCGCTGGCCGCCCCCGCCGCCGCGCAGAACCAGCCGCAGGCGGGGGGCTGCGCCTTCCGGGGTTCGCTCGACGAATCCTACTGCGACGCGAACCGGGACATGGTGGCGGACGCGCCGACGGAGGCGTCGCGGCTGCGCGATCCCTCGACGCTCGTGTTCACCTACACGCCCGTCGAGGACCCGGCGCTCTACGCCAACCAGTTCCGGCCGTTCCTCGAATACCTCACGCAATGCACGGGCAAGCGGGTGGTCTATTTCACCGTCACCTCGAACGCGGCGCAGGTGGAGGCGATGCGGTCGGGGCGGCTGCACATCGCCGGCTTCTCGACGGGACCGACGGCCTTCGCGGTGAACCTCGCGGGCGCCGTGCCCTTCGCGGTGAAGGGGAACGCGGAGGGGTTCGAGTCCTACCGCGTCGTCACCATCGTCCGCGCGGACTCCCCGTTCCGCACGCTCGCGGACCTGAAGGGGCGGCGGGTCGCGCACACCTCCGCCACGTCGAACTCCGGCAACCTCGCGCCGCGCGCCTTCTTCCCCGCGCTCGGGCTGACGCCGGACACGGATTACCGCGTGGTCTATTCCGGCGGGCACGACCGTTCCGTGCTCGGCGTGAACACGGGGGACTACGACGCGGCGCCGGTGGCGTCCGACGTGTGGAACCGCATGATCGCGCGCGGGCAGGTGCGGCGTGAGGCCTTCCGCGTGCTGTGGGAGAGCGATCCGTTCCCCACGTCGTCCTTCGCCCTGTCGCACGACCTGCGGCCGGAACTGGCGCAGCGCATCCGTCAGTGCTTCTTCGACTTCCGGGCGAACGAGGCTTTTGCCCGCGACCTCGGCGGCAACGACCGCTTCTGGCCCGCGAGCTACGCGACGCAGTGGGCGCCGGTGCGGGCCATCGCGGAGGCGGTGAACGCGCCCTACAACCGCTCGGCCTTCGATGCGGAGAGCCGGCGCGAGCTGGAGGCCGAGGCGCGCCGCGCCGCCGCCGCCCAGCCCACGGCGCCGACGACCGTGGCGCCGACGACGACCGCGCCCCGCCCCTGATGGGGGCGGCGCTCTCGATCGAGGGGCTGGTCAAGGAATACGTCCCGGGGCGCCCCGTGCTGCGGGGCGTCTCGCTCGACGTGGCGGGGGAGGGGATCACGGCGGTGATCGGCCCCTCCGGCACGGGCAAGTCCACGCTCATCCGCTGCATCAACCGGCTGGTGGAGCCGACCGCCGGGTCCATCCGGCTCGGCGGCGAGGAGATCACGCGGCTGCGCGGGCGCGACCTGCGGGCGATGCGGCGGCGGATCGGAATGGTGTTCCAGGAGTACAACCTCGTCGAGCGGCTCTCCGTGATGGAGAACGTGTTGTCGGGGCGCCTCGGCCACGTCGGCTTCTGGCGGGCGGCGCTGCGGCGCTACCCGGCGGCGGACGTGGATCGGGCGTTCACGCTGCTCGACGCGGTGGGACTGCCGGACCACGCGACGCGTCGGGCGGACGCGCTGTCCGGCGGCCAGCGGCAGCGGGTGGGGATCGCTCGCGCCCTGATGCAGCGGCCCGACCTGCTGCTGGCGGACGAGCCGACGTCGAGCCTCGACCCGAAGACGGCGGTGGAGGTGCTGGAACTGCTCACGGCACTGACCGCTGCCGAGGGATTACCCGTCATCCTCAACATCCACAACGTGGATCTCGCCCGGCGCTTCGCCCGCCGGATCGTCGGCATGTCCGGCGGCGCCGTGGTGTTCGATGGCCCGCCGGAAGCGCTGGAACCGTCCCACCTCAAGTTGATCTATGGCGGGGAGGATTGGCTGTGACGCCCGCCCGCCGCGCCGCCTTCGCGCCGGACTGGCCGATGCGGATCGGGCTTTTCGCCCTCGCGATCTACGCGGTCTACGCCGCCTCCACCCTCGGGTTGTCCTGGGACCGGGTCGTGGCGGGCTTCGGCGAAGGTGGGCGGTTCCTGGCGCGGATGTTCCCGCCGAACTTCTCGCGCTGGGAGCTGCTGGTCGAAGGCTTGATCGAGAGCCTGCAGATCGCGGTGCTGGCCTCCGCCCTCGGCATCCTCCTGTCGCTCCCGCTCGGGCTGATGGCGGCCCGCAATCTCTCCCCGTGGTGGGTTTCCGTCCCCACCCGCGGCTTCATCGCGGTCTGCCGGTCGCTCCACTACGTC
>CAXVWQ010000178.1:0-12449 GCA_964263755.1 Roseomonas sp. | reverse complement strand
GACTGGATCTGCGCGACGAAGGGGATGGCAGGGTCACCGCCGGGACCCCGGAAAACGTCAAACTGCATGCCGACGGGTCAGAGGCTCGGGAACTCATCGGACAGCAGGCCATGTTCCCTGTGATGCGCATCGAGGGCATCGATGACACGCTGGAGTTCGGTGTCATCCATTCGGCGCCTCTCGAGACGCACCACGTGATCCGTCAGGACCCGCTCGACGAGACCCGAAAGGTCGGCCGTAACCGCGCGGGCGCGGGCGTTGAGGGATTCGTCGAGTGTCAGGGTTAAGCGCCGGCGCGCGGCCGATCGACGCGGCTTCGGGCCGGCTGCGACGCCCCCATCCATCGCGAACCTCCACCCCCGTGACGAGGCGATGATGACGCGGCCCCCGAACCGCCGCAACGTCGGACGCTCCGCCGCCCCACCTCGCCACCGCCCACGGCAGTCCCGCAAAGACAAGCGCCGGCCCGCGAGGTGGTCCCTTGGGACGCACTCGCGGGCCGGGCATCGGGGCGGCGGGCGCGCCGTCGTCCCGGTGACTCGATGGGATGGTTACGCGGCGGCGCGGGTAGTCGCGACGTCGTTCGCGGCGCGCGGCGTGACGGTCGCGCGCGGCTCCGGCGCATGCACGGCGGCGAGGGTGCCGGCGCGGGTCAGGCCGATGTCGGCGAGTTCGCGGTCGCTCAGGCCGCGCAGTTCCGCGATGGCGCGGCGCCGCATCCGCCACGCGGCGACGCGGGCGAGGAGGCGGCGGAGGGCGGCGCCGATGGCGGCGTCGCGCTGGCGCATCGCCTCCAGGCGCAGGGCCGAGGCGGGCGTCAGGCGGGTGTTGGCGGGGAAAGGCATCAGGGGCGCGGCCTGGGCGGTCGCGGCGCGGGGGTTCATGGTCTCGGTCCGGTGGTGTTCGGCGCGGCGGCGGGGGCTTGTCGGACCCCGCGCCCGGCGCGCTTGATGAACGGGAAGATGGGTGGCGCGCCCGTCAGCGTCATGCGGCGATCCGCGGGGCGAGATATGCGCATGGCGCATGCTAAGAGGGAGTTAAGTCGTTGAATGACGATCTCGTGAGCGATCGTTCCGGGCGCCTCCATGCGTTGCGCGCAGAACTGGCACGCCGGGGCGTGGACGGTTTCGTCGTTCCCCGTGCCGACGAATACCTCGGCGAATACGTGCCGCCCTCCGGCAACCGGCTGGCGTGGCTGACGGGATTCACCGGCTCCGCCGGCATGGCGATCGTCCTGCCGGACCGCGCGGCGGTGTTCACCGACGGCCGCTACGTCACGCAGCTGGCCCAGCAGACCGACGCGGCGCTGTGGGAGCGGCGGCACGTGACGGACGAGCCGCCGGCGGCGTGGCTGAAGGAACACGCGGCGGGACGGCGGGTCGGCTACGACCCGTGGCTGCATCCCCCTTCGGGCGTGGCGCGGCTGGCGGCGGCGGGCGTCGAACTCGTGCCGCTCCCGGCCAACCCGGTGGACGCCGTGTGGACGGACCGGCCCGCGGAGCCGTCCGGGGCGGCGGAGGCGTGGCCGGACGCGCTGGCCGGGCGGACGAGCGCGGAGAAGCGCGCGCTGATCGCCGAGGCGCTCAAGGCCGACGGACAGGATGCGGCGGTCCTGGCCGACCCGCATTCGGTGGCGTGGCTGCTGAACATGCGGGGCTCCGACCTCACGCACACGCCGCTGGCCCTCGGTTTCGCGGTGATCGGGGCGGACGGGACGGTGCAGGTGTTCATGGATCCGGCGAAGGCGGGGCCGGACCTGCGGACGGCGCTCGGCAACGCCGTGTCGTTCTCGCCGCGCTCGGCGCTGGCGGGGGCGCTGGCGGGGCTGTCCGGCCGGACGGTGCGGCTGGATGCGGACGGCGCGCCGGCCTGGTTCGACACGGCGCTGCGGGAAGCGGGGGCGACGGTGGCGCACGCGGCCGACCCGGTGAAGCTGCCGCGGGCGATGAAGACCGCCGCCGAGCAGGAGGGCGCGCGGGCGGCGCACCGGCGCGACGGGCGGGCGATGGCGCGGTTCCTCCACTGGTTCGAGGCGGCGGCACCGCGCGGCGGGCTGACGGAAATGGCCGTGGCCGACGCCCTCGTCGGGTTCCGCGCGCGGGAGGAACGGTTCCGCGGCGAGGCCTTTCCGGCCATCGCGGGGGCGGGGGAACACGGGGCGATCATCCATTACCGCGCGGTGCCGGGGACGGACCGCGACGTGCGGCGGGACGAGGGGTTCCTCATCGACAGCGGCGGGCAGTACCTCGACGGCACGACGGACGTGACGCGGGTGCTCTGGACCGGCCCCGGGCCCGCCGACCCGGAACTGCGCGACCGCTACACCCTCGTCCTGCGGGGGATGCTGTCGCTGGCGGCGACGCGCTTCCCGGAGGGCGTGGCGGGGCCGCACCTCGACGCCATCGCGCGCCGGCCGCTCTGGGAAGCGGGGCTGGACTTCGACCACGGCACCGGCCACGGCGTCGGCGCCTTCCTCTCGGTGCATGAGGGGCCGGCGGCCTTCGCCCGCGCCGCGGCGAACGTGCCGCTGAAGGAGGGGATGATCCTCTCCGACGAACCCGGCTTCTACCGGCCCGGCCATTACGGCATCCGCATCGAGAACCTGTTGCTCGTGCGGCGGGACGAGACGGTCGAGGCGGCCAAGCCCTGGTATCGCTTCGAGGCGCTGACGCTCGTGCCCTTCGAACGCCGGCTGATCGCCGCGGAGGGGCTCTCCGCGGCCGAGCGCGCGACGGTGGATGCGTATCACGCGCGGGTGCTCGCGGAGATCGGGCCGCTGCTGGACGCGGCCGGGGACGCGGCGACAGGGGCGTGGCTCGACCGGACCTGCGCGCCGCTGTGACGCGGCGTCAGCGCGCGACGAGCAGCCGGGCGCCGAGGGCGACAAAGATCGCGCCCGCCGCGGCGTTGAGCCAGCGCGCGGCGCCGTCGAGGCGGGCCGCGAGGCGCGTGCCCGCCTCGATGACCGCCCAGTAGAAGGGCTGCGCCACGAGGGGAAGGATCGGGCCGAGGAGGACCATCTGGACCCATGCCGGGGCGCGGTCCGGCGCCACGAACTGCGGCAGGATCGCGAGGAAGAACAGCACGACCTTCGGGTTCGTCAGGTTCGTCGCGAGGCCCTGGAGGAAGGCGGCGCGAAGGGTGCGGGCGTCGGTCGCCGCAGGGGCGAGGGCGGGGGCGCCCCGCCACGCGTCGCGCAGCGCCGCCGCGCCGATCCAGAGGAGGTAGAGGGCCCCGCCGATCCGCAGCGCCGTGAACAGCGCCGGTTCCGCCGCGACGAGCGCCGCGACGCCGGCGGCGGAGAGGGCGACGTGGACGAGGACGCCGCAGCACACCCCGGCGACCGCGGCCCACCCCATGCGCCGGCCGCCCCGCAGCGTCTGGCCGAGGATGAAGGCGAAGTCCGGCCCCGGCGTCGCGCAGAGGACGATCACGGCGCCGAGCCAGGCGAGGAGGAGGGTCGGGTCCACGGGAAGGGTCATCGCTGCGCAGCCTCGCTGGCCCGTGCATCGTCCGTCGAACGAGTTCGCTTGATGCCCGGGTTCAGCGTTCCTGATGACGCCCCGTCAGGCGGCGGGGCGGCGGGGGTCCGGGCGCCAGGGGATGGGGGCGTCGCGCAGCACGGCGGGGATGGCGCGCCGGGGTTCGCTCGGGCGCTCGCGAAGGCGCGCCTCCTCCCGGGTCACGCAGCTAGCGGCGGCATCGGCGACGGCGCCCCAGCCGCTCCGGGCCTGGTCGTCCAGGGCATCCAGCAGGCAGGAATCGAAGACGGTGTAGGTGAAGCCGGCGCCGCAGCCGAAGGAGGGCCGGTCGGCGCGGGCGGCGGTCAGCACCACCCGGTTGGGGCGGGCCAGCGGCGGGCCCGCGAAGTCGCCGGTGTAGCAGCCGGAGGCGATGACCACGGTCGGGGCGGCGCCGCAGCCGCGGTTGAGCGCGGAGTCCAGAAGTCGCGGCGACAGGGCCGCGCGCGAGGCGGGGAAGACGAGGCCCGCGCCGGGCGCGCCGTGGGCGGTGACGAAGACGAGGCACCCCTCGCCGGGCCCGGGGCGAAGGTTGCCGATGCCCCGGATCACCTCGTCCAGCGTGCCCGGCTCGGCGCCGGGGACGGCGACGGAGAAGCGGCGGACGGAGGCGGGTTCGACGAGGCTGCCGGCGAAGCGGGCCACCGCGTTGTCCCAGACGGGGAGGGAGCCGTCCGGCGCGACGAGGATGGCGTGCCAGCGGGTCGCATCCCAGCGGGTTGTATCCCAGGCCGACTCGGCGCAGGCGGCGAGGAGGACGAGAGCGGCGAGGGCCCCCGCACGGAGGGCGGCGCGGAACATGGCGGGGCTTTCGGGGCCGCGGGCGGTGCGGCCGGGTCGGGGGCGAGTCGTTCCGACTTATGCCGTAAAACCCGCCAGCGCGCGCCACTCATCCTCCGTCAGCGTGCGTAAGTTGAGTTCTGTGGCTTTCCTGGCCTTCGAGCCGGCGTCGGCGCCGACCACGACGAAATCGGTGTTCCTCGACACCGACTTCACCACCTTCGCGCCGAGGGCCTCCGCCCGGGCCTCGGCCTCCGGCCGGGTCATCGTCGTCAGGCTGCCGGTGAAGACGATGGACTTGCCCGACAGGGCGCCCTCCACGGCATGGGCGGCCTGCGGCGTCACCTCCGTCAGCAGGTCGTCGAGGGCGGCGAGGTTCCGCGGTTCCTCGAAGAAGGTGACGAGTTCGGTGGCGATGGAGGGGCCGATGCCCCCGATGCCGCCGAGGTCTTCCCGCGCCTCCGAGCCGATGACGTGGGCGGCGACCATGGCGTCCCGCCACGCCGCGGCGGTGCCGTAGTGGCGGGCCAGCAGCCGGGCGTTCTGGTCGCCGATGCGGCGGATGCCGAGGGCGAAGAGGAAGCGCTCCAGCGGCGGGGTGCGGCGGTCCTCGATGGCCTGGAGGAGGTTCGTCACCTTCCTGCTCTCCGCCCTCGACTTCGCGCCCCAGCCGGGGAAGGCGCGGAGGCGGTCGCGGTGGGGGGCGAGGCGGAAGATGTCGGCGGGGGTGCCGATGAGCCCCTCGCGGTGGAGGAGTTCGACGTTCTCGATGCCCAGCCCCTCGATATCCAGGGCCTTGCGCGAGGCGAAGTGGATGAGGCGTTCGACCTGCTGCGCGGGACAGATGAGGCCGCCGGTGCAGCGGCGCACCACCTCGCCCTCCGGCCGCACCGCGGGGGAGCCGCAGGCGGGGCAGGTCTCCGGCGGCGTCCAGGGGATGGCGGTGGCGGGCCGGGCCTCCGGCACGATCCCGACGACCTGGGGGATCACGTCGCCGGCGCGTTGCAGGATCACGGTGTCGCCGATGCGGGCGTCGCGGCGGGCCACCTCGTCCTCGTTGTGCAGCGTGGCGTGCTGCACCATCACGCCGCCGACGTTCACCGGCTGCATCACCGCGCGGGGGGTGAGCGCGCCGGTGCGGCCGACCTGGATCTGGATGCCCAGCAGCACGGTGCGGGCCTGCTCCGCCGGGAACTTCCAGGCGATCGCCCAGCGCGGCGCGCGGCCGACGAAGCCGAGGCGGGACTGCCAGTCCAGCCGGTCCAGTTTGTAGACGATCCCGTCGATGTCGTAGTCGAGCGACGCGCGGTGCGTCGTCATCCGCTCCTGGAAGGCCGGGACGTCCCTCTCTTCGAGCAACTCGGACAAGGGGTTCACGGTGAAGCCCCAGCGCCGGAGGGTGTCGAGGTAGCCGGAGTGGGTCTCCGCCACCGGGCCGCTGGACTGGCCCTGGGCGTAGGCGAACATCCGCAGCGGGCGCGACGCGGTGATCGTCGCGTCGAGCTGCCGCAGCGATCCGGCGGCGGCGTTGCGGGGGTTGGCGGGGACGCGCACCGCCTCGCCCACCCGCTCCCCGGCCTCGCGGCGGCGCTCCCGCTCCTCGAACAGCCGGGTCTGCTCCGCGTGGAAGGCGAGGAAGTCGGCCTTCGTCATGAAGACCTCCCCCCGGATCTCGATCGCGTCGGGGAAGGGCGCCGTCAGGCGGCGCGGGATGGCCTTCAGCGTGAGGAGGTTGGCGGTGATGTCCTCCCCCTCCGCCCCGTCCCCCCGCGTGGCGCCGCGGACGAAGCGGCCGGCCTCGTAGGTCAGGTTCACCGAGAGGCCGTCGATCTTCGGCTCCGCCACGAAGCGCAGCGGCTCCTCCGCCGGCAGGTTCAGGAAGCGGCGGATGCGGGCGGTGAACTCGGCGAAATCCGCGGCGTCGAAGGCGTTGTCGAGCGACAGCATCGGCGTGCCGTGGCGGGCCTTGGCGAAGCCCGCGGCGGGGGCGTCGCCAACCCTCTTCGACGGGGAATCATCGCGGATCAGCTCGGGGAAGCGGGCCTCGATCGCGGCGTTGCGGCGGAACAGGGCGTCGTATTCCGCGTCCGTCATGATCGGCGCGTCGTGGACGTGGTAGGCGGCGTTCGCCTCGGCGATGCGCGGCGCGAGGGCGGCGAGTTCGGCCGCGGCCTCCTCCTCCGTCAGGGTCTCGGGATCGCGGAAGGCGGCGGTCGTCATCGGGTCGGAGATAGAGGCGGGAGGAGGGGCACGCCAGGGCGCGACGCGAGGCGCGGCCTTGTCCCCCTGCACCGGTGGTAATACTTCATCGACAGATCGTATTACAGAAGAGGTCATGCCGACGAACGTCACGGTGAAGGGGCAGGTTACCATCCCGAAGCCGGTGCGCGACCATCTGGGCATCGTGCCCGGGACGCCCGTGATCTTCGACATCGAGGCGGACGGCCGCGTCGTGCTGCGGCGCGCGGTGCCCGGCGCCGCCCCGGAAAGCCGCTTCGCGCGCTGGCGCGGCGCGGCGGGACCGGGACCGTCCACCGACGAGATCATGCGACTGCTGCGCGGCGATGACTGACGCGACGCTCGTGGACACGAGCGTCCTCCTCGATCTCCTCACCGCCGACCCGATCTCGGGTGAATGGTCGCAGGCGCAGCTGGATATCCCGGGCTCGCGCGGACGGCTCCTGATCAACGACATCATCCATGCCGAGACGTCGGTCCGCTTCGAGAACGTCGAGGATCTCGACCTGTTCCTCGCGGACACGGCCGTGGAGCGTGAGGCGATGCCGGGCGTCGCGCTGTTCCTCGCGGGCAAGGCGCACCGCCGCTACCGCCAGGGCGGCGGCACGCGGCGCGGCGTGCTGTCCGACTTCTTCATCGGCGCGCACGCGGCGGTGGGCGGCGTCCCCCTGCTGACGCGCGACCCCTCGCGCGTCCGGGGCTATTTCCCCACCGTCCGGATCATCTCACCCACGGTGACCTGAACGCGGTCGCGCGTCACACCCCGCCCGCGAGGGCATCGAGGGCACCACGTTCCAGGATGAAACCGGTGAAGTGATCCTCCGGCACCGCGCCGATCGCCCCGTAGAATTGCACCGCCGCGTCGTCGCCGTCGTCCACGCCCCACCAGAGGCACGCGACCCCTCGGCGCCGCGCCTCGGCCACGAGGCCCGCCATCAGCGCGCGGCCGACGCCCCGCCGACGCGCGACGGGCGCCACGTAGAGATCGAGAAGCATGAGGATGTCCGCGCACCGCGCCGCGTCATAGACCGTCCCGCCCGTGGCGAAGCCCACGACCGCTCCGTCCAGCACGCCGACCCGCAGCACGGCGCGCGGGGCCGGGCCGAGGAGGTCGCGCCGCACCACCTCCGCCGTCATCGGCACCGCCGGCGCACCGCCGTCGAGGGTGTTGATCACGTTGATCAGGTCCGCGACGGCCGCCGCCTCGCCGGGACGGGCCGCGCGGACCTCGATGGTCACGCCGCCCCGGCCAGCAGGTCGTCCGCCGCCGCCCGCGCCGCCTCCGTCACCCGCTCGCCCGCGAGCATCCGCGCGATCTCCTCCCGTCGCGCCCGGGCGTCGAGCGGCACGACGCGGGTCTCCGCCCGGTCGTCCCGCACGCCCTTCGCCACCTGGTAGTGCTGCGCCCCGCGCGCCGCGACCTGGGGGGAATGGGTGACGACGAGAACCTGCAACCGCTCCGCCACGCGGGCGAGGCGTTCGCCGACCGCCGCCGCCGTGGCGCCCCCGATGCCGCTGTCCACCTCGTCGAAGACGAGGGTGGGAACGGGCGAGCCGCGGGCCAGCACCACCTTCAACGCCAGCATGAGGCGGGACAATTCGCCACCCGACGCGATCTTCGCCAGTTGCCCCGGCTTCTGCCCGGGGTTGGTGGTGACGAGGAAGGTGACGCGGTCGCGCCCGTCCGGTCCCCAGGCCGGTTCCTCGCGCGGCAGCAGTTCGATGTGCAGCCGGGCGCGGTCCAACTTGAGCGGGGCGAGTTCGCTCTTCACCGCACGCTCCAGCTTCCCGGCGTGCTCGGTGCGCGCGGCGGTGAGGGCGTCGGCGGCCCCGACGTAGGCGGCGCGCGCCTCGGACGCCGCGCGTTCGAGGGCGGCGACGCGGCCGGTGCCGGCATCGAGGTTGACGAGGCGGTCGCGCAGCGATTCCAGGTGGGCGGGGAGGTCCACCACCGCGACCGTGTGCTTCCGGGCGGCGGCGCGGAGGGCGAAGAGGCGTTCCTCGACGACCTCCAGCCGGCGCGGGTCGGGGGTGGCCTCCCCGGCGAGGCGTTCGAGCAGGGATTCCGCCTCGGACAGCGCGTCCTGCGCGGCGCCGAGCGCCGTGAGCGCCGGCCCGGCCTCCTCGTTCGGCGGGGGGAGCCGTTCGAGCGCCCGGGCGGCGTTCCGCAGCGCGGCGGCGGGCGACCCACCGCCCCGGCGGTCGCGGGGCTGGAGTTCCGAGAGCGCCGAGGCCAGCGCCTCGGCCCGGCGCTCGCCGCCCTGCATGCGCTGGCGCTCGGCGGCGAGTTCGTCCTCCTCGCCCTCCACCGGCTTGAGGTCGGAGAGTTCGGAGACCGCGTGGCGCAGCCATTCCTCGTCCCGCTGGGCGGCGGCGATGGCTTCCCGCGCGTCGCGCAGGGCGCGCTCGGCGGATTTCCAGCTGCGGTAGGCGTCGGAGACGGCGTTGCGGCGGGGCTCCATGCCCCCGAAGGCATCCAGCAGGCCGGCATGGGTCGCGGGGTCGGCGAGGCCGACCTGGTCGTGCTGGCCCTGGACCTCGACGAGCAGGGCGCCGAGGCGGCGCAGCAACGCCACGCCGACGGGTTCGTCGTTGACGAAGGCGCGGGAGCGGCCGTCGGCGGAGACGAGGCGGCGGAGGACGATGCCGTCCTCCGAGGCGATGCCCTGCTCCGCCAGCATCGCGAACGCGGGATGGTCCGGCGGCGGCTGGAAGGCGGCGACGACGCTCGCGCCGGACTGGCCGGCGCGGATCATCCCGGCCTCCGCACGCTGGCCGAGGGCGAGGCCGAGGCTGTCGAGGAGGATGGACTTGCCCGCGCCCGTCTCCCCCGTCAGCACGGAGAGGCCCGGACCGAAGGAGAGGTCCAGGCGCTCGATGAGGACGACGTCGCGGATGGCGAGGGAGAGGAGCACCCTGTCGGCCCCTGGGCCCTTCCTAGAAGACGGAGTCCAGGGCGCGCCGGACGATGTTGCGGTTCTCGCGCGGCGCCGCGGCACCGGTCTCGCCGCCGAGGAGGGCGTAGGAATCCTGGTACCACGACGAACCGGGGTAGTTGTAGCCGAGGACGGAGGCGGTGCGCCGCGCCTCGTCCGTCAGGCCCATGGAGACGTAGATCTCCGTCAGCCGGTGCAGCGCCTCGGGCACGTGGTTCGTCGTCTGGTAGTCGTCCACCACGCGGCGGAAGCGGCCGATGGCGGCGGCGTTCAGGCCACGCGCCTGGTAGAAGCGGCCGACGTTCATCTCCTTCCCCGCCATGTGGTCGCGCGCGAGGTCCATCTTGAGCCGCGCGTCGCGGGCGTAGGGGGTGTTGGGGAAGCGGTTCACCACCTCCTGCAACGCCGCCATCGCGGTCTCCGTGCCCGCCTGGTCGCGCTGCGCGTCGGCGATCTGCTCGTAGTAGCAGAGGGAGCGGAGGTAGTAGGCGTAGGCGATGTCACGATGCGCCGGGTGAAGCTGGATGAAGCGGTCCAGCTGTCCCAGCGCCTCGGTGTAGCGGTTGCGGGAATACTCGGCGTAACCGGACATCAGCCGGGCGTTCACCGCCCAGGTGGAATAGGGGTGATCGCGCTCGACGAGCTCGAAGAACTCGACGGCCTCGCCGTAGCGCTCGCCGCGGAGCGAGACGAGGCCCTGGGAGTAGAGGTCCTCCGGCCCGAGGTTGGCCTGCGCCGCCTCCCGTGGCCGGACGCTGCCGGGTTCGCGGGGGCTGGTGAGGCCGAGCGTCTCGCAGCCGCCCAGGAGGAGGGCGGCGAGGAGGACCGGGAGGAGGCGGGCGATGGGGGTCGGCATGGTGGCGCGCCTATAGCACGGGGCGGGCGCGGGGGGAGGGTTCTCCGTGACCCGATTCAGGCCGGAGCAGCCGCCACGGGAAAGCGGGCGACGGCGGAGGAGGCGCCCTCCTGCGAGGCCTCGCCGATCCAGCGCCAGGCCGTCGCGTCCTCGAACAGGGCGCGGAGGAGGCGGTTGTTCAGGGCATGACCGGAACGATGGCCGCGGAACTTCGCCTTCAGCGGCGCGCCGGCGAGGGCGAGGTCGCCCACCGCATCGAGCATCTTGTGGCGCACGAACTCGTCGGGGTGGCGCAGGCCGCCGGGGTTGAGGATCTCGGCGCCGTCCACGACCACCGCGTTGGCGAGCGAGCCGCCGCGGGCGAGGCCGGCGGCGCGGAGGCGGGCCACGTCGGCGGCGAGCGTGAAGGTGCGGGAGTCCGAGAGGACGGCGCGGAACGTGTCCTCGGTGATCGGCAGCTGCCGCGTCTGGCGGCCGATGGCGGCGGCGCCGAACTCGATGGTCACCTCGGCGTCGAGGCCGGGGAGGGGGCCGGGGGCGAACTCGGCGTAGGCGGCGTCGGGGCCCTCGCCGTCCGTCACGCGCACGGTCTTCAGCACCTCGATGGCGCGGGTCGGCGCGGCGCGGGTGGTGAGGCCGGCGCAGTCCAGCAGGAACACGAAGGGAGCGGCGGACCCGTCGAGGATCGGGACCTCCGGGCCGCTGACCTCCACCACCACGTCGGTGACGCCGAGGCCGGACAGGGCGGCCATGACGTGTTCGACGGTCCCGATGCGGGACGGTCCCTCACCGATCGCGGTGCAGAGGCGGGTGTCGGTCACCGCATCGTAGCTCGCGACGATCTCGGCGCCCGTGTCGGTGCGGCGGAACAGGATGCCGGTGCCGGGATCGGCGGGGCACAGGACCAGCGTGGTGCGAACGCCGGAATGCAGGCCGATGCCGACGCAGGAGATCGCGGACTTGAGGGTCCGGGCGCGCGTCGTGCCGAGCGGGAAGTAGCCGTCCATGCGTGACCCCGGAGAAAACCGCCGCCGGGGGAACGTCTCCGGCAAGGGGAAGATCGCACCGCAGCACGGGCCCGGCGATTCAACCCTTGTTTCTCCATGTTTCGTCAGAAGCCACTGATTTCATTGAAATGTCGGTGGACGTGAAAAGGGCCCCGCCGGTTTCCCGGCGAGGCCCGACCCGCCCGGTCCAGAGTCAGTTGCCCTGGCGGCGGAGGAAGGTGGGGATGTCCAGGCCCGTCTGCTCGTCGCCCGACTGCCGGGCGGGGGCACGGGACGCCTCCGCGGCGGGGGCCGGCGGCGTCGTGTCCGCCGGGCGGCGCAGGCCCCCGGCGGCGATCCCGGTCGCGGTCCGGAACAGGTTCCGCAGGCCGGAGGGGGCTGGCGGCGGCGGCGCGGAGCGGCCCGGCGCCTGGAGGGGCGCGACGGCGATCGGCGCGGGCGCCACCGCCGCGGGCTCGGCCGCGCTCTCCGGGATCACGTCGCCCACGGTGGCGGCGCGGCGCTGCACGAAGGGCACGCGGACCGGCTGGGCCGGCGCGGCGGAGCCGGCGGGCATGGCCGGCATCGGCATCGTCGGCGGCGCGTTCGGGCGGGCCGGGGCGTTGGGCGCGCCGACCGGGCCCATGGAGGCCGGGCGGGTGGGCGGCGCCATGCGCGGGGCGCCGGCCCCGAAGCCGCCGGGAACGACGTTGCCGCCGCCGACCGCGACGAGCTTCTGCGGCTCCGCGGCTTGCTGCTGCAGGGCATACTCCGACGCATCGATGCCCGTCGCGACGACCGACACGCGAAGACGCCCGTTGAGGCTCTCGTCCATCGAGGAGCCGAAGATGATGTTCGCGTCCTCGTCCACCTCGCGGCGGATGCGGTTGGCGGCCTCGTCCACCTCGAACAAGGTCATGTCGTAGCCGCCGGTGATGTTGATCAGCACGCCGCGCGCGCCGCGCATCGACGTGTCTTCGAGAAGCGGGTTGGAGATCGCGGCCTCCGACGCCTTCACGGCGCGGTCCTCGCCCTCGGCCTCGCCGGTGCCCATCATCGCCTTGCCCATCTCGGCCATGACGGTGCGGATGTCCGCGAAGTCGAGGTTGACCAGCCCGGGGTTGACCATGAG
>CAXVWQ010000177.1:0-4005 GCA_964263755.1 Roseomonas sp. | reverse complement strand
GTGTTCGGGCAGGTCTCCCCGGCCCTCGTGCCGGAGGCGGCGCGGCCGCGCATCCTGCGCTTCGCCGCGCGGGTGCCCTCGATGGATGGCGGCTTCGAGGTTCGCCTCCACGATCCGGCCGCCCCCATCCACATCTCGCTCTGCGCGACGTCCGCCGTGCCGTCCGACCTGCGCGTCCTCGCCGGGGCGGAGCCCGGCTTCACCGCATCGCCGGCCCTCGCCGCCAGCCCCGCCTGGAAGCAGGCCACGACCCTCGCGCGCGCCATGCTGGCCCGCGGCAACGGCGCGCCGCCGCCCGCCAAGGTGCTGTGGCTCGAGTTCGACGACCCGGTGCTGGACGACGCGGCGCCGGCGCCCTGCGTCCTGCTGTCACGGACACTCGCCGGA
The DNA here is from genome assembly GCA_964263755.1 of Roseomonas sp. Lineage (GTDB taxonomy): Bacteria > Pseudomonadota > Alphaproteobacteria > Acetobacterales > Acetobacteraceae > Roseomonas. Next base: position 3,618 of record CAXVWQ010000177.1, on the reverse strand, counting down.
CCGCTGGACCTGGAGGCGGCCGCCGTGGCGGCGCACCGGCTGCTGCTTGGCCGCGACCCGCCGCCCGGCACGATGGAGGCGCTCGCCCGGCTGCGCGCGGCCATGCCGGCGGGGGTCACACTCCCCACCCTCGGCGTCATGACGGGGCGGCCCGGCCTGCCGGTGCGGCTGCGGCTGCATGGCTGGCCAACCGAGGCGCTGGCGACGGCCCCCGCGGCGATCTGGGGGGACGCCGCGGGAGAGGGGCTGCGGCGGGCCGCGGCGGTGGTGGCGGGGTTCGAACCCCTCCCCGCCGTGACGCTGGACATCCGCCCGGACGCGCCGCCGAAGGTGGGGCTGCCGTTGCCGTGCCATCTCGGCATGGCCGCCCCGCCCGCGGCGCTGGCACGCTTCGAGACGGTCATCGGCGCGCTGGTCCACGCCGGCCTGTGCCCCGTCTGCTCGCTCGCGTGACGCGACTTTCCTTGCGCGTCAGGTCGAGCCGGGAGAGTGCGCTCCACACCCCGCCGCTGCTCGCCGAGACCCCATGCTCGCCGAGCAGCCAGCGACGCAGTTCGGCAAGGGTAATGTCGGGCTGAGCATCGAGCTTGGCCCGCAGCGCCGGATGGAGCGGATCCAGCACCGAACGCTGGTGCGAGCACTGCGGCCGGGCCTCCGTCTCGCCCGTCAGGGCACGCCGCCCCACTGCCTTGATGACGTAGGACGCACTCACCGGCAGCCACTCGGCCACCGCCCGGCACGACTGCCCCGCGTCCACCATCGCCCTCGCCCTCAGCACCAGCCCGTAGGCCCGCCCTCGGTGGTGCTCAATCGCCCGCCTCCGCTCTGCGTCGGCCCACGATGAATCACGTCGACACCCCGGAGCGGAAGCCCTCTCGCGGTTCCAGACAGCCTGGGAATGGTTCAGGGATCGCGCTGCTGCCCTCGACGACCACGGAACTCGGCATCGTCCCGGAACTCGTGCTGCGGCCGCTACACCCCGAACCGACCCGGGACGTGGTCGTGGCCCGCCGGGCCGGGCGGTCCTAATTCCGAAGTTCCGGTAGCAGCGGAACCGGGAGCTCGATCCTGGCCGCCCGGCTGGCTCCTACAGCTGGGTTCGACCCCTGGCGCACCCTGAAGCAACCGCGGCACACCCCTCCTCCGTCACGCCGAAGCCGGGAGGGCAGACGGGCGCCCTCACCTCTGCTGGAGCCGTCGAACCATCGCCGTGTGTTTGGACAATCGACCATCTCGGGTGGCTATCCGGCGGATGTTGGCAAGGAACCGCAGATCAACCACGACCTTAACGGTGGCCCCCACTGCCAGTGCGCATAGCACCGCCTTCGACAACAGCCCCATCGTCCCGTCGATCAGCATCGCATGGACGACGCTGCCCACCACGATCACCACGGCGAGGCTGATGTGACACAGGCGCCAGACCATCAACCTCGGTCGCAGCCGCCCGCGGAGGGCGGCGAGAAGTGCGGTCGCGAACACCGCCCACATGGCGACCACGCCCCAGGCAGAAAATGGCGTCGGTGAGCTGAAGAGGAGAGCGTCGACGACATCCGGCGGGCTGGTCAGCCACAGCGCCGCGACGTGGACCGCCACCGCCGCCACGAGCCCGGCCCCTATCCAGGCATGGAGCCGTCGCCCGAGGCGCGCGCCCAAGCCCGGCAGGTATCCCCCGGCGAGGGAGGGTTGGATCAGGAGAAGCGCCAGCGCGACGACCCCCGCCAGGCCCGCCGCGATGTAGATCGGATCACGCCACGCGAGCAGCGGACTCGTCGCGGCGACCACGATCGGCACGGTCACGGCAGCGGCCAGGGCTGCCCAGACGAGAACCGAGCGCACCAGCCCCGCGCCGATCACGCCCGTTGCAGGACGAAGTCCGCGCTCAGGCGCGTGTCGCGGGCGCTCCGCATCACCGGTCGCAGGAAGACCGTCCGGAAGCCGTTGGCGTCGTGCTCCGCATCGTAGGCGAGGTGCCCGTGCGCCTGGCCGAAGGCGGGCTCGATCTGAGGCATCTACATCCTGAACACGCCGTTCGCGTCCGTCAGCGTGGCGCCGTGGCTGTGGGGGTCGCGTTCATGCCCCTCCGTCGTGTGGGCCCATATCTGGATTCGCACCCGCGGGAGCGGAGCGCCGTCGCCGGCGCGCCGAACCGTACCTGTCAGGATGAAGCCGCCGCCGCCGATGCGGTTCACGACCGGCGCCCCGGGCCGATAGTTGTTGTCGCCGCCCCGCATCGTCGGCGTCGGGGCGAGGCCCTGCGCCCGCGCGGGTGCGAGAACGCCGAGAACGCCGGTCGTCAGTGCGGCTCCGACGGTCATGCCACCGGCCACGAGGAACGTGCGGCGGGCGTGAGGCGCTTGGGTCATGGTGATCTCTCGTTTCATGCCTGGCGGGCGTTCTCGCTGAGCAACCTCGCTTCCGGCATTGCAGGTCGCGATCGCTCTACGTTCGGGATGGTGGATGTGGGAAGAGGAAGCGCGCTGTGCACCGCCTCTCCTGCTGTCGCGTAGGAGTTTCGCCGGGCGTGCCCCATCCGCTGACCCAGCGCCCTGGCGACACCGCGGGCGCGTCGGGCGGTGCCCACCGCCGGTTCACCGGTCCACGCCGAAGCGGAACATCGTCGTGCTGCGGTAGGTCTGCCCCGGCCGCAGCAGCGTCGTCGGGAAGGCCGGGCGGTTCGGGCTGTCGGGATAGCCGTGCGTCTCCAGCGTGAAGGAAGCGTGCTGGTCGTAGCGCCCGCCGACGCCCGTCACGCTCCCGTCGAAGAAACCGGACGTATAGATCTGCACGCCCGGCTCGGTGGTGAGAACCTCGAGGGTGCGCCCGCTGCCCGGGTCGGCCACGCGCACGGCGGGCCGCACCGCACCGTCGCGCGTGTTCAGCACCCAGTAGCTGTCGTAGCCGCTCGCGGCGGCGAGCTCCGGATGCGCGTCGCGGATGCGCGCGCCGATCGCGGTCGGCCGCCGGAAGTCGAGCGGCGTGCCCGCGACCGGGGCGAGCGTGCCGAGCGGCACCTGGGTGCGGTCGAGCGGAAGGTAGCGGTCGGCATCCACCGTCAGGACGTGGTCGAGGATGCCGCGCGGCGCCCCCGCCCCCGCGAGGTTGAAGTTCATGTGATTCGAGAGCGTCACGACGGTCGCCCGGTCGGTCGTCGCTTCGTAGCCGATGCTGAAGGTGCCGTCCTCCGACAGGGCGTAGGTGACGTCCGTCGTCAGCGTACCCGGAAAGCCCTCCTCGCCGTCGGGGCTGACGTAGCGCAGCCGCGCGCTCACCTGCGGGCCGGAAGTGACGAGCGGGGTGATGCGCCACACCCGCGTGTCGAAGCCGCGCGGGCCGCCATGGATGCTGTTCGGCGGGTCGGTGACCGGCACCCGGTGTTCCCCCCCGTCGAGCCGGAAGCGCCCGCCCGCGATGAAGTTCGCGTAGCGGCCGAGGATCGCGCCGAAGTAGAGGCGGTTCGCCTGCCCCGTTGTCTCGTACTCCCGCAGGGTCGGGAAGCCGAGGACGACGGGCGCGCGGCGCCCGTTCCGGTCGGGCGCGGTGATGTCCGTCACCGCGCCGCCGTAGCTCATGAAGGATACGGTCACGCCGCGGTCCGTCGTCATGGTGACGCGGGTGACC
>CAXVWQ010000176.1:0-6734 GCA_964263755.1 Roseomonas sp. | reverse complement strand
CGGGCCGCCCCGGCCGGCGGGCCGCGGGCCGGCGCGGCCAGGACAGCCTGCTGTGACGCGCCCCTTCGTGAGGCGCCGCCCGGCCGCGGGCGTGGTAGGCGCGGCGGGGATGATGCATCGCCGCCCCCTCCTCGCCGCCGCCCTCGCCCTCCCGGCCTCGCTCCTCGCGCGGCCGGCCCACGCGCTGACCCTGCCGGACCGGATCGCCCAGGGGATGCTCGTGGTGGGGCGGGTGCCGCGGGGTTCGCGCGGGGTGACGGTGGACGGGCGGGCGGTGCGGGTCTCGCCGGAGGGGGTTTTCGCCTTCGGCACGGCGCGCGACGCCGCGGCCGAGACGGTGGTGGGCGTCACCGGCCCGGACGGGCGCGGCGACACGCGGCGGGTGGCGGTGGCGCCGCGGCAGTGGGACATCCAGCGCCTCAACAACCTGCCCGACCGCTTCGTGACGCCGGACGCCGCGGCGCTGGCGCGCATCCGGGCGGAGCAGGAGCGGCTGAACGCCGCGCGGCGCACCGACACGCCGGTGCCGCACTTCGCGGAGGGCTTCGCGTGGCCGGCGACGGGACGCATCTCCGGGATCTACGGCTCGCAGCGCATCCTCAACGGGCAGCCGCGGGCGCCGCATCTCGGGCTGGACGTGGCGGTGGGGGTGGGGACGCCGCTCGTCGCCGCCGCGGGCGGGCGGGTGACGCTGGCGGAGGACCTGTACTTCACCGGCAACACCGTGCTGATCGAGCACGGGCACGGGGTGGCGACCTTCTACGCGCACCTGTCGCGGATGGACGTGCGGGAGGGGCAGGAGGTGGGCCGCGCCCAGCCAATCGGGCTGAGCGGCGCGACGGGGCGGGTGACGGGGCCGCACCTCCACCTCGGGATGTTCTGGTTCTCGACGGCGGTGGACCCGCACCCCGCGCTGCCGGGCGGGCTGCGGGACGGGTGGCGTTAACCGACGATTCAGGCGCCGTCCCGATAATCGGGACATGTCCATCGCCCTGACCTCCTCCCCCGACCTTCCCCCCATCGTCGCGGTGTTCGCGGACGAGGACATCGCGCACGACGCGATCGCCTCGCTCGGCGCGCGGCTGCTGACCTCGCCGGCGCCGGGGGTGGTGCTGCTGCGGCCGCTGTCGGGGCTGCGGGAGCGGCTCTACGCGGCGGGCGCGGCGCTCGTCGTCGCGTAGCGGCGCGCCCGGCCCGCTCCGCCAGCCGTCGGCGGGCGCGGCGCTGGGGAACGGGACGAGGCCGGCGGAGTCCTCACGGCCCCGCGCAGCCGCACCGCCGCACGAGCGCGTACACGTCGGGCAGGAATGACGTGCGGCGCGAGAAGAGGCCCGCTTCTCGCCTGCAGCGCTCCCGGACCTCGCCCTCGCACCGCTCGAAACCCGCCGCTCGCAGGCCCGCCCCCATCGCCCGCCCCGCGGGAAGGGTCAGCAGGAGCGGCGCGGCGAACAACGTGAACGGCAGCACGATGAAGGGGGTCGCTCCCTCATCCCAAGTCGGGGACGCCTTCCACCGCCAGACCACGCCATTGGCCACGACGCTCGCGCCGAGGAGGAGAAGGGCGGATATCGCGATCGGGGCGCCGATGACTCCTGCTTCCGTGATCAGCGCATAGACCAACACGGCAACGCCCCAGCCCCCCATCACGAGGAAAATGATCCCGATCTCGATCAATCGTCACCCCGCCGCCGAAGTGGCCGCGTCCGTCGAGACGATCCGCCCGTCCTCCATCGCGACGATGCGGTCGGCGATGTCGAGGATGCGGGGGTCGTGGGTGACGAGGAGGATGGGGGCGCCGCGGGAGCGGGCGAGGTCGCGGAGGAGGCGCACCACCTCGCCGCCGCTCACCTTGTCGAGCGCCGCGGTGGGTTCGTCGGCGAGCACGAGGCGCGGCTCGGCGACGAGGGCGCGGGCGACGGAGACGCGCTGGCGCTGGCCGCCGGAGAGCGCGCCGGGCGCCTTGTGGAGGTGGTCCCCCAGCCCGACGGCGGTGAGCATGGCGTCGGCGCGGGACAGGCGGGCCGAGTCCGACAGGGCGCCGTCCATCTCGAGCGACATCGCGACGTTCTGGCGGGCGGTGAGGAAGCCGAGGAGGTTGTGGTTCTGGAAGATGAAGCCGATGCGGCGGCGCAGCGCCACGCGGTCGGCTTCGCGGGACCCGGAGAGTTCGCGGCCGAGCACGCGGCAGGAGCCTTCCTGCACCGCGCGCAGCGCGCCGATGAGGGTCAGCAGCGTCGTCTTGCCGGAGCCCGACGGGCCGGTCATCAGCACGATCTCGCCGGGCGCGATGGAGAGGGAGACGTCGCGCAGGACCGTGCGCTTCAGGTCGCCCTCGCCGTAGGCGTAGGACAGGCCGCGGATCTCGACCGGTGCGTCGGAGCGGGGGGTGTCGCCGCGGTAGGTGGCGCCGTCCACGTCAGAACATGTCCGCGGGGTTGGCGTCGCGCAGCTTGCGCATCGCCAGCAGCCCGGCGGCGGCGCACATCGTGAAGATCATGAGGAAGACGGTCGTGGCGCGTTCGACGCTCATGTGAAGTGGCAGGAAGGTCGCCTCGCCGACGAACTCGTAGAGGAAGTGGCAGGCGATCGCGCCGGGGATGAAGCCGAGGCCGGCGAGGATCATCGCGGCGCCGAGGACCACGCGGCCGAGGTAGGCGTTGGAGTAGCCCATGGCCTTGAGGGTGGCGTATTCCTTCAGGTGGCCGGCGATGTCGCTGAACAGGATCTGGTAGACGATCACCATCCCGACCACGAGGCCCATGAGCGAGCCGAAGGCGAAGATGAAGCCGATGGGCGTCGCCTCCTCCCAGTAGCGGCGCTCGTGGGCGCGCAGCTCGTCGGCGGAGAGGACGGTGACGTCGGGGGGCAGGATGGCGCGGATCGCCGCCATCGCGGCGAGGCGGTCGGCGCCGGGGCGCAGCTTGATCGCCACGAGATCGACGATGGCGGCGGGGCGGGAGGGCATGGCGCGGAGGAAGTTCACGTCGGACATCACGGCGTTGCCGTCGGCGCCGAAGGACACGCCGATGCCGATGGTGCCGACGACCGACATCTCCCGGTTGCCGAGCTGGATGGGGAAGGACCCGCGCTCCCCGAACATCGCGGCGATCGGGCCGAATTCCGGGCGGGAGCGGTCGTCGAAGGCGAAGGTGTCGGGGCGCTTGAGGTCGGCGATGAGCGGGGCGAGGCCGGGGAAGTCCATCACGCCGGATTCCATGTCGAAGCCGATGAGCTGGATGGCGCGGCGGACGCCGCTGTCGGGGTTCCGGAAGGAGACCTGGGCAAGATAGACGGGGACGGAGGCCTGGACCTCCGGCACCGCCAGCACCTGGGAGGCGCGGATGCGCGGCAGCGTCTCCGGCCGGAAGGAGGCGAGGGTGAGGGGGTGCATGAGGAACACGTCCGCCCGCATCGCGCCGATCATCGCGGTGGCGGAATCGAACAGGGCGGAGCGGAAGCCGAGCTGCATGAAGACGAGAACGCAGGCGAACATGACGCCGGCGACGGCGGAGGCGAGGCGGGCCTTCTCGCTCCGCAACTGGCGCCAGGCGATGCGGACGGCGAGGAGCGTGCCGGGGAGGAGGCCGGGCGGGCGGGGGCCGCGGGCCGGCGCGTCGGGGCGGCTGATCGCGGGCGGTTCCGCGACGATGGGCGCGGGAGCGTTCACGGCCTGATCGCCACCTGGACCTGCATGTTGGACCGGCGCTGCAGGGCGAGGCGGCCGGCCTCCCCGAGTTCCACCCGCACCTCCACCGTGCGCGCGTCCACCGCGGCCACGGGGTCGGTGCCCGCCTGGGTGGTGCGGCGGACCACCCAGCCGATCTCGCGCACCCGGCCGGCGTAGCGGTCGGGCTGGCCGGGGACGACGATCTCCGCGACGGCGCCCTCCCGCAGCCGCGGCAGGTCGGTCTCGTAGACGTCGGCCACGACGTCCATGCGGGACAGGTCGCCCATCTCCAGCACGCCGTCCGTGCCGACCGGTTCGCCGGCACGGGCGATGACGCGCAGCACCGTGCCGGCGATCGGGGCGCGGAGGCGGGAGAGGGCCGCATCGGCGCGGGCGCGCAGCAGGGCGGCCTCGGCGGCGGCGAGGTCGGCGGCGGCGCGGGCCAGATCCTCCCGCCGGGGGTTGGTGAGGGTGGTGAGGTCGGCCTCCGCCGCGGCCCGTTCGGCGGTGCGCTGGGCCGCGAGGTAGCGGCCGCGTTCCGCGGTGGCGGCGGAGCCGGCGGCGGTGGGGACGAGCTGCTCGGAACGGTTCGCGTCGCGCCGCGCCGTCTCCTCCGCGGCGCGGAGGGCGGTGACGCGGGCGCGGGACGCCTCGACCTCCGACGGCGAGCCGCCGGCGCGGGTGCGGGCGAGGGCGGCGCCGGACTGGGCGACCTTCGCCTCCGCCTCGGCCACCGCGGCGTCGCGCTGGGCGGCGTCGGAGAACTCCGCGAGGATCTGGCCGGCGGCGACCGCCTCGCCTTCGCGGACGAGGAGCCGTTCGAGGCGGATGGTGCCCATCGTGCCGCCCTGGGTGAGCTTCAGGATGCGGGAGGCCGGCTCCACCCGCCCGAGGGCGCCGACGCCGGCGGGGGCGGAGGAGGCGGCGCGGGCCGGGGCGGCGGGGGGCGGCACGGCGAAGGGGCCGAGGCCCGCCTGCCACGCGACGCCGACCGCCACGGCCGCGAGGGCGCCGAGGCCGAGCCAGACGCGCCGGGTCATGGCCGGTGCCCCGGGGCGGCGACGACGTCCGGGACGAGGGCGGCGAGGGTGGCGCGGAGGGCGGCGCGCTCCCCCTCCGTCGGGTCGTAGAGGCGGAAGACGCGGGCCATGAACAGTCCGTCGGTCGCCGTCATCGCGGCCATGGCGGCGCCGACCGGCACGCCGTCCGACAGGGCGGCGGCGCGCATCCGGGCGAGCACGGCGCGCACCGGGTCGAGCAGCGCGGGGTCGTGGTGGAAGGCCGCGAGCATGACGGCGGCCGCCCGTTCGTGCTGGGCGCAGAGGTCCGGCGCGTCGAAGCCCCAGGCGAGGATGGCGCGGAACACCCGGCCGGGGCCTTCGGGCCCCGACTCCACCAGGGCGTCGAAGTCGGCGCTGACGCCTTCGGCGAGACGGGCCATGAGGGCCACGAGCAGCGCCTGCTTCGAGGCGAAGTGGTAGAGCAGGCCGCCTTTCGAGACCCCCGCCTCCCGCGCCGCGCCCTCCAGCGTCAGGGCGGGGACGCCGCGGGCCTGGACGATGGCCTCGGCGGCGTCGAGGACGCGGGTGCGGGCGTCGCGGGAGAGGAAGCCGTCGGGCATGCGGTGAACATACCGTCCGGACGGTATAGTTCAACCGTGGCGCGGCCGGTCAGCCGCAGCCGTGCCAGCCGCCGCCCGCCGACGGGACGAGGTCGAGCACGCCGAGCACGGCGAAGGGCGTGCCCGGGCGGATCACGGCGAAGGATCCTTCGGGCAGGGCGCGGCCGGAAAGGGCGGGGCCGGCCACGGTGATGGCGGGCGTGCGGTGGCCGACGAGGACGCGGTTCGTCCCCGGTGCGACCGGGTCCGAGAACAGTCGGCGGTGGGCGGCCAGCACCGCGTCGAGGCGGCCGGCCGCGTAGTCGTCCGCCAGCAGGTCGTCGGTGACGCGGACGTTCGCGGCGCCGAAGGCGTGTTCGGCGGTGTCGCGGGCGCGGAAGACGGGGCCGGCGGGGACGGGGAGGGTGACGGGGATGCCGAGGTCGCGCAGGGCCCGACCGATCGCCTCGGACTGCGCCCGCCCCGCGGCCGAGATGTTGCGCTGCCCCGCCCGGTCGCCGACGCGGAAGGAGCGGTCGCAGGGTTCGCCGGTCGTGTCGGCGTGGCGAAGGAAGAGGACGAGACCCCCGGCCCTGGCGTGGGCGACGAGGGCGTCGCCGTCGGGCGTGCCGGGGCGGGCCGGCCGGGAGGGGCCGGGCCGGGTGATCGCGAGTTCGGCCGTCTGCGCGAAGGCGCCCGCGGCGGGGAGGAGGGACAGGATGACGGCGCGGCGGGAGATCACGACGGGGGAGATGGCACGGGATTCACCCCCCTCAAGGCGCATGCCGCGCCCCCGAGGGCGTGGCGGACGCGGGGCCGGACGTGCCGCGTCGCGGGTCAGGTCTTCCGCACATTCCAGAACAGCGGCGCCCCCTGCAGGATGCCCGTGACGTTGCGGCGATGCGCCGTCGCGAGGAAATACTGCCCCAGGGGAACGATCGGCACGTCCTGCATGGACTGGGCCTGCATCCGCCGCGCGATGGCCTGCTGCGCCGGCAGGTCCGGCGCGTCGAACCAGGCGTCGCGCAGCCGCTCCAGCTCCGGCGCGTCGGGCCAGCCGATCCAGGCGTTCGTCCCGTTGCCCCGCAGCCCGAGGTGCCCGGCGGGCGTCGAGAAGTCCAGGCCACCGGCGAAGGTGAAGAAGGCGCTCCAGCCCCCGCGCTCCACCGGCTCCCGCGAGACGCGGCGCGACAGGACGGTGCCCCAGTCCAGCGCTTGATAATCGAGGTTCATGCCGGCGCGGCGGAACATGTCGCCGCCCACCTCGCTCATCGCCTTGAGGAAGGGCAGGTCGTTCGCCACGATGAGCGACACGCGCTCCCCGTTGTAGCCGGCGTCACGGAGGGCGCGGCGCACCGCGTCCATGTCGCGCGGGCCGGTCAGCGCCCCCATCGCCTCGTCGTTCGCCAGCGGCGTGCCGGGGGAGAACACGCCGACGCCCTGCCGCCACATCTCCGGATCGGTCCC
>CAXVWQ010000175.1:0-15711 GCA_964263755.1 Roseomonas sp. | reverse complement strand
CCGCCCGCAGCCGGGACGCGCTGGGCTGGGCGCCGCGCGGGCCGTGCGCGGACCCGCTGTCGCGGGTGCTGGACCACTGGCGTGCGGCGGCGCGGGCCGGGTCGCCCGCGCGCGACGTATCAGGTCGTCGTGATGAACTGCAGCAGGTCGGCGTTCAGGCGCAGCCGTTCGGTGAAGAACAGGCCGTGCGGCGCGCCGGGGTATTCCACCAGCCGCGCCCCGGGAACCAACCGCGCCGAGGCGCGCGCGGAGATGTCCGGCGGCACGATGTCGTCCGCGTCCCCGTGGATGATGAGGGTGGGCATGGTGAAGGCGGCCATGTCCCGCCGGAAGTCGGTGCCGCCGAAGGCCCGCACGCAATCCACCGTGGCCTTCGGCGAGGCCATGAGCGCGAGGCGCTGCGACCAGTCCAGCACCGCCGACGAGACGGAGAAGTTCAGCAGCCCCGCCCCGAAGAGCTTCTTGCCGAAGGCGGCGAGGAAGGACGGGCGATCATCGACCAGCCCGGCGATCATGTCCTCGAACACCGAGGCGGGCGCGCCGTCCGGGTGGTCCGCGGTCTTCACGAGCATCGGCGTCACCGCGCCGACGAGCACCGAGCGCGCGACGCGCTTCGAGCCATGTTTGCCGAGGTAGCGCGCCACCTCGCCGCCGCCCATCGAGAAGCCGACGAGGGTGACGCCGTTGAGGTTCAGCCGCTCCAGGATCTGGGAGAGGTCGGAGGCGAAGGTGTCGTAGTCGTAGCCCGCGTAGGGCTTGCCGGATTCGCCGAAGCCGCGGCGGTCGTAGGCGATCACCCGGCAGCCGTTCGCCGCGAGGAACATCGCCTGGTATTCCCACATGGCGCCCGACAGCGGCCAGCCGTGGATCATGACGACGGGGTGGCCGTCCCCCCAGTCGTTGTAGTGGAGGGCGGTGCCGTCCTCGGCGGGGATGAAGGGCATGGCGTCGCTCCGGCTGTGGTCGGGACCGGAACGTGCCATCCGGGGCGACGGACGCGGGGTGACGCGTTCGTGACACTCAGCGCGGGGGCAGGCGCGCCTCGATGGCGTCCCAGATCGCGCGTTCCAGGTGCACCCCGTCGAAGCGCGCCACCTCCTGCAATCCGGTGGGGGAGGTGACGTTGATCTCCGTCAGCGCGCCGCCGATCACGTCGATGCCGACGAAGATGAGGCCGCGACGCTTCAGCTCCGGGCCGATGGCGGCACAGATCTCCCGCTCCCGGTCCGTCAGCACCGTTTGAACGGCCTGCCCGCCGACGTGCATGTTGGACCGCGCCTCGCCCTTCGCGGGGACGCGGTTGATGGCGCCCATCGCCTCCCCGTCCACGAGGATGATGCGCTTGTCGCCCTCCCGCACCGCGGGGAGGTATTTCTGCACCACGAGCGGTTCGCGCGAGCGTTCGGTGAACATCTCCACGAGCGCGTTCATGTTCGGGTCGTCCGGGCGCAGGTGGAACACGCCGGCGCCGCCGTTGCCGAACAGCGGCTTGACGATGATGTCGCCGTGTTCCTCCCGGAAGGCCGCGATGCGGCGGCGGTCCGCGGTGATGAGGGTTTCCGGCATCAGGTCGGGAAAATGCGTGACGTAGAGTTTTTCCGGTGCGTTCCGCACGGAGGCCGGGTCGTTCACCACGAGCGTCCTCGGGTGGATGTGCTCCAGCACGTGCGTCGCGGTGATGTAGGCCATGTCGAAGGGCGGATCCTGCCGCATCAGCACCACGTCCACCTCGGACAGGTCGAGTTCCTCCGCCTCGCCCAACGTGTGGTGGTTCCCCTTCTCCCGCCGCACCTCCACCGGCCGCGCCAGCGCCGTGACGCGCCGGTTGCGGAAGGCGAGGTCGCGCACGTGGTAGTGCCACAGGGCATGTCCCCGCGCCTGCGCCTCCAGCATGAGGACGAAGGTGGAGTCGCCGCCGATGTCGATGCTCTCGATGGGGTCCATCTGGACGGCGACGCGCAGGGCGCGGGGCATGGGGTCGTCCTCACTCGTTCGGCGCGTCGTCGCATCCCCCGGCGCGGCCGGGAAGGCCCCTCTAGGGAATGAACACCGTCAGCAGCCACGCCGCGAAGACCACGAGCAGCACGAGCCCCTGGAGCAGGTTGGTGATGGAGCCGGACAACGCCAGGAACCCCGTCAGGAAGGTCAGCACCAGCAGCACGGTGTCCGAGGCGGACACGCCGAGGGTGAGCGGCTGCCCGATCCAGGCCGCGAGGGCGACGATGATCGGGACCGTCAGCCCGATCGTCGCGATCGCGCCGCCGAGCGCGAGGTTGAGGCTTTCCTGAAGGCGGTCGGCGCGCGCCGCGCGGAGGGCGGTCGCCGTCTCCGGCATCAGCACGATCGCGGCCACCATCACGCCCGTCACGGCGGGCGGCAGGCGCAGGGCCGCCACCGTCGCCTCGATGGTCGGCGCGACCGTCTTGGCGAGGAGGACGACGGCGACGAGGCCGAGGAGCATCAGGCCGAGGGCGACCGTCGCGTCCCGCCCCGAGGGACGCTCCGCGGCGGGGCCCGTTGAGGCCGACAGGAAGTAGTGGCGATAGCGGGCGGACTGCGCCCAGACCGTTCCCGCGTAGAGGACGAGGCAGAGGCCCGCGATCACCTCCAGTTGCACCGGCGAGAACTCCGGCCCGACCACGGCCCGCGTGTGGTTCGGCAGGATCAGCACGAGGGTCGCGAGCGCCACGACGACGGAGAGGAGCGCCGCGGCGCCCTCCGCGTTGAAGCCGGGTTCCCGGTGCACCCGCGCGGCCAGCACGATGCACAGCCCGGTCAGACCGGCGCCGACGATCATCACCACCGCGTGGATCGAATCCCGCAGCAGGGTGGTGTTCGGCGGATCGGCCGCGAGCATGACGGAGGCGATGAGCGCGACCTCGATGACCGTGACCGCCAGCGCGAGGATGAGGGCGCCGAAGGGCTCCCCCACCCGCTCCGCCACCGTCTCCGCGTGGTGCACCGCGGCCTGGACGGAGAGGAGCAGCAGGACGAGCACGCCGAACGCCGGCCAGCCCGAGGCCTTCAGGCCGAGGACGACCGCGAGGCCAATTCCGAGAAGGGGGCCGAGCCAGCCGGCGGGGTGCCAGGGGCCGCGATGCGATGCCATGGGCGCATGGGGACCCCATCCGGGCCGTCGGGACAAGCCGGGGCGGCCGGGGCATAAGCGGCCGATGCGGACCCTGACCGGCACCTCCGCCCTCGCGGGCCTCCTCGGCTGGCCGGTGGCGCATTCCCGTTCGCCCCGGCTGCACGGGTTCTGGCTGGCGCGCCACGGCGTGGACGGCGCCTACCTGCCCCTGCCGGTGGAGCCCGCCCGCTTCGCCCCGGCCGTCCGCGCCCTCGCCGACCTCGGCTTCCGCGGCGCCAACGTGACCATCCCCCACAAGGAGGCCGCCTTCGCCGCCTGCGACGTGGTGGAGGACGCGGCCCGCCGGATCGGCGCCGTCAACACGCTGATCTTCCGGGACGGCCGGATCGAGGGCTGGAACACCGACGCCGCCGGCTTCCTCGACAGCCTGCGGGACGCCGCCCCGGGGTTCGATGCCGCCTCCGGCCCCGTGGTGATCCTCGGCGCCGGCGGGGGCGCGCGGGCGGTGGCAGTCGCGCTGCTGGAAGCCGGCTGCCCCCGCCTCACCCTCGTCAACCGCACCCCTGCGCGGGCGGAGGCGCTGGCCCGAGACCTGTCGGACCACGGCCTCGGCGCACGGCTGGCGGTCGCGACGGCCCCGCCCCTTCCCGACGCCGCCCTGCTGGTGAACACGACGAGCGCGGGGATGGCCGGCCATCCGCCGCTGGACCTCGACGTGGCGCCGCTGCCCGGTTCGGCCGTCGTCGCCGACATCGTCTACGTCCCGTTGGAGACGCCGCTGCTGGCGGCCGCCCGCGCCCGCGGCCTGCGGACCGTGGACGGGCTGGGGATGCTGCTGCACCAGGCCCGCCGCGGCTTCCACGCCTGGTTCGGCGTGGACCCGACCGTGGACGACGCCCTGCGCGACTTCGTGGCCGGGGACATCCCGCGCGCCGCGGAGGTCAGTCGCCCGCCCGCGGCAGCATGACGTAGGCCCGGTCCGTCCCCTCCTTCACGTGGACGACGACGCTCCGCCGCGCGATGAGGACGCGGTCGCCCTCCTCCACCAGCTCGTCCACGTAGCGGCCCCAGACGCAGTAGGTGCCGCCGTCCTTCAGCTGGTGCTTCGCCTCGTAGTAGGCGGTGGATCGCAGCCGCCTCGTCGCGGGGTCGCGCCGCACCACCGGCGGGCCGACGTTGTGGCTCGTCCGCGCGAAGGCGGGCATGCGTTCCCCGAAGAAATGGGCGATCTCGTCGTGGCCGCGGTGCGCCTTCGTCGGCGTGTAGTCCCACGTCGCATCGGGGGCGAAGAGCGCGACGATCGCGGGGATGTCGCCCCGGTCGATCGCGTCGGCATAGGCCTGGAGGACGTCGCTCACGCGCATCCAGGTCGCCGGGTCCACCGCATCGGCCATCGTCCCGTCCCCTCAATCCGCCCGCAGCCCGACGACGGGTGCGAGGTCCCGCCACCGCGCGTATTCCTCCCGCTGCATCCGGTCCAGCACCTCCGGCCCGCCGGTCGCCGCCACGGCGCCGAGCCCGACGAACCCCCGCCGCACCGCCGGGTCCGACAGGATGCGCCGCAGGTCGGCCGACACGCGCTCGACGGCGGCGGGCGGCGCGCCGGCGCGGGTGAAGACGCCGTACCACTCGATGGACTCGAAGCCCGGGAAGCCGCTCTCCGCCACCGTCGGCACGTCCGGCAGGCCCTCGAACCGCTCCCGCGAGGTCACCGCCAGCGCCTTCACCGTCCCCGCCTGGACCTGCCCGATCACCGAGGGGATGGCGATGACGAGGAACTGCACCTGCCCCGCGACGAGGTCCGTCACCGCCGGCGCCCCGCCGCGGTAGGGCACGTGCTGGATGTCCAGCCCCGCGGTATGCGCGAGCAGCGCCATGGAACGGTGCCCGGCGGTCAGCGCGACGGGGGAGGCGTAGTTGTACGCCCCCGGCCGTGCCCGCACCCGGTCCAGCGCCGCCCGCAGGTCCGGCACGTCCATCGCGGCGCGGTTCACCACCAGCAGCCCCGGCGCCGTCGCGACCGGCGCGACGGGGATGAGGTCGCGGAAGGTGTCGTAGGGCAGGTCGCGCATCACCACGGGGTTGATCGCGTGAGAGGAGGAGAACAGCCCGATGGTGTAGCCGTCGGCCGGCGCCTTCGCGACCGCGTCCGCCCCGATGGCGCCGCCCGCCCCCGCCCGGTTGTCCACCACCACGGGCTGGCGCCACGCCTCCGACAGGCGCTGGGCGAGGGAGCGCGCGAGGATGTCCGCCGTGCCGCCCGCCGCGGCGGGGACGACGAGGCGCACGGGGCGCTCCGGGAACTCCGCGGCACGGGCCGGCAGGGCCGCGACGACGAACGGCGCCGCGAGCGCGGCGCGCCTTCCGATGGATCGCATGGCGTCTCCCCAGATCGAGCGCCGCGACCGCGCCCTGCAAATGTGCTTCCGGTCAGCCTAAGCGGTGGCCGCTGCCCCGAACAAGCTTCCTTCTGCCCCGTCCACCGGCCGCCCGGGGCGTCACCAGCCAATGACACCATACGGCTATAAACCGCACCGGCCACATTATAGGAAATGGGCGTTTTCCTATAAACAGGGCGTCCGAGATTGGAGTTCCCTCCCATGCGGGTCGCTGATTTCGACCGATCGTCGACCGGCCGACTGGTTCCGACGACCCACGGCCAGCATGCCTTCGTTCCGCATACCCTGCCGCCGCGGCTCGCCCTGGAGAAGCTGTTCCACCCCACGGCCGCCGCCGAGGCCGCGCTCGGCACCCTGCGCGGCCTTGCCCGACGCTTCGCCACGCCGGCGATGATCGTCCGGCCCCTGCAACGCCGCGAGGCCCTGACCTCCTCCTCCATGGAGGGCACCCACACCTCACCCGACGCCCTGGTGCTGCTGGAGGCCGGCGAGGCCACCGGCGACGTGCCCGCGACGCGCGAGGTGCTGAACTACGTGACGGCGCTGAACGAGGCCGTCGCCGACCTGGACCGCATCCCGATCTCCTGGCGGCTGATTTCCGCCGTCCATCGCCGCCTGATGGACGGGGTGGGGTCGTCCCGCGGGGCGAACCTGCGACCGGGCGAGTTCAAGGACGCGCAGAACTTCATCGGCGCGGACCGCCGCATCGCCGAGGCCCGCTTCGTGCCCCCGCCGCCGGCCGAGGCGCGGGAGGCGATGACGGCGCTCGAACACTACGTCAACCGCCCGGAACCCGTCCTGCCGCCGCTGCTGGATGCGGCGCTGATCCACTACCAGTTCGAGACGATCCACCCTTTCAGCGATGGCAATGGGCGGGTGGGCCGCATCCTCATCCCGCTCCTGCTGATCCAGCGCGGCGCGCTGGACACACCCATCCTGTACGTCAGCCCCTACATCGAGGCGCACCGCCGGGACTACGCGGATCGCCTTCTCGCGGTGTCGCGGGACGGGGACTGGGAAGGCTGGATCGGGTTCTTCCTCGAAGCCGTGCGGGAGACATGCTCGGAGACAACGGGACTGCTCGACCAGCTTCTCGCCTTGCAGGAGGACTACCGGGCGCGGGCGCAGGCGGCCAGCCGTTCCACCAGCATCCTGCGGATCGCGGACTCCCTCTTCGAACGCCCGGTCCTGAGCGTGACCGACGCCGCGCGCATCGCCGGCGTCACCTACGCGGCCGCGCAGACCATGGTGGGCCGCCTCGTCGCCGCCGGGCTGCTGCGGGAGAGCGCGGTCGCGCGTCAGCCCCGCCTCTACATCGCGACGGAGGTGGTGCGCATCTCGTCGGGGCACTTCCGTCGCCCGGAACCCGACACCTCGCGGCCGGTCTGATGAAGATCCTCGGCCTCACCGGCGGCATCGGCATGGGCAAGTCCACCGCCGCGACCACCTTCCGCCGCCTCCGCGTCCCGGTCTTCGACGCCGACGCGGCGGTCCACCGCCTCCAGGCCCCCGGGGGCGCGGCGGTGCGGCCGATCGGCGCGGCCTTTCCCGGCTCCCTCCGCGACACCCCCCAAGGCCCCGCGGTGGACCGGGAGGCGCTGCGCCGCGCCGTCCTCGGCGACGATCCCGCGGACCGGGCGGCGCTGCGGCGCCTGGAAGCCATCGTCCACCCCCTCGTCCGGCGGGAGGAGCGCCGCTTCCTCGCCCGCGCCCGCCGCCACGGCGAACGCCTCGTCGTCCTCGACATCCCCCTCCTGTTCGAGACGGGCGGGGAGCGACGGGTGGACGCGGTCGTGGTGGTCACCGCCCCCGCCCCCGTGCAACGCGCCCGCGTGCTGCGGCGGCGGGGGATGACCTCGGCACGGCTCGACGCCATCCTCGCCCGGCAGGTGCCGGACGCGCTGCGGCGGCGGCGGGCGGACCACGTCGTCCGCACCGGCCTGTCCCGCCACCACGCCGCGCGCGCCGTGCGGCGGATCGTCGCGGGGCTGCGGACCGGGGGCAGGACAGGATGAGTTACGTGGACGGCTTCGTGCTCGCGGTGCCCCGCGACAGGATGGACCGCTACGCGGACCTCGCCCGCCTCGCCGGCGAGGTCTGGAAGGAGCACGGGGCGCTGGCCTACGTCCAGGTGGTGGGCGACGACGTCCCCCACGGCACCCTCACCTCCTTCCCCCGCGCCGTGCAGGCGAAGGAGGACGGGGTCGTCGTCCTCGCCTGGATCGTCCACGCCTCCCGCGCCGCGCGGGACGCGACGAACGCGAAGGTGGCGAAGGATCCCCGGATGACGGAGGCGAACATGTTCGTCGACCGCCAGCGCATGATCTTCGGCGGCTTCGAGGCCTTCCTCGAACTCTGATGGGATGGTCGCGGTGGCCGACGACGGGACGGTCCGACATGCACGCCGGCCGGGCGTCGAGGCGCGACCCTTCCCCGCTGCTCATGGAGCCCTCGATCCGAGCCTTGGATCGCCACATCGCCGGAAACCGGGCGAGCCGGGCGCGCATGCCCCGGGTGGCCAGCATCAGGACCGAGCCACCCGCGCGTCAGGATGGATGACCGGGACCGCGCGAGGGCCTAGGGTGAGGGAATGGACGGCATGGTGCCCGAGCTTCCCACGCGGCGGATGACGGCGGACGAGTTCATCGCCTGGTCCCTGGAGCAGCCGTCGGGACGATATGAGCTGGAGGACGGTCAGGTCGTCGCCATGGCCTCGGAGCGCGCCCGGCACGCGCGGGTGAAGGCCGCGGTCTGGGCGGCCCTGCGGGATGCCATCGTCGGCGCCGGACTGCCCTGCGAGGCGTTCCCGGACGGCATGGCGGTCCGGATGGATGACGGGACGGTGTTCGAGCCGGACGCGCTCGTCCGCTGCGGCGAGCGGTTGTCCGGCGACGCCGTGGTGCTGGACGATCCGGTGATCGTCGTGGAGGTGCTGTCCCCGTCCACCGCGTCGCGCGACGTGGCGGTCAAGATGATGCAGTATTTCCGTCTGCCTTCGCTTCGGCACTACATCATCATCGATCCGGGCAAGCGGCTCGTCCTGCACCAGTCACGGCCCGAGGGCGCGACGGACGTGACCACGCGCTTTCTCCAGGACGGTCCGCTCCGCCTTGACCCGCCGGGGCTGGAACTGGACGTGGCGGCGCTGTTCGCCGGGGCGTGACCGTTCCGGCGGGCGGCTTCGAGGCCTTCCTCGAACTCTGACGCGACCGTGGTAGGGTGCGGGAATGTCCCGCGCCCTCGTCCTCGACACCGAAACCACCGGCCTCGATCCGAAGACCGGCGACCGCGTGCTGGAGGTCGCGGTCATCGAGGTCGTCAACCTCATGCCCACCGGCAAGCACTTCCACCGCCTCATCGACCCCGAGCGCGACGTCCCCCCGGAAGCCAGCCGCGTCCACGGCTTCACGCGGGACATGCTGGCGGGCAAGCCCCTCTTCGCCGCCATCCTGCCGGACCTCCTCGCCTTCCTCGGTGACGATCCGGTGATCGCCCACAACGCGCCCTTCGACTTCGGCTTCCTCGATGCCGAGTTCGACCGCGCCGGCGCCCCGCGCATCGCCCGGTCCCGCATGGTGGACACGCTGGAGATGGCGAAGAAGCGCTACCCCGGCCTCCCCAACTCGCTCGACGCCCTGTGCCGCCGCTTCGAGATCGACCTGTCGGAGCGCACCACCCACAATGCCCTGCTGGACGTGCGGCTGCTGTCGCAGGTTTATCTCGAACTCATGGGGGGCAAGCAGCCCACCCTCGTCCTCGCCCGCACCATCGGCGGGGTGCGGGCGGGCGAGGCAGCGGCGCCGGTCCAGCGCACCCCCCGCCCGATCGTCCCGACGGCCGAGGACCTGGAGCGCCACGCCGCCTTCGTCGCCCGCCTGAAAGACCCGGTCTGGGCGACGGTCCCCGGGGGCGTCACGCCGTAGCCTCTCCCCCCTCCCCCCGGGCGTGGCGCAGCAGGACCGTCGCGGTGTCCCGCAGGGCGTGCGCCTCCACCACCTCCTCCGCCTCCGCGCGCAGGGCCACCCGCACGGCGCTGTCCCGCTCCGCCCCCCACAGCCCCGCCACCGTCAGCACGCCGGGGAACAGCCGCCGGAGCCGCCGCAGCGCGTAGCGGGCGGAGGCCGCGCCGCTGCCCCCGCCGAGCGCCGAAAGCACCACCGCCTTCGCCCCGGGATACCGCGCGGCGAGGCCCGGATCGCGCAGCGCGTCGTTCGCCAGCACCGCCGTCCCGAAGCCCCGTCGCGACAGCACCTGGGCCAGCATCGCCGTCGCCTGGGCGTCCAGCCGCCCGCGGCCGGCGACGAGCAGCACGGCCCCGTCGGCGTCCCAGCCCTCCGGCGGCGGCTCGGTGTCGGGCTCCGGCGGCGGTTCTTCCGGCGGCCCCCCCGGGCCGTCGGTCACCGGCACCTCCACCGCGTCGTCCCCGTGGTCCGACAGGTCGTCCACCAGCTCGTCCACCCGTGCCCGCATCGCGTCCAGCCGCACCCGCGCCAGCACCCCTCGGGCGGCGTCCGCCTGGGCCAGCGCCAGCCCGCGCAGCGCCACCCGGTCGTAGTAGGTCGTCAGGGACACGGTCCGCAGCTGGATGTCCGCCTGCTCCGCCAGCCCGTCGCCGTCGCCGGCCAGGGCGCGCTGGTAGAAGGCCTCCGCCGGTTCCAGCGCGGCACGGTCGCCCAGCAGCACGTCGAGGAACTCCAGCCGGTCCACGTGCCGCCCCAGCACCACCATCCCGACCGTCAGCGGCGTCGCCACCAGCAGCCCGATCGGCCCCCACAGCCATGCCCAGAAGGCGGTCGCCAGCAGCACCGCCACGGGGGACAGCCCGGTTGAGTGCCCGTAGATCATCGGCTCGAAGGCCTGCCCCATCAGCGGCTCGGAGATGAGGAACAGCGCCACCACCCACAGCAGCATGGACCAGCCGGGGTCCACCGCCACCGCCAGCAGCGCCGGGAAGGCCGCCGCGATGAAGCCGCCGATGTAGGGCACGAAGCGCATCAGCCCCGCCACCATCCCCCACAGCAACGGATTCGGCACCCCGATGAGCCAGAGCCCGGCGGCGATGAACACCCCGAATCCCGCGTTGAGCATCACCTGCGCGAGGAAGTAGCGCGCCAGCCGCGCCGCCGCCTCGTCCAGCGCCGCCGTGGTCCGCTGCAGGTCGCGCGACCCCATCAGCTTGATGAGGCGGTCCCGCAGATCCTCCCGGTAGAGGAGGAGGAAGATGACGAAGACCACGACGATCCCCGTCGTCGCGACCGGGCCCAGCAAGGGCCCGATCACGCTCTGGACCATCGTCAGCATCCCCGGGGGCGGCTGCCGCACCTCCACCGGGATGGGCGCGGGCGCGGTGCCCGGCGCGGCGGGGGCCTGCGGCACCTCCCGCGGGGCGAGGTTCGTGCCGAGGTCGCGGATCGCCTCCGTGACGCGCCCGATGACGCCGGCGCCGCCGAACAGGTCGTCGAGCTTGCGTGCGACCGTCGTCTGGTAGGTCGGCAGGTCCATCGCGAGCTGCGTCAGCTGGCGCCCCATCAGCACCCCGAAGGCCGAGATCAGCGCCACCGCCAGCAGCACGGCGACGAGGACGGAGGCGATCCGCGGCGTCCGTGCCTTCCGCAGCCACCGCACCACCGGCGCGAGGACGAAGGCCAGCAGGACGGAGAGGACCAGCGGCACCAGCAGGTCGCGCGCGAGGTAGAGCGACCCCACCACCGCGATCCCGAGGTAGAGGAGGCTCGGCCCGCCCCGCGGAACCGCCGCGGCGGCGACCTCCGCGACGGCCGGGGCGGGGGCGGCGCGGGACCGCGCGGCGTCTGACATCGGCGCTGGGCTCCTCCAAGGCGAGGGCTTGGACGGGAGCGCAACGCGCCCGGCCGGCAAAGGTCACGCCGGCCCGGGGGCGGACCGTGACCGGGTCCTCCGGGGCCGCCGGATGCGGTCCGGATCGGGCTCGCCCCATGGTTCCGCGCGCGCGGAATCATTATATACGCGGGGAACGATTCGCGCCGGCCGGTTGCGCCCCCCCGGGGACGGTCGCCGCGCGCCCGAAAGGTCCGATTCCCCACCCATGTCAGAAGCCGCGCGCGTCCCCCCGCCGTCGTCCGAAACCTACGATTCCGCGTCCATCACCGTCCTCCGCGGCCTGGAGGCCGTCCGCAAGCGCCCGGGCATGTACATCGGCGACACCGATGACGGGTCGGGCCTGCATCACATGGCCTTCGAGATCATCGACAACGCCGTGGACGAGGCCCAGGCCGGCTACGCGACGATGTGCCGGCTGGTGCTGAACGGCGACGGCTCCGTCACCGTCACCGATGACGGCCGCGGCATCCCGACGGACATCCACCCGGAGGAAGGCGTGAGCGCGGCCGAGGTGGTGCTGACCCGCCTCCACGCCGGCGGCAAGTTCAACCAGAACTCCTACAAGGTTTCCGGCGGCCTGCACGGCGTCGGCGCCGCCGTCGTCAACGCCCTGTCCGAATGGATGGAGGTCCGCATCTGGCGCGAGGGCCAGGAGCACTTCATCCGCTTCGAGCACGGCGAGACGGTGGAGAGCCTCCGCGTCGTCGGTGCGTCCGACCACGTCAACGGCACGGAGGTCACGTTCAAGCCCTCCTCCGGCACCTTCACGAAGGTCGAGTTCGAGTACGCCATCCTGGAGAAGCGCCTCCGCGAACTCGCCTTCCTCAACTCCGGCCTGAAGATCGTGCTGCGGGACGAGCGCCACGCCGACGCCCAGCAATCCGACTTCTGCTTCGAGGGCGGGCTCGTCGCCTTCGTCGAGTGGATGGATGCGGCGGAGGACCCGCTCTTCAAGCCGCCGATCTCCCTCGTCTCGAAGGAATCCGACGTCGGCATCCGCGTGGAGATGGCGATGTGGTGGAACCGCTCGCCGCGCGAACGCACGCTGTGCTTCACGAACAACATCCCCCAGCGCGACGGTGGGGCGCACCAGGCCGGCTTCCGCGCCGCGCTCACCCGCGTCGTGACGAAGATCGCGGAGGACATGGCGAAGAAGGAGAAGGTCGAACTCTCCGGCGAGGACATGCGGGAGGGCCTGACCTGCATCCTCTCCGTGAAGGTCCCGGACCCGAAGTTCTCCTCCCAGACGAAGGACAAGCTCGTCAGCAGCGAGGTCACGCCGGTGGTGCACACCGCCGTCGCCGACGCGCTGAACCACTGGTTTGAGACGCACCCGAAGGAGACGAAGCTCGTCATCGAGCAGGTCGTCCTCGCCGCCGCCGCCCGCAAGGCCGCGCAGATCGCGCGGGAGAAGGTCGGGCGGAAGAACCCGCTCGACATCTCCACCCTCCCCGGCAAGCTCGCGGACTGCCAGGAGAAGGACCCGGCGAAGTCGGAACTGTTCCTCGTCGAGGGTGATTCCGCCGGCGGCTCCGCCAAGCAGGGCCGCAACCGCGCCAACCAGGCGATCCTCCCGCTCAAAGGAAAAATCCTCAACGTCGAGCGGGCGCGGATGGACAAGATGCTGTCCTCCGCCGAGGTCGGCACGCTCATCACCGCGCTCGGCGCCGGCATCGGGCCGCGCGACCCGGACCGGCCGAACATGCCGTTCTTCGATCCGGACAAGCTGCGCTACCACCGCATCGTCATCATGACGGACGCGGACGTGGACGGATCGCACATCCGCACGCTGCTGCTGACCTTCTTCTTCCGTCAGATGCCGGACCTCATCGACCGCGGCTACCTCTACATCGCCCAGCCGCCGCTCTACCGGGCCAAGCGCGGCAACGACGAGCGCTACCTCAAGGACGACGCCGCGCTGGAGGCCTTCCTGCTGGAGAAGGCCCTCGGCGGCGCCCGCCTGACCTTCGCGGACGGCCGCGAGATGGCGGGGGAGGCCCTCATGGCGGAGGTCGAGCTGTGGCGCGCGGCCTCGCGGCGCGTCCGGCGCCTCGCGGTCCACGTGCCCGTCGAGATCGTGGAGGCCGCCGCGGTCGCCGGCGCCCTCGGCGCCGAGCCGCACCCGGAAGCCGCCCCCGTCCTCGCCACCCGCCTCGACGCCATGGCGGCCCCGACGGAGCGCGGCTGGAAGGTGACGCTCGACGCCGACGGCCTCCTCGTCGCCCGGATCGTGCGCGGCGTGACGGAGACCTATCGCCTCGACCCGCTGGCGCTGCGCTCCGCCGAGGCGCGCTGGCTGGAGGAGCGGCGCGACACCCTCGCCGCGGAGTTCGCGACCCCCGCCGCCCTCACCTTCGGCGCCGCGCGCGCCGAGGTCGGCGGCCCGCTCGCGGCCTTCGACCGCGTCATCGCGGAGGGCCGCCGTGGCCTCACCATCCAACGCTTCAAGGGGCTGGGGGAAATGAACCCGGACCAGCTGTGGAAGACCACGCTGGACCCCCAGGCCCGCACCCTGCTGCGCGTGGAGGTGGAGGATGCGGACGACGCCGGGCGGGTGTTCTCCACCCTCATGGGCGACGTGGTGGAGCCGCGCCGCGAGTTCATCGTGGACAACGCGCTGAAGGTCGCGAACCTCGACGTGTAGCGGCCGGGCAACCGGCCCGTTACGCCGCTGACGTCGCCCCGTGCTCCGCACGCCGGCGGAGCACGGGGCGTCGGATGACGCGCCATCCCGGTCGTGTCCGCGGGACGGGCATCGCCCTCACCCGAAGGCCCCGCATTCCAGCGACACCACCGCGCTCGCCTCCCGCACGAGCGCGAACAGCGCCCGCAGCGGCTCGATCAACCCCTCCCGCTCCCGCCCGTAGCCACCGTGGCGGGGCGTCGGCGCCTCCCCGAAATCCAGGCCGGCGGCGGGCGGGTCGCCCGCGGGGAACACCTGGTCCAGCAGGGCTGCCGCCGCCTCGACGTCCAGGCGCAGCAGGCGGCCCACCAGCCCTTCCCGCGTCACGCCGTGGCGGGGGGAGAACTCCGGGATCGCCACCGCCAGAAGCCAGATGCGGTGGATCAGCAGCAGCCGCGCCGCGTGCACGGCGAACAGCCGGTCCGACATCCTCGGCGCATCATCGGGCCACGCGTGGCGCAGCGCCGTCTCGTCCGCCGCCAGCCGCCGGAAGGTGCGGCGCACCGGGTCGCCCAGCCCCGCCGATTCCAGGGCGCGCGCGACGGCGGTGAGCGTCATCGCCCGCCCCGCCCGCCGCGTCGCCGCCGCGCGGTCGAGCCACGTCCCGGGATCGAGCGACCCCGCGTAGCCCCGCAGCACCTCCCGGTCCGACAGCGCCAGCCCGGCGCGGGCGAAGGCCATGGCGGAGGCGAAGCGGGGGGAGCGGCGGATGAGGTCGGCGAAGGCCTCCGGCTCCCGCCCCGCCCCGGCGCCGAGGCCGTGGAACAGGTTGGCCGGGAAGCCCATCTGCTGCAGCACCGCGTTGTTCGGGATGGCGCGGAGTTCCCGCGCGTGCCGGATCGTCGCCGGCCCGCCCGCATCGCCCTGCCGGGCCGCGGGACGTGACCCCGTGCGGTCCAGCAGCGCCGGCCCGAAGCCGCCCAGCAGCGCGGCGTAGCCCGGGTCCTCCACCAGCGCCCCCATCGCGCTCCGCATCCCCGCGAAGAGGTCGGCCGCGAAGTTCGCCTCGGCATAGACCGGGTCCGTCTCCCCTGATGGCGGCGCGAAGGCGTGCTCCGCGATCCGCGCCGCCGTCGCCCCGGCCAGCGCCGGCGTGCCGAACAGCAGGTAGCCGTCGCCGCCCTGGAACGAGGTCTCCAGCCGCGTGCGGATCGCCGCGGCGGCGAAGGCCGCGCGCACCGCGGGGGGATCGAGGTAGTCCAGCCGCGCCGCCAGCCCGTCCGGGTGCCCGCCGCGCCCCAGCCCTTCGCCGTGCGTGTCGAACAGCACCACCTCCAGCCCGTCCAGCCCGTGCCGGGACAGGAGGTCCGCCACGCGCAGCTTGAGGCGTTCGATGAGGTGGGACGCCGCGACCTGCCCGATGTAGCGCCCGGAATCCGAATACCCGAACTGGAGGCACAGCCGCCCGATGCCGCGGAGGTAGGCGACGAAGTGCGGCGACCGCAGCGCCTCCTCCAGCACCCGCTCCCCACGCTGCTCCAGCGCCTCCGCCGTCTCGAACAGGGGGGAGATCTCGATCCGCCCCTCCACGCCGCACAGCCGCGCCAGGAGCAGTGCCGCCAGCAGCGTGAACCCGCTCTCCGTCTCCGCGACGAGGAAACGGACGGGCTGGGAGGAATCCACGTGCTTCGCGACCTGCGCGACCGTCATCATCAGCCGCATGGCGGAAGCGGATTCGG
>CAXVWQ010000174.1:0-4341 GCA_964263755.1 Roseomonas sp. | reverse complement strand
GGTCCCGGGTGGCGGGGGCGGGGCGCCGCGGCCCACCTCCCGCACGTCGGACAGCGTTGCCACGCCGCCGGGGAGGCGTTCGGCAAGCCCGACCGTCGCGGTCACGGCGCGGAGGCGCCCGGACAGGCGAAGCCCCGACGCCATGCCGCCCGTGAGGCGCATGTCGGTCTCGAAGGTGCCGCGCAGCAGGTCGGAGGAGACGGGCTGGAGGTCGCGGCCGGTGATGGTCGCCTCCACCGGGAAACCCGCCGCGAAGGGACGGGCCTCGCCCTGCACCGTCAGCGTGCCCGGTCCAGCGCGGGCGGTCAGTCGCTCCAGCACGATCCGGTCGAGGTCACCGCGCAGCGTGGCCGTCACGTCCCGCAGGGTCACGCCGTATTCGAGGTTGCGGACCGTGCCGCCCGACAGGCGCGCGGCCCCGGTGATCCGCGGCGCCGCGACGGTGCCCGCGAGGCCGAGGTCCACCGCCACCGTCCCCGTCACCCGGTTCGCCGTGCCGAGGAGGAAGGGCGCTGCCAGCGCCCCTAGGTCCGTCGTGCCGCGCACGGTGCCCGCAATGGGGCCGTCCCCGTCGGCGGGAAGCCGCGCGTCGAGGTCGAGCCGCGCCCCGGCGCCCAACCGGAACTCCGCCCGGGTCCGGATGGCGTCGCCCTCGGTGCGGGCGGTGGCGCGGAGGGAGGCGGCCGGCAGGCCCGCCGCCCAGGGCGCACCGGCGCGGAGTCCGGCGCCGTTGACCTCCCCTTCGATGACCGGCCGCGCCACGGGTCCCGAGACGCGCACCTCCCCCGACAGCGTCCCGGCCAAGGGCGGGTCCGGCACGAAGATGTTGGCGATCGAGAGCGGCAGGGCGGCGACGGTGGCGCGGAGGTCGGCGGTGTCCGGCCCGTAGCGCCCGGCCACCCGCAGCGTGCCCCCGGGCCGCCCCGTGAAGGAGAGGCCCGGCGTCGCGACCGCGCCGTTCGCCGCCAGCGTCACCACCCCCGGCGCCGCCAGCCGCAGTCCCAGCGGCCCGCGGGCCACGTCGAGGGCCGCGATCTCCGCCCGCTTCTCCGCCCCGTCGAGGGCGAGGCGGAGCCGTGCCCCGGCCCGCGCGCCGAAGCCTCGCAGATCGGCCGTCACGTCCAGCGCGGCATCGGTCCCGGTGGCACGCAGGGTTCCGGCGAGGGTGTTGCCCGCCACCCGCACGTCGTTCAGCGCGACCGTCGCGTCCACCCCCTGCCGGTCGCCGCGCGGCGCGAGGCGCGCCTCCGCCCGCGCCCCGCCGCCGAGCGCCACGCCCGCCACCGGCGAGAGCGGCGCGAGGTTCGGCGCGTCGAGCCGCAGCGTCGCGTCGCCCCGCAGGGTGCCGATGTCCAGCGTTCCCGATCCCTCCAGCGTCGCCGGCCCGAGCGCCGCGCGGAGGCGTTCCACCGCGACCCGGGTGCCGTCCGTCGCCGCCCGCACGTCGAGGGACAGCGGCAACCCCCCGAGCCGACCGTTCGCGACGACGGTTCCGGCCGGCACGGTGGCGCGGGGGATGTCCGCCTCCAGCCGCAGCGCCTCGACCACCCGCCCGTAGGCCCGCAGCGCCGGAACCTCCGCGCGGAGGGACACCGCGGGCGCGTCGCGCGGGCCGGTGATCCGGGCCGTGGCGTCCAGCTGCCCCCGCACCGGCACGTCGGGGATGTCCACGTCCGCCAGTTGCGCCCGCACGGTCAGGTCCAGCGTGTCGCCGAAGCCCCCCGCGGCCTCGACGCGGAGCGCGGTGCCATCGACCGTCAGGGCGTGGAGGGTGGTCGTGTCGGCATCCAGGCGGATGACCGGCGCGGCGCCGAGCAGCCCGGGGAGGGGGCCCGACAGGCGCAGCCCGCGCGGCTTGGCCTCGACGCGCAGGCGCGGCGCGGCGGCGGGGCCGGCGACGGTGCCGGAAGCCGTGAGGGCGTCCCACCTGACCGCCGCCGGGACCAGGTCCCCGAGCGAGGCGGCCTCCCGCAGTTCCGTCGTGAAGCGGAGGTCCAGCACGTCGGACACCGTCCCGCTCGCCTCGACCCAGCCCGGCACGCCCTCCACCCGCACCCGGTCCAGACGGGTGGCGCCGCCCGGCACGGTCGCGCCGCGGACCGCCAGCCGCAGGTCGGCCAGCCGCGCCGGAAGGTAGGCCGGCAGCGAGGCGGTCCCCTCCACGTCCAGCCCGAGCGCCCCCTTCGCGGGCAGCGCGAGCGTTCCCCGGATCGCGGCGCGCGTCCCGTTGGCGAGGGTCGCGTCGAGGGTGAGCGGCGCCCCGTCGGCCGCACCGTCGACGGTCACCCGTACCCGGCTGGCCCCCTCCGCCGCGCCGAGGAGGCTGGCGAGCAGCCCGCGCGCCGGCTCGTCGTAGGTCAGGTCCAGTTTCACCCGGTCGCCCGGCGCCAGCGCCACGTCGGCGTCGAGCCGGCCCGGCGCGTCCTCCCGCCGGGCCTTGATCCCGACGAAGGCGCCGTCCGCCCCGAGGCGCCCGCCGACCTCGATCGCCAGCACGGCCGGGATGCCCGCCACCGCGCCGCCGACCTCCACCCGCGGCAGGACCAGTGCCTCCACCGCGATGCCGACCGGCAGGTTCGGCACCGCCGGCAGCAGCCGCCCCGGTTCCGTCGCCGGCGGGACCGGGGCCGCCGGGTCCGCTTCCGGCAACCGGGCGAGGATGGTGCGCGCCGCCGCGATCCGGGTCGCCCGGACCTCCCCCACCACCAGCCGGGCGAGGTTCAGGTCGAGCGCCACCTCCTCCAGCGTCAGGTACACCCCGCGATGGTCGGAAAGCGTGATCCGGGCGATGCGGGGCGAGGCGGGCAGCCCGCCGCGCAGCCCCTCGATGGACAGCCCGGTGACGAAGCCCTGGGCCAGCCGCGCCAGCGCGTCCTGCCCCGCCGCCACGTTGATCGCCGCCCAGGCGCCGAGGACCGCGACGACCGGCAGGATGACGACGAGGCCGAGGACGAGGAGGAGGATGCGGCGGGCCCAGCGCATCAGAAGGCTTGCCCGATGCCGACGTAGAAGTTGATCGCGTTGTTTCCCCGCTCCCGCACGAGCGGCACCGCGACGTCGGCGCGGATCGGGCCGATGGCGGTGGCGTAGCGCACGCCGATCCCGGCGCCGACGCGAAGGTCGCCGAAGGTCGGCACCTGCTCATCGGTCACGCTGCCGGCGTCCACGAAGGCCGCGACGCCGTAGGGGCCGGTGATCCGCTGCCGCAGTTCGGCCCCGGCCTCGATGAGGGAGACGCCGCCGCGAGGCGTGCCGTCCCGCCGCCGCGGGCCGATGCGCTGGAAGTCGTAGCCGCGCACCGACCCGCCGCCGCCCGCGTAGAAGCGCAGGTGCGGCGGCACCTCCGTCGATTCCGCGCCGAGGAGGGAGCCGAGGCTGGCGCGCAGCCCCAGCACCGTCCCCTTGTCGCGTGACAGGTCGAAGTAGGTGCTGCCCGTCGCGCGCAGCCGCACGAAGGTGGCGGAGGTGCCGCCGAGCGAGAGGGTCGGCGAGACGAGGAGGTTCGCCCGGTAGCCCCGCGTCGGGTCGAGGAGGGAGTCCGTCCCGTCGAACCGCAGGCCGAGCGGCACCGCCAGCACCCCGTAGTCGTTCCGCGCCTCGAACTCCTCGGTGCGCCCGACGTCGATGCCGATCCCGGCGGAGACGGTGATCCGCGGGTTCAGCCGCCGCTCGACGGACGCGGTCGCCACCGCGGCGTCGCGGTCGTAGGCCAGCAACCGCTCCCGCAGCAGCGCCACGTCGCCGATGGCCGTGATGTTCAGCCCGCCGAACCACGGCTTGCGGAGGTTGGCCCCGACCCGGAAGCCGTAATCCCGCCCGCGCCGCGCCTCCTCGGTGGAGGACAGGTCCGCCTCCAGCCGCAGCCGTTCCGCCGCGCCGAAGAGGTTGCGGTGTTCCCAGTAGACCCGCGCGGTCGGCCCCAGCCGCGTCTCGTAGGCCGCGGAGGCGCCGAGGGCACGGAACGGCCGCTCCGCGACGAGGAAGGTGACGGGAAGGCGCCCGTCCGGGTCCAGCCGCTCGCCGATCCGGGCGCGCACCGTGCCGAAGACGCCGAGGCCGAGGATGTCGCGCCGGACGCGCTCGATCTCCCGGGGGTCGTAGCGCTCCCCCGCGAGGACGCCGGAGGCGTTGCGGAGGAGGGCGGCCGAGACGTTGGCCGACCCCTCCACCATCGGTTGCGCGATGTCCGCCCGCGGCCCGGGGGCGAGGAAGAACGCCACCTCCATCACGCGCCGGTCGTGGTCCACCACGATCTCGCGCCGGGGCACGCCGGCGAAGGGGTAGCCGGCCTCCCGCAGCCGGGTCACGAGCGTCTCCTGCGCCCCGTTCACCGCCGCGGCC
>CAXVWQ010000173.1:0-5220 GCA_964263755.1 Roseomonas sp. | reverse complement strand
ACACCCCAACCCCATCCATCAACACCTTAGATTCGCGCCAATAGGGCTTTGCCCTCCCTCCGGACCTCCCACCCACCAGGACCCAGCGGGCCCTGGACCCGCGTTTTGTAAAAGCGATGTCCCCGTTCGGAGGTTGGTCTCCGCACGGCGCAAGCGCGTGCGGAGACCAACCTCCGAACGGGGACGTTCTACGAAAGGGGGTCCAGGGGCCCCTGGCTCCTGGCGGATGGAGGCCTGGAGGAAGGCAGAGCCTTCCTCCAGGGCCACAAGCGCCTCCCCCGAAACGGTCAGGAGAATCGCGGGCCGGGATCAGCTCTCTAGCTCGGAGTCCCAGTAGAGGTAGTCCCGCCAGGATTCGTGCAGGTGGTTCGGCGGGAAGGCCCGGCCGTTCTCCTGCAACTCCCACGAGGTCGGCTGCCGCGGCTCCCCCCGCGGGTGCATGTGGCATTCCCGCGGCAGGCGGTTGCCCTTGCGCAGGTTGCACGGGCCGCAGGCGGCCACGACGTTCTCCCAGGTCGTCCGCCCGCCGCGGGAGCGGGGGATGACGTGGTCGAAGGTCAGTTCCGGCGCCGGCTGGTCCACGCCGCAATACTGGCAGGAGAAGCGGTCGCGCAGGAACACGTTGAACCGCGTGAAGGCCGGCCGCCGCGCCGCGGGGATGTATTCCTTCAGCGCGATCACGCTCGGCAGTCGCATCGTCAGCGAGGTCGAGTGGACCTCCTGGTCATACTCGTTCAGCACCGACACGCGGTCGAGGAACACGGCCTTCACCGCGTCCTGCCAGGACCAGATGGAGAGCGGGTAGTAGGACAGCGGCCGGAAGTCCGCGTTGAGGACGAGCGCGGGGAAGGACCGCCCGCCGACGAGGGCGGCGGCGAAGGCCGAGGTCTCGATCA
Source organism: Roseomonas sp. (assembly GCA_964263755.1). Lineage (GTDB taxonomy): Bacteria > Pseudomonadota > Alphaproteobacteria > Acetobacterales > Acetobacteraceae > Roseomonas. Next base: position 4,324 of record CAXVWQ010000173.1, on the reverse strand, counting down.
GCCCGATGTCCACCCCGTCCGGCAAGCGCGCTCTCCCGTGCCGGGCGCGGCCCGCGGGCGGGTGGTCCCTTCCCGGGGAAGGGGGAACCCGGACGCGAGACGCCGCGCCGATGATGCGGGCCTGCCACAAGGGATGGGGCGGTGCGGAGGAATCCGGCCCCAGATCATGTGCGCGACCCGGCCATCCCAGGATGGAGGCGATTCTCCCCCCGCGCAACTCACGCACCCCCCTCTTCACGCGCCTGTCACGGCGCGGGCGGGTTCAGTCGGCCGGGATGGCCGCGGCGCGTTGCAGGGCGATGCCGGCGAGGGAGAGGCCCGCCTCGTCGATCCCGTGGCCGAGCCGCGGGGAATAGGTCGCCTCCACGGGCACGCCGGCCGCCCGCAGCGCGGTCTCCGCCGCGCGGCTCCCGGCCACCGGCACCACCTCGTCGGCCTCGCCGTGGACCAGCAGCACGGGCGGGCGGCCGCGGATCTCCGCGGCGAGCCGCTCCGGCGCGATGAGGTATCCGGAGAAGGCGAGGATCGCCGCCGGCGGCACCGCGCGCCGCAGCCCGTGGAACAGCGCGGTCATCGCGCCCTGGGAGAACCCCATGAGCGACACCCGCGATTCCGGCAGGCCGAGGGCGGCGCATTCCCGGGCGATGACGGCGTCCAGCACCGGGCCGGCGGCGCGCACCCCCGCCTCCATCCGCGCGGGATTCCGGTCCGACAGGTCCCACCACTGCCGCCCGAAGGCGGTGCCCGGCAGGCGTTCCGGCGCGTGGGGGGCGATGAACAGCGCGTCCGGCACCGCGGGCGACCACTGCAGCGCGAGGTCGATCAGGTCGTTCCCGTCGGCCCCGTAGCCGTGCAGCAGGAGGACGATCCGCCCGGGCGTGCCGCCGGAGGCCGGGCCCCAGCGGGGGCCGTTCATGTCTGGCCCATTCTGGCTTGGCATCGGTGTTTCCCTCGATCGCGCGGGCCGCTACCGGGCGGAAGGAATGACGGCAACCCCCTCCCGCGACGGCCCCGTCGTCACGCGCTTCGCGCCGAGCCCGACGGGGTTCCTCCACCTCGGCCATGCCCATTCGGCAGTCCTCGCGTGGCGGGCGGCGCGGGTGGCGGGCGGGCGGTTCCTCCTGCGGCTGGAGGACATCGACCCCGGCCGCTGCCGCCCCGCCTTCGCCGCCGCCATCGAGGAGGACCTGCGCTGGCTCGGCCTCGACCCGGACGGGCCGGTGCGCGTGCAGTCGGCGCACCTGCCGGAATACCGCGCCGTCCTCGACGCGTTGGGTGACCGCGGCCTGCTCTACCCCTGCTTCTGCACCCGCGCCGACATCGCGCGGGAGGTGGCGGCGGCCGGGCACGCCCCGCACGGCCCGGAAGGGGGCATCTATCCCGGCACCTGCCGCCGCCTCTCCCCCGCCGACCGGGCGGCGCGGGTCGCCGCGGGCGCCGCCTACGCCCTCCGCCTCGACATGGCGGCGGCGCTCGGGGTCACCGGCCCGCTGTCGTTCGAGGAGGCGGGGGAGGGGCGCCTGCGCTGCGACCCCGCGCGCTTCGGCGACGTCGTGCTCGGCCGCAAGGACGCCCCCGCCTCCTATCACCTCTGCGTCACGCATGACGACGCGGCGCAGGGCGTCACCCTCGTCACGCGGGGGGATGACCTGAAGGGGGTGACGGACGTGCACCGCGTGTTGCAGGCGCTCATGGGCTGGGCCGAGCCCCGCTACCGGCACCATCCCCTGCTGGCGGGTCCGGACGGGCGGCGGCTGGCGAAGCGGGGCGGCGCCGCGACGCTGCGCGCCCTGCGCGAGGCCGGGCGGACGCCCGCGGAGGTCCGGGCTCTCGCGGGCTGGCCGGGCACCTGACGAGGAGGGGCCCGCGCCCCGGCGTCGTCGGGCGGCGTGTCCCGGTTCCGCAGCGGGTCCGGGCGCCCCTGGCCCCCGGCGACTCTCCCTACCCGCCCGCCGCCGCCGGCTGGATGCCCGCGCCCCGCGCGGCGTCGCCCCATTTCCGCATCTCCGCCTCCACGAAGGCCCGCGTCTCCGCGGGGCTGGAGTGCGCCACCTCCGCGCCGAGGGCGCGGTGCCGCGCCGTGACGTCGGGCCGCATCACCGCCTCCCCCGCATCGGCGGAGAGCTTCGCCAGCACCGCGTCGGGGATGCCCGCGGGGCCGATGAGCATGCCCCAGGTCGAGGCCTCGAAGCCCGGCATGAAGGCTTCGCCGAGGGTCGGCACGTCCGGCAGTTGCGGCGCGCGCGCGGCGCCCGTCGTCGCCAGCGCCTTGAGGGAGCCGGACTGGATGTGCGGCAGGGCGGCCGGCACCGTGTCGAACATGATGTCCACCCGCCCGCCCATGAGGTCCGGGTGGGCCTGGGTGGAGCCGCGGTAGAACACGTAGGTGAGCGCGACCCCGGCGCGCTGCGCGAACAGCACGGGCGCCAGCCGCACGACGCCGCCGGAGCCCGCGAAGGTGACGTGGCCCGGCGGGTTGTGCTTGCAGTGCTCCACGAGTTCCGCGGGGGTGGACGGCCCGAAGGCGCGCCCGGCGCAGAGGACGAGGGGTGTGCGCGTGGTCATCGTGACGAAGGAGAAGTCGCGTATCATGTCGTAGGGCAGGCGGTAGAAGGCGGCGTTGACAGGGTGGCCGACGGAGACGAGGGCCATGGTGTGCCCGTCCGGCGAGGACTTGGCGACGACCTCCGTGCCGATGATGCCGTCGGCGCCCGCGCGGTTCTCCACCGTGACGGGGTGGCCCCACTTGGCGGCGAGGGGTTCGGCGACGAGGCGGGCGGTGATGTCGGAGACGCCGCCGGGGGTGTAGGGGACGACGATGCGGACGGGGCGGGTGGGGAAGGCGGGTTGGGCGGCGAGGGGATGCGCGAGGAGAAGGGCGGGCGCGGCGAGGGATGCGCGGCGGGTGAGCATCGGTGCATCCTCCATCCGCCGTGTTTCCGGCGGTCCCGGCGGATGCTGCGCCCGGGCGCGACGCGGGAGCAAGGGCGGCGATGGGACCCCGCCGCCCGGCTCACCCATACCGACCGTCGCCCTCGTCCGGAGGGGGACCCTCGGTTGTTTGCGGATGTCCTCTTTAAGCGCGATCCCCACCGGCCACTGACAGCTCTCCGGTCGTGCAGTCCACGATGTGCTGGTCCAAGCACTCGAAGAAGATGTCCAGGCCGTCCATAACCGCGCGGAGGTTGCTCAGGTCCACATCCCGCGCTGGCAGCGGATTGAGCTGGCCCTTCACACTGTCCGCGTAGCGGAAGGTGGTGGCATCCGGATCAAGTTGGCTGAACTCAGCGATGCACTCACCCACAGCCACGAGCGCCTCATCATCGTGATCCGAGCAGAAGTGACGGATCACCCGTTCGGCTTGCAACCACAGCCGGGAAAGGTTGTGCCGCTCGTTCGAGAGGAACACGCCCGCCCAACGCCCGTGTCGGCCTACGAGATCCTTCATCGCGAGTTCGATGAAATGGCGGTAGTTGAACAGCGCAGGGAAGATCAGATTGCGTCGGTCGGCGAAGTCGGCTTCGGCGGCCTCTACCAGTCTATCACCTGCCTGCTTGTAGCCTCGCAGCAGGCGATAGGTGCGCTCGTCGGAGGCCTGCGGGAAGCCATGGCCTGTCCGAAGAATGAGTAGCTGATCGCCGCGACTCGGCCACTTGGGATCGCACATGCTCGCAGTATATCACATACTAGCAACGAAGCCCATGACCGCATGTTGAAGGATTGGGGCCGTGTCGCCGGGTCGCGTGCACGGACATACTCCGCGATATGCCTCGATGGTCCGGAGCTACGGCATGAGTTCGCTAAACGAATCTGACATTAAATCCGTTGACGCCCTCGTGGATTTCGCCTCGGGGCGGGGGTACGTGCTTGATTTCAGTGACCGGGACATGACCCATTTTTTCGGTGTGATGGGCATAGATATTGATGCGGCCGAGTATGCGGTGGACGGTGTCTCCAAAGGTAAACGCTTGCGGGCATTTCTGCGCTCTGCCGAGAATCTCACGGCCGCTCATGTTCTCCAAGCCCTCTGGGACCACAGGGCTACCTTCTTGCTTAGTACTGGGCAACGTGATCCCGTTGTGAATGCCGAGGCACGCTTCCTCGCGCTGATGGCCAAGCTGGGCGGCTTCACACCTGCCGACATCGCGCCGCCCGCGCCCGGACAGGTCGTGCGGGATGAGCTGCTAGGTCCTGTGGACACTTACCTGAGCCAGAGGATGGTGGCGGCGAGGGTGACGATGCTGAGGTAGTTGCGCGCGGTTTTCTCGTAGCGGGTAGCGACGCGGCGGAACTGCTTGAGCTTGCCGATGCAGCATTCGACGAG
>CAXVWQ010000172.1:0-8495 GCA_964263755.1 Roseomonas sp. | reverse complement strand
GAGGAACTTCGTGAAGCTCCACTTGATCCTCTCGGTGCCGAGGATGCCGGGGGCGGCGTGCTTCAGGTGGCGCCAGATCGGGTCGGCGCCGTCGCCGTTGACCTCGACCTTCGCCAGCACGGGGAAGGTGACGTCGTATTTCGTGGTGCAGAAGGTGGCGATCTCCGCGGCGTCCCCCGGCTCCTGGTGGCCGAACTGGTTCGAGGGGAAGGCGAGGATGGCGAGACCGCGCGGGCCGTAGTCCCGGTGGAGGGTTTCCAGCCCCGCATACTGGGGCGTGAAGCCGCACTTGCTCGCGGTGTTGACGATGAGCATGGGTCGGCCGCGGAACGCCGAGAGCGGCAGGGCGCCGCCCTCGGCGGTGCGGGCGGTGAGGTCGTGGAGGGTGCTCAATTCGCCGGCTCCAGGCGCAGCACCGCGCCGTCGTCCTCGTCGGTGAGGAGGTAGAGGAGCCCGTCGGGTCCGGACAGCACGTGACGGAAGGCGGTGCGGTTCCAGAGGATGCGTTCCTCCCCCGTCACCCGGTCGCCCTCCACCGTCAGGCGCGTCAGGCCGGCGGGGCGCTGGCCCGCGAGGAAGAAGGAGCCTCGCCAGGCGGCGAAGCGGTCGCCCGTGTAGAAGTTGGCGCCGGAGGGGGAGATGGCGGGCACCCAGGCGCGCAACGGATCGTCCAGCCCGGGCTGGGAGGAGCGGCCGGAGCCGATCGTCGAGCCGTCGTAGTCGATCCCGTGGGTGACGATGGGCCAGCCGTAGTTGCCGCCGGGGCGGAGGATGTTGATCTCGTCGCCGCCGCGGGCGCCGAACTCCACCTCCCAGAGCGAACCCGTGGCGGGGTTGATCGCCAGCCCCTGGGGGTTGCGGTTGCCGAGGGTGAAGATCTCCGGCCGTGCGCCGGCCCGCCCGATGAAGGGGTTGCCCTCGGCGGGGCGACCGTCCCGTTCCAGGCGCAGCACCTTGCCCGCGAGGTCGTCGAGGCGCTGGGCCCGCCCCTTGTCCGTGTAGCGGTCACCGGTGGTGAGGTAGAGCTTGCCGTCGCGCCCGAAGACGATGCGGCAGCCGTAATGGTTCCGCCCGCCGGACTGGGCGGGGGTGGCGTCCAGCAGGGTGCGCGTCCCCTCCAGCCGGCTCGCGTCGGAGGACAGGCGGGCGGAGACGAGGCGGGTGAGGACGCCCCCCCCTCCGTTGCTGGTGGGCGCGGCGCCGGAGAGGCAGAGGAAGACCTCCCGGCTCGCGGCGAAGTCGGGCGCCAGCGCCACGTCGAGCAGCCCGCCCTGGCCCTGGGCCACCACCTCCGGCACGCCGGCGACCGGCGCGGCCACGCGGCCGTCGGTCCCGACCACGCGCAGCCGTCCGGGCCGCTCCGTCACCAGCAGCCGCCCGTCCGGCAGGAAGGCCGCGCCCCAGGGGCGTTCCAGCCCCGTGGCGAAGGGTGTCACCCGGAAGGACGCGCGCTCCGTCCGCACCACCGCGCCGCTGCCCGGCCGCCCGTCCCAGGAGGAGGCGGGGAGGGCGCCGGTGGCGGTGATCCCCCCGCCGCCGGGCCCGGGCGGCTGCGGCGACTGCCCGCACGCCGGGGCGGCCCCCGCCAGCAGCGCGAGGAGGATGGCGGAGGGGACGCGCACGGGGGTCAGGCCGCGCCGCCGATCGCGCCCTCGACCCAGGCCTTGAGCGCCGTCTTCGGACGGGCGCCGACCATCGTGTCCACCGGCTTGCCGTCGCGGAACAGGATCATCGTGGGGATGCCGCGGACCTGGTACTCGTTCGGGGTCATCGGGTTGTCGTCGATGTTGACCTTCGCGACGGTCAGCCGGCCCGCGTAGTCCCGCGCCAGCTCATCGAGGATCGGGCCGACGGCGCGGCAGGGGCCGCACCATTCCGCCCAGAAGTCCACGAGGACGGGGCCGGGCGCGTCCAGCACGTCCGCCTTGAAGGAATCGTCGCTCACGGCCTTCGTATGTTCGCTCATCGGTGCATCCTCCTGCGGCCCGGTGGGACGGGGGCCGCGCGTCGGGGGGTAGGTCGGCGCGCGGGGGGCGGCGGTCAAGCGGGGCGGGCACATCGCCGGCCGGGTGCGGCCGCCGCCCACGCGTCGGTCCGGGGCCGCCCGGGGTGGTGCCGGGGACAGGGTGGTGCGAGGCAGGCCGCGCGTGCCGCCCCGGCCGCGATCCCCGCCGCGAGCGGCCCTCGCGCGCCGCGTCGTCCGCCTGTCCGGTCCCTTGCGCGGCGGGCGCGCGACACGACCTGCGGCGAAGGCCCGGTCAACCTTGTGCCGCCGCGTCGCGCGTGATTATGGTCGCGGCGGTTTGGTGCGCTGCGGCGCGCCCCTCCGCCGGCGTCCGGACGGGCGCGGGCGGCGACGGAACCGGACCTGCCGGCGCGTGGCGCGACGAGCGCCCCCGCCGGTCCCCTTCATCGGCATGCGACGTGACGGATCGGGACGACGGGATGCGGCGGACACCTCTGGCGATGCTGGCCTTGCCGATGCTGGTCCTGGGGGCGGGAGCCCTGCTGGGCGCCGGCGACGCGTGGGCGCAGGCCACGGCGCCGCTGAACAACGTGCCGCCCGGCGAGATGGTCGGCGCCCCGACCCCGTGGGGCTGGGACCTGCAGCAGGCCGGCGGCGTGCTGAAGCAGGCGATCCACGACTTCAACGTGCTGGTGCTGTGGATCATCATCGCCATCACGATCTTCGTCGCCGGCCTCATGGCCTACACGATCTGGCGCTTCGACGCCCGGCGGAACCCGGTGCCGTCCTCCACGAGCCACAACACGGTGATCGAGATCGCCTGGACGGTGGTGCCGGTGCTGATCCTGCTGGTGATCGCCATCCCGTCCTTCCGGCTGATCTACTATTCCGACCGGACGCGGGACGCCGACATCACGGTGAACGTGCAGGGCCGGCAGTGGTACTGGCACTACGCCTACCCGGACAACGGCAACTTCCAGTTCGACTCCTACCCGATCGCCGACAACGAGATCCGGCCGGCCCAGGGGCAGATCCGCTCGCTCTCGGTGGACAACCCCCTCGTCATCCCGGTGGGCGCCAACATCCGCGTCATCACCACGGGGCACGACGTCATCCACTCCTTCTTCGTGCCCTCCCTCGGCATCCAGAAGTACACGATCCCCGGCCGCACGATGGAGGCCTGGATGCGGGCCGACCGCGTCGGCACCTTCTACGGGCAGTGCAACCAGATCTGCGGCACGAACCACTGGTTCATGCCGATCGCGGTGCGCGCCGTGCCGCGGGAGGAGTTCGACGCCTGGGTCGCCCAGGCCCGCACCCGCTTCGCCGAGGGCCGGGCCCCCGGCTGGCCCGACCGCGACCGGGCCGTGATGACAGCCGCCGCCGCCGCCCCGATCGAGGCAGGCGCGGCCAACGAGGAGGTCCGCCGCTGATGGCGAACGCCGCTCACGACGCCCACGCGCACGGGCACGACGACCACGCCCCCGGCTTCCTGTCCCGCTGGTTCTTCTCGACGAACCACAAGGACATCGGCACGCTCTACATCATCTTCGCGGTGGTGGCGGCGTTCGTCGGCGTCGGAATCTCCTTCCTCATGCGGCTCGAACTCCAGGAGCCGGGCCTCCAGATCTTCTCGGACGGCCAGATGTGGAATGCCTACGTCTCGGCCCACGGGCTGGTGATGGTGTTCTTCGTCGTCATGCCCGCGCTCATCGGCGGATTCGGCAACTGGTTCGTGCCGATCATGATCGGCGCGCCGGACATGGCCTTCCCGCGGCTGAACAACATCTCGTTCTGGCTCATCGTCCCGGCCTTCATGCTGCTGGTGGGCAGCATGTTCGTCGGCGCGGGCGCCGGTGCGGGGTGGACGATCTACCCGCCGCTGTCGGATGGGCAGTATCAGCCCGGGCCGTCCATGGACATGGCGCTGTTCGCGCTGCACCTCGCCGGCGCCTCCTCCATCCTCGGCGCGGCGAACTTCATCACGACGATCTTCAACATGCGCGCGCCCGGCATGACGCTGCACAAGATGCCGCTGTTCGTCTGGGCGATGCTCGTCACCGCGTTCCTCCTGCTGCTCTCGGTGCCCGTGCTCGGCGGCGCCATCACGATGCTCATCACCGACCGCAACTTCGGCACGGCCTTCTTCCGGCCGGAAGGCGGCGGCGACCCGGTCCTGTTCCAGCACCTCTTCTGGTTCTTCGGGCACCCGGAGGTCTACATCATGATCCTGCCGGCCTTCGGGATCGTGTCGCACGTCATCTCGACCTTCGCGAAGAAGCCCGTGTTCGGCTACCTCGGCATGGCCTACGCCATGGTCGCGATCGGCGTCGTCGGGTTCGTCGTGTGGGCGCACCACATGTTCACCTCCGGCATCGACGTGGACACGCGGGCCTACTTCATGGCCGCCACGATGATCATCGCGGTGCCCACGGGCATCAAGATCTTCTCCTGGATCGCGACGATGTGGGGCGGCTCGAACGAGTACAAGACGCCGATGCTCTACGCGATCGGCTTCGTCTTCCTCTTCACCGTTGGCGGCGTCACGGGCGTCAAGCTCGCCAACGCCGGCGTCACGATGATCCTGCACAACACCTACTACGTCGTCGCGCACTTCCACTACGTGCTGTCGCTCGGCGCGGTGTTCGGGATCTACGCGGGCTTCTACTACTGGATCGGCAAGATGTCGGGCTACCAGTATGACGAGACCCTCGGGAAGGTGCAGTTCTGGGTCACGTTCATCGGGGTGAACATCACCTTCTTCCCTATGCACTTCCTCGGCGCCCAGGGCATGCCGCGCCGCTACCCCGACTACCCCGACGCCTTCGCGGGCTGGAACTTCGTGGCCTCCATCGGCTCCTACATCTCGGTCGCATCGTTCCTCCTGTTCATCTACGTGGTGTTCGACACCTTCCGCCGCGGCCGCGTGGCCGAGGCCAACCCGTGGGGCCAGGGCGCGACGACGCTGGAGTGGCAGGTGGCCTCCCCGCCGCCCTTCCACACCTTCGACGAACTGCCCCGGATCCGCTGACCGCACGATGAGCGACGCCACGCACGACGCGAGGGGGGCTCCGGCCCCCCTTCTTCCATCCGGGCTTCCATCCGGCCTCCCATCCGGGGCCCTGCCGGGGGAGAACCGGTCGGAGGTCGCCGACTGGATCGCCCTCCTCAAGCCGCGCGTGCTCACCCTCGTCGTCTTCACCGGCGCCGTCGGGATGGTCGTGGCGCCGGGGCGGCTGAACCCCGTGCTCGCCGCCGTCGCCGTGCTGTGCATCACCCTCGCGGCCGGCGCGGCCGGCGCGATCAACATGTGGTACGACCGGGACATCGACGCGGTGATGCGCCGCACCGCCAACCGCCCCATCCCCGCGGGGCGCATCGCGCCGGACGCGGCGCTGGGCTTCGGGATCGGGCTCGCGGCCTTCTCCGTCCTCCTGATGGGGCTCGCCACCAACTGGGCCGCGGCCGCGTGGCTCGCCGGCTCCATCCTGTTCTACGTGCTGATCTACACGATGTGGCTCAAGCGCCGGACGCCGCAGAACATCGTCATCGGCGGCGCCGCCGGGGCCTTCCCGCCGGTGATCGGCTGGGTGGCGGTGACCGGCGGCGTGGACCTGCTGCCCCTCCTCCTCTTCGCCATCGTCTTCGCCTGGACGCCGCCGCACTTCTGGGCGCTCTCCCTCTGGGCGCATGCCGACTACGCGCGCGCGGGCGTGCCGATGCTCCCCGTCGTCGCCGGCGCGCGGGAAACGCGGCGGCAGGTGCTGCTCTACACCGTGCTGCTCTTCCCCCTCGCCCTCGCGCCGAGCCTCGTCGGCGAGGCGGGCGTGATCTACGGCGTCGCCGCGCTCCTCCTCGGCCTGAACTTCCTTCGCCACGCGTGGCGCGTGCTGCGCGCGCCGCAGGACGCGGCGGGGATGTCGCTCGACGGCGACAAGGCGGCGAAGGCGGCGTTCAAGTTCTCTCTCGTCTACCTCTTCGCCCTTTTCGCGGCGGTCGCCGCGGACCGCCTCATCCTCGGATGATCCCCGACCCGCCGCCGATGAGCGAGGCGGACCGCGCGGAGTTCTACCGCCGCCGCCGCTCCCGCAACCGCGCGATGCTCCTCGCGCTCTTCGTCCTGATCGCGATCTTCTACGCCGTGAGCATGATCCGCGTCGGGTCCGGCGGCGACGCCAGCCGCTCCGTCTCGCACCCGGCGGGACGCGCCACCACCTCCCCGGCGTGACCTCCTCCCTCCCCGCGCCGGGCCGGGCCGGCCTCGCGCGCCGCAACCGCCGCGTGGCCACCGCCGCCGGCCTCGCCGTCGTCGGCATGGCCGGGCTCTCCTTCGCCGCGGTGCCGCTCTACGACCTGTTCTGCCGCGCCACCGGCTACAACGGCACCGTCCAGATCAACGCCGCCGCCGCCCCCGGCGCGGTGGACCGGCCGGTGACGGTCCGCCTCGCCGCCACGACCCACCCCTCCATCCCCTGGCGGTTCGAGGCGGCCCAGCCGAGCGTCACGCTCGACCTCGGCGCCCAGGGCATGGCGTTCTACCGCGCCACCAACCCCACCGCCCGCCCGGTGGAGGGCACCGCCACCTACAACGTCACCCCCGAGGTGGTCGGCCGCTACTTCCACAAGGTCGCCTGCTTCTGCTTCGAGGCGCAGACGCTGGAGGCCGGCCAGACCGTCGAGATGCCCGTGATGTTCTGGGTGGACCCGCGGATGGCGGAGGACCCGAACACCCGGGACATCCGCACCATCACCCTGTCCTACACCTTCTTCCGCACGATCGCGGACGCGGAGCGGGCGGGGGCGCTGGCGAGCGCCGGGCCGCACGTCGGCCGGCGGTAGCGCGGCCTTCGGTCTCCGCACGCCCCCATCCTGATCGGGCGCACCCCCCCGGCGATGGCGGATGCCGCCGCAAGGCGCGGGGCGCACCGGCCCGCCGCACGGCGCATCTCCCGCACGCCGGGCGCGGACCCACCCCCGGCGAGAGGAGATCGTGCCATGTTCGACGCCGTGACCCCGGTCGAGTCCCCCGCCAGCGCCGTCCCCCCGCCCGACGACGCCGCCCGTCTCGCCGCCGTGCGCGCCCGGGACCGCGCCGCGGACGGCCGCTTCGTCTATTCCGTGCTGACCACGGGGGTGTACTGCCGCCCCTCCTGCCCCGCCCGCCCGGCGCGGGCGGAGAACATCGCCTTCCACGCCACCCCGGCCGACGCCGAGCGCGCGGGCTACCGCCCTTGCCGCCGCTGCCGCCCCGCCGAGGACGCCCCGCGCCACGCCGCCGCCGTGGCCGCCGCCTGCCGGGCGCTGGACGCGGCGGAGGACGCGGTGCCCCTCGCCACCCTCGCGACCGGGGCGGGCCTCTCGCCCTTCCACTTCCACCGCGTCTTCAAGGAAACCACCGGCGTCACCCCCCGCGCCTACGCCGCCGCCCGGCGGGCGGAGCGGGTGCGCGCGGCCCTCGCCACGGCCCCGACCGTGACGGAGGCGTATCACGGGGCCGGCTACGGCTCCTCCTCCCGCTTCTACGAGCGGGCGGAGGCGGTGCTCGGCATGACCCCCGGGGCGTGGCGGCGGGGCGGCCGGGGCGCCACCATCCGCTTCGCCCTCGGGACATGCTCGCTCGGCCACGTCATCGTCGCGGCGACGGAGCGCGGCGTCTGCGCCATCGCCCTCGGCGACGAGCCCGCGACCCTGCTGCACGACCTCCAGGCGCGGTTCCCGGAGGCCCGGCTGATCGGCGCCGATGCCGGCTTCGAATCCCTCGTCGCCCGCGTCGTCGCGCTCGTCGAGCACCCGGGGGAGGGGGCCGACCTGCCCCTCGACGTCCGCGGGACCGCGTTCCAGGGACGCGTCTGGGCCGCGCTGCGCGCGATCCCGCCGGGCGCCACCGCCACCTATTCGGAGATCGCCGAACGCATCGGCGCCCCCCGCGCCGTCCGGGCCGTGGCGGCCGCCTGTGCGGGGAACCCCATCGCCCTCGCCATCCCCTGCCATCGCGTCGTCGGCTCGGCAGGAGCCCTCACCGGCTATCGCTGGGGTGTGGAGCGCAAGCGCGCCCTGTTTGACCGCGAACGCGCAGCCGCCGCCACGTCCGCTTAGCGGTCCAGCCGCGGACCACGCGCCGGCATCACTCCCATTTCCGCGCGAATCCTCCGCAACCTTGTTCCCGCCCGCGTGTCCAATGGACGAAACCAGCTCGAGCGCCGGGTTAGTAACCCCGCGCCCACTTCCTGGCTGCCGTACCTCCCATCTCCCGGTAAACTGGCCCCATCTGACCCTGTGAGCACGACCGTCCCCATTCCGGCCATCTCCGCCTCCCCATCGCCGCCTGCCACGTCGTTTCCGCGGAAAGCCCCTCTGCCGGCCCTCAGCGGCGTGCGCACCCTGCTCGCCATCAGCATCATGCTCTTCCACTTCACGCCGCCGCACCTTGACTGGCTGCACCCGCTGCTCGATAACTCCTTCATCTTCGTCGGTTGCTTCTTCCTCATCTCTGGCTTCATCCTCACCTACAACTACGGCGATCGCGCCC
>CAXVWQ010000171.1:0-2948 GCA_964263755.1 Roseomonas sp. | reverse complement strand
GTCACGACGCCGGAAGCCTTCGCGGCGCTGATCCGCGCGGACCACGAGAAATACGGCGCGCTGATCCGGGAGATCGGGCTGCGGGTGGAGTGACCCTCCCTCAACCCCCCGGCGCCGCGAGCGCGGGGGGCAGGGGGGCGCCCGTCGCCTTGCTGGCGAGGTAGGCGAAGTTGATCGCCGACTGCTCCGGCGACAGGAGGAAGCGGCGGAGGGTCGCGATGTCCTCCGGCGGGAACTCCGGCGCGGCGCCGCCGGCGGCTTCCACCAGCAGCTGCACGCGCGCCGCCTCCTCCAGCATGACGCAGAGGACGACGGCCTCCTCCAGCGTCGCGCCGGCCACCGCCACGCCGTGGCTCTTCATCAGCACCGCGCGGTGCGGGCCGAGGGCGCGCGCCACGTCGGCGCCCATCGCCGCGGTGTGGATGAGGTTGATGGTATCCGCATAGACCGGCAGCGCGTCGGAGAAGAGCGCCCCGCCCTGGCAGTGCGGGCGCAGCGGCTTGCCGGTGGCGGACAGCGCGACGAGGTGCGCGGGGTGGGAGTGGATCACCGCCCGCACGTCGGGGCGGGCGCGGAAGATCTCCGAATGGATGAAGACCTCCCCGTGCCGGCGGGCGCGGCCGGCGACGATCCTCCCGTCGAGATCGATCGTCAGGACGTTGTCCCGGGTGATCTCGTCGAAGCCGACGAGGTGGGGCTTCATGAGGAAGTGCGCGTCGTTCCCGGGGACGCGGACGGAGACGTGGCCGCGGATCATGTCGGCCTGCCCGACGTGTTCCAGGATGCGGCCGGCGGTGATGAGGGTCTCGACGGCGTCCTCGGTGGTCATGCTCTGCCTCTCCCGGCCGCCGTCCGGCGCGGCGTGCGGGGGGTGGTGCCAGGATCAGGGCCGCGCCTCAATCCCGGGCCTTCCCACCGCGCGCCGCGGATGGATGATGGCGCCCGGCACGCGCCCCCGATCGACCGGGATGTCGGCGGACGCCGCAAGGGAGGACACCGCATGATCGTCGCGGGACCGGACGACGTGACCGAGGACGCGCTGGCGGTGATGGGCCGCACCGCCGACCCGCGGCTGCGGGAGATCACCACCGCCCTCGTCCGCTACCTCCACGCCTTCGTGCGGGAGGTGCGGCTGACGGAGGTTGAGTTCCGCGCCGCCGCCGCGGTGATCGCCGAACTCGGGCAGCGCACCACGCCGACGCACAACGAGGTGGTGCTGATGGCCGGCTCGCTCGGCGTCTCCTCCCTCGTCTGCCTTCTCAACAACGGGGAGGGCGGCACCGTCGAGACCTCACAGAACCTGCTGGGGCCGTTCTGGCGGATGCATTCGCCGCGGATGGAGGATGGCGGCTCGCTCGTGCGGTCGCCGACGCCGGGCGACCCGTTCTTCATGACGGGGCGGGTGCGGGACCGCGAGGGGCGGCCGATCGCGGGGGCGGAGGTGGACGTGTGGCACTCCTCCCCCGTCGGACTCTACGAGAACCAGGACCCGGGGCAGACCGACATGAACCTGCGGGGGCGGCTCACGACGGGCGCGGACGGGTGCTTCCGATTCCGCTCCGTGCGGCCCGCCGGCTACCCGATCCCGACGGATGGCGTGGTGGGCCGGCTGCTGTCGGCGCAGGGGCGGCACCCGTTCCGCCCGGCGCATGTCCACGCCCTCATCTTCAAGCCGGGGTTCAGGACGCTCACCTCGCAGGTCTACGCGTCGGACGACCCCTGCCTCGACACGGACGTGCAGTTCGGGGTGACGCGGGCGCTCGTGGGGGAGTTCGTGCGGCATGACGGGCCGCACCCGACGGCGGGAGACGTGCCGGGGCCGTGGTTCTCCCTCGACCACACCTTCACGATGGAGGCCGGCGAGGCGACGTTGCCGCGGCCGCCGATCGAGTAGCCGTGCACGTGCCGTCGCGGCCTGCGGCGGTATGCCGACGTGCGCGCGGGGAGCCGGACCGGTGCCGCGACGCCGGTCCGCTCCCGCCCTGCTCGCCGGCCGTCGTCAGGCGCGGTTCAGGAAGGCGTTGTGGCAGGTGTTCTGCCGCCAGCCGTCGCCGTCGCGCACCCAGGTCTGGGTGGTCATCGCCTCGATGGCGTGGCGCTCCTCGCTGCCGACGACGACGATCGTCTGGGTGAGGCGTCCGGTCACCACGGCCCAGTCGCCGTAGGCGCGGACGGTGAGGTCGCCGCGTCGCACGTCGTGGAAGCGATACTTGTCGGCGACGCCCTTGAGGTAGCCGGCCCTGTCGTCCGCGGCGCCGTTGCCGTGGATGTGGACGAGGTCGTCGCTGACGAGTTCACCGAGCGCCGCGATGTCGCCGGCCATGAGGGCGGCGCAGCGGCGGCGCTCCAGTTCGAGGATCTCGCCTTCGGTCCCGGCGGGGTCGGTCATGGCGCTGTCCTCTCCGACATGCGTACGTTCGCGGCCGTTCCGGTGCCGGCGATCATCGGCCCGCGATCCGCAGGTGGCGCATCGGGCGGCCGGCGGAGATCGCGCCGGCGGCGCGGACGATCGCCTGCGCGTCCAGGCCGTGTTCCCGGTGGAGGTCGGCGATGGTCCCGGTCTGGCCGAAGCGTTCGACGCCGAGGGAGCGCGTGCGGTGGCCGGCGACGGAGCCGAGCCAGCCGAGGATGGCGGGATGGGCGTCGGCGACGGTGACGATGCCGCAGCCCGCGGGGACGGCGCCGAGGAGGCGTTCGACGTGGCTCGTGGCGTGGGCGGCGTCCGCTTCCCGCGCGCGCTGGGCCCCGGTCCAGCCGGCGTAGAGGCGGTCGGCGGAGGT
The DNA here is from genome assembly GCA_964263755.1 of Roseomonas sp. Lineage (GTDB taxonomy): Bacteria > Pseudomonadota > Alphaproteobacteria > Acetobacterales > Acetobacteraceae > Roseomonas. The sequence goes on along the minus strand of CAXVWQ010000171.1, from coordinate 168 downwards.
GACGGCCAGCAGGCCGGCCCCGGGCAGGTCTTCAAGGATCTGCCTGTGCGCCTCGATCGCCTCTGGGGCGATCGCACCGGTATAAACCACGGCGAGGGTCGCCTCCGGGCTTGGCGGCACCATCCAGTAGCCGCCGTCGAGAACGCCCGCCACCAGCTCCGGCCCGAA
>CAXVWQ010000170.1:0-4023 GCA_964263755.1 Roseomonas sp. | reverse complement strand
GCCGCTGCCGCCGGGCACTGCGGTGACCTTCCGCGTGCCGACGGAGGACGTGGACGACGTGCTCAAGAGCCTTCTCGTCCGTGACCCGGGCGGGGCGGTGGAGGGGGTGCGCCTTCCCGCCCAGGACTTGGCGGCCGAGGCATTCCGCGGGCTGCCGCTGCGGCCGGAGGATTTCGCCGGCCGCACCGCCCTCATCGCCGCGCTCCGCGGGCAGGCGGTGGAGGTGGGCGGCGTCGCGGGGCGGCTGGCCGACGCGGAGGAGGTGGACGCGCGGGAGGGCGTGGGCCACGCGCCCGCCACCCGCGTCACCCTCATCACCGAGGGCGGCATCCGCACCGTGACCCTGCGCGAGGGCGATGACGTCCGGCTGACCGATCCCGACCTGGCGCTGCGCGTCCGCCGCGCCGCCGAGGCGCTGGCCGCCGCCCGGGCCGCGGATTCCCGGGTGGTGGAGGTCCGGCTGCGCGGGGCGACGGCGGCGCGGGAGGTCGCGGTCGCGACCGTCACCGCCGCGCCGGTCTGGAAGCCGTCCTGGCGGCTGCTCGTCCCGCCCCAGGGGCCGCCCGGCATCGGCGAGGCCCGGCTGCAAGGGTGGGCGGTGGTGGAGAACCGGTCGGGCGCGGACTGGGACGGGGTGCGGCTGTCGCTCGTCTCCGGCAATCCCGCAGCGTTCCGCCAGCCGCTCTACGCCCCGATCCTCGTGGCGCGGCCGGAACTGCCGGTGCGGGTGGCGGAGGGCGTGGCGGTGCGGGCGGACACCGGCGCGTCGCCGGCCCCACCGCCCCCGCCGGCGATGGCGTCCATGGCGATGGCCGCCCCCGCCTCCCCGGTCGCCCGTGGCCGGGCGATCGCGCAGGAGGCGGCGCCGGCCTTCGCCGACACGGTCGCGGCCCTGCCGCCCGCGCTTCCCGCCTCCGCCGCGGGGCGCGTCGCCTTCATGCTGCCCGCCCCCGTCACGGTGCGGGCGGGGGAGACCGCGAACCTGCCCTTCCTCGACGCCGCCTTGCCGGCGGAGCGGGTGTGGTGGGTGCAGGACCTGTCGGCCCGCAGCCCGCTGTCGGCCCTGCGGCTGCGCAACACCACGGGGCACACGCTGCCGGACGGGCTCGCGACCCTCTACGGGACCGAAGGGGCGGAGAGCGGCGGCTACCTCGGCGACGCGGAGATCCGGGCGGTGGCGCCGGGAGAGACGCGGCTGCTGGCCTTCGCGCGGGACCGCGACGTGCGGATGTCCTCTGCCAACTCGACCTCCGAGCGGCCGGTGGGGATCGAGCTGCGGCGCGGGGTGGTGGCGGTGCGCGCCATCCGGGCGGAGGAATCGGCGCTGGCGGTGGATTCCCGCGCCGCGGCGGAGGGCGGGCGCGGCGGGCGGATCATCGTCGATCTGCCCCGCCGGCCCGGGACGACGCCGCGTTTCACCGTGACGGGGGAGGGCGATTTCGGGCTGCGGCACGAGGCGGTGCTGGAGGGCGGCGAGACGACCCTGCGCTTCGCCTGGGAGCGCGAGACGCGGAGCGACCTGCCGGTGTGGGACGCCGGCCTCGGCGACCCGATCCTGCTGCGCTGGCGGGAGATGGACGTGGAGGCGAGCCTCCGCCGCCTGCCCGGCGGGCCGGGGACGCTGGAGAACTTGCGGACGGTGCTGGAACGCCTCCCCGCCGCGGCGCCGGGGCGGGCGGGCCTGTCCGGGATCGTGGACCGACTCGGGGAGCTGCGCGGGCTGCTGGACGCGGCGCGGGGGGCGATCCGGGGCTACCGGACGGCCGAGGCGGCGCTGGCGCGCGCGCGGTCGGCGGCGGAGGACCGGACGGGGGTGGAGCGGGAGGAGGCGCGTCGGCGGCTGAACGCGGCGAGCCTCGCGGCGGAGCGGGCGGGGGCGGCGGCGGACGCGGCGTGGGAGGCGTGGGCGAAGGCGGCGGCGGAGATGATCGGGAGGATGGGGTAGATGACGCTCTGGGTCCGGTTCCGGCACAACGGGGCCGAGGGCTTCGGCACGCTGGAGGGCGACGTCGTCCGGCCGCACCGGGGCGACCTCTTCGCCGATCCCGCGCCCACCGGGGAGGCGCTGCCGCTCGCGGACCTCCGCCTCCTCGCGCCCGTGCGGCCCCGGGCCTTCATCGGGCTGTGGAACAACTACCACGAGGCCGCGGCGAAGGCGGGCTGGGCCGTCCCAGACACGCCGTTGTTCTTCCTCAAGTCGCCCGGGAGCATCATCGGGCCGGAGGAGGCGATCCGGCCGCCGGCGGGCTACGCCGGCCGCGTGATCTACGAGGGGGAGTTGGGCCTCGTCATCGGCCGGCGCTGCACGAACGCGTCGGAGGACGAGGCGGCCGCCGCGATCTTCGGCCTGACGGTCGTGAACGACGTGACGGCGCTCGACCTGCTGAACGCCGACCCGTCCTTCCCGCAATGGGCCCGCGCCAAGGGCTGCGACACCTTCGGCCCCGTCGGCCCGGCGATCGCGACGGGGCTGGATGCCGCCGCGCTGCGCGTGCGCGTCGCGCTGAACGGCCGGGTGCGGCAGGACTACCCGGTGGCCGACATGATCCTGTCGCCCGCGCGGATCGTCTCCCTCCTGTCCCGCGAGATGACGCTGGAGCCGGGCGACCTCATCGCCTGCGGCACCTCCGTCGGCGCGCTGCCGATGCGGGCGAGGATGAATGTGGAGGTGAGCATCGAGGGGATCGGCACGCTGCGGAACACCTTCGCGCCGGCCGATCAGCCCTCGTAGCACCCCGCCGCCCGCGCCCGCGCGCGGACGAGGGCGAGGACGGTGTGGCAGGTCGGGACGGGAACCTCGACCAGCTCCGCCAGTTCGACGACGGCGCCGAGGAGGGCGTCGATCTCCATCGGCCGGCCGCGCTCCAGGTCCTGCAGCATGGAGGTCTTGTGCGCGCCGACCTCCGCCGCGCCGGCGATGCGCTTGTCCACGTCGATGGCGAAGCGCACGCCGAGCTTCTCCGCGACCGCCTGCCCCTCCAGCATCATCGCGCGGGCGACGCCCCGCTGGCCCGGATCGCCCGTCACGACGTCGAGCGTCGCGCCGGTGAGCGCGGAGATCGGGTTGAAGGCGAGGTTGCCCCAGAGCTTCACCCAGATCTCGTCGCGGATGCGCGGCCGGATCGGCGCCTTGAAGCCGGCGGCGATGAGGGCCTCGGACAAGGCGGCAACGCGCGGGGTGCGGGCGCCGTCCGGTTCTCCCAGCGTGAAGCGGTCGCCGTAGGTGTGCTCAATCACGCCGGGCTCCGCGACCTCGGCGGCGGGGTAGATGATGCAGCCGATGACGCGCGACGGGTGGAGGCGCTCCCACACCGCGCCGTCCGGGTCCACGCTGCGGATGCGCGTGCCCTCGAAGGGGCCGGGCAGGGCGTGGAAATACCACCAGGGCACGCCGTTCACCGCGGAGACGATCGCCGTGTCCGGCCCCAGCAGCGGCTGCATCGTCGCGGCGGCGGAGGGGAGGGAGTGGGCTTTCAGCGTGACGACGACGTAGTCCTGCGGCCCGGCTTCTTCTGCTGTCGCGACGCAGCGCGGGTGGGCGCGCAGCTCCTGCCCGTCGCTGCGCAGTAAAATGCCGTTCGCCTGCATCGCCGCGAGGTGCGGCCCGCGCGCGACCACCGTCACCTCCGCGTCGCCCTTGGCCGCGAGCCGCGCCGCCATGAGCCCGCCGATGGCGCCGGCGCCGAAGATGCAGATCTTCGTCACAGCGAAAGCCCCAGCTTCTCCGCGAGCCCGATGCGCATGAGCTTGCCCGTCGCGCCCTTCGGGATCTCCGGCAGGAACACCACCTTGCGCGGCACCTTGAAGTCGGCGAGCTGCGTCGCGACGAAGTCGCGCAACTCGCGTTCCGTCAGCGCCTCCCCGTCGCGCAGCACGATCGCCGCGCCGACCTCCTCGCCGAGTTTCGCGTGGGGGATGGCGAAGGTCAGCGCCTGCGCCACCGCGGGATGGGCGGAGAGCACGCCGTCCACCTCCAACGGCGACACCTTCTCGCCGCCGCGGTTGATGAGTTCCTTCAGCCGC
>CAXVWQ010000169.1:0-22274 GCA_964263755.1 Roseomonas sp. | reverse complement strand
ATAGAGCCAGGACCGCTCGTTCGTCGCCCGCGGCGCGGTGAAGGGGGAGCCGCTGATCTGCTCCGCATACAGCCCGTAGGCCGGCTTCTGCGGCGAGTTGCGCCCCACGGGAAGCGCCCCCGGCAGCGCCTCCGTCTCGAAGCCGTTGCCGAAGCCCGACATGTAGCCGGGGTGCAGCCGCGTGGCCGCGAGGCTCTCGGGGCGAAGGGAGACGTTCATCGGCCGCGGCCTCCTCTGGCATTCCTGGCGTCCCCTCTATATCGTCTCACATGAGATGAAAAGCACGGATGCGGCCCCGCTCGTCCTCGGCGACTTCCTCCCCTACCGCCTCTCCGTCGTGACGGAGGCGGTCTCCCGCCTCTTCGCCGCCCGCTACGCCGAGCGCTTCGGCATCACCATCCCCGAATGGCGGGTGCTGGCCGTGGTGGGGGAGGCCCCGCCGCGCTCCACGCAGGAGGTCATCGAGCGCACGGGGATGGACCGTGTGAAGGTGTCCCGCGCCGCCATCCGCCTCGCCGACAAGGGCTTGCTGGCCCGCCGCCCGGACCCGGCGGACGCCCGCGCCCACCTCCTCTCCCTCACCCGCCGCGGCGAGGCGACCTACCGCGGCATCGTCCCCCTGGCGCGCGAGACGCAGGCCGCGCTCTCCGCCGTCCTCACGCCGAAGGAGGAGGCCGCGCTCGGCGCCCTCCTCGGCAGGATCGGCGAGCGCGCGGCGGCCCTAGCGGCGCCGTAGCGCCGCCCGCACCGCCGCGGCCAGCGCCCGCAGGGCCGCCGCCACCGCGGGCGACCCGGCCCGCGCCAGCAACACGATCTCGGACGGCGGCAGCGCCGGGAGACCGAGCGCGGGACCCCGGTCCGAAGCGCCGCCGGACGCCGCCTCGCCCATCGGCGCCACCCCCATCCCCGCCCGCGCGCCCGCCAGCAACGCGGCGCAGCTTCCCCCGACGAAGGCCTCCCGCCACGGCATCGCCGCCCCGTCCAGCACCCGGATCGCGACGGCGCGAACGCCGCACGGCGCCGCGAGGAGCGCCAGGGGCACGGGACCGTCCGGGCGCGTCCAGCCCTCCGCGCAGCGCCAGCCCAGGCGATCCGTGCCGAGGCGTTCGCCATCCGGCCCGCCGCCGTCGCGGCGCAGCAGGACCGCGTCGAGGTCGCCGGCATCGTAGGCGGCACGCAGTTCGGCGGACCGGGCGCTCCGCACCTCCACCGTCGCCGAGGCGGGCAGGGCCGCACGGACCGCCCCCAGCACCTCCTCCAGCGCCACGCCGAGCGCGTGGTCGCTCACGCCGAGCGAGAGGCGGATGACGGGCGCGTCGGCGAAGCGCAGCGCCGCGTCATGCGCGGCCAGGAGCGAGCGGGCCCGCGGCAGGAAGGCGGCCCCGTCCGCCGTGGGCCGCACGAAACGCGGCGTGCGATCGAGGAGACGGCGACCGAGTTGCGCCTCCAGCGCCTTCAGCCGCGCGCTGACCACCGGCTGGACGGTTCCCGCCGCCTCCGCCGCGCGGGTGAGGCTGCCGAGATCGGCCGCGAGGACGAGGAGACGGACGGATTCGAGGTCGAGCAGCATCGTATTCCGCTATGGTGATAGTAGGAAACGATAGCGTTCCATGAGGGGTGCCGAGGGCGCAAGTCCGGCGGCGAAGGAGACCCGCCCCATGCCCATGATCACGGTCCGCACCGTCAGCCCCGACCCCACCGACCGGCGCGCCGAGATCGCCGCGCTGGCCTCACGCCTCGCGGCGGACCACCTCGGCAAGGACCCCGCCGTCACCGCCGTCCTCGTGGAATCGGCGGACCCCGCGGGCTGGTTCGTCGCGGGCGAGCGCCCCGCTGCGGCCGGCCTCTCCGCCTTCTGGCTCGACATCAAGATCACCGCCGGCACGAACACGAAGGGGGAGACCGCCGCCTTCGTCCGCGCCGCCTTCGACGGCATGGCCGCCCTACTGGGCCCGTTGCACGAGGAATCCTACGTCCTCGTGCACGCCGTGGACGGCGACGCCTACGGCTACGGCGGCCGCACGCAGAACGCGCGCTGGGCGGCGGCCCGGCCGGGCTAGGAGTGCACCTCCGCCGACCTCACCGGCGCGTTCCCCTCCAGCGCCCGCCACATCTCCAGGTCCCGCTCCGCCGTCCAGATGCGCGGCCGGTCCAGGCCGCCCGCCTCGTCGAAGGCGCGGGTGACGTTGAAGGGCATGCAGTGCTCGAAGATCACCCAGTGCCCGTATGTCGGGCGCATGGCGCCCATCGCCGCCGCGTAGGTGGCGTTCAGGTCGCGCCCCTCCGCGACGCAGCGGCGGGCGATGGCGAAGAGGTCGCTCGTGAAGGCGTCCGTCCCCGCGATCCCGTCCGCCACCTCCGCCCGCGTCATGAGCGACTTCCCCCGCCCCGGCACCAGCGCCTCGGCGCCGAGCGCGCGGACGGCGGCGAGGGTGGCGGGCCAGTCGGTGAAGTGCGCGTCGCCGCAGTAGGGCGTGGCGCCGTATTCCACCGTGTCGCCGGCGAACAGCACGCGCTCCTTCGGCAGCCACACCACCGTGTCGCCCGCCGTGTGCGACCGCCCGACATGGATCACCTGCACCTCCCGCGACCCGAGCCACAGCGTCATGCGCTTGTGGAAGGTCACGTCCGGCCACGTCAGCCCCGGCACGCTCTCCCGCCCGCGGAACAGCCGGGGGAAGCGCCCGATCTCGCTGTCCATGTCCTCCCGCCCGCGCTCCACGATGAGGTCGCGCGTGACGTCGGAGGCGACGACCTCCGCCCCCTCGTAGCCGCTCGCGCCGAGCACGCGGACGGCGTGATAATGCGACAGCACGACGTGCCGCACCGGCTTGTCCGTCACCGTCCGGATGCGGGCGATCACGTCCCGCGCCATGATCGGCGTCGCCTGGGCGTCCACCACCAGCACGGATTCGTCGCCGACGATCACGCCGGAATTGGGATCTCCCTCCGCGGTGTAGCCGTAGAGGCCCGGCCCGAGTTCGTCGAAGGAGACGGTCTTCTCCGACAGGTCGGTCGTGCTGGCGAAACCGGACATGGGCGGGACTTCCTGGCGTGGCGCCGGCCATGTGACGGCGCCCGCGCGGGTTGTCCACCTTGACCCCTCTCCCTTGACCCCTCTCCCTTGACAGGGGGGGCAGGGGTGGCCCTTCTGCCGCCCCGCCTCCGACCGGACCGTCCCCCATCCCCATGCACGCCTACCGCACCCACACCTGCGGCGCCCTCCGCGCGGCCGACGCGGGGAAAACCATCCGCCTCTCCGGCTGGGTCCACCGCAAGCGGGACCACGGGGGGCTGCTCTTCCTCGACCTGCGGGACCACTACGGCCTGACGCAATGCGTCATCCCCATGGGATCGCCCGTGTTCGACGCGGCGGACGGCGTGCGCGTCGAGAGCGTGATCACCGTCACGGGCGAGGTGGTGTCGCGCGACGCCGCCACCGTGAACCCCCGCCTCCCGACCGGCGAGATCGAGTTGCGCGTGCGCGACCTGATCGTGCAGTCCGCCGCGGACCAGCTGCCCTTCCAGATCGCCGGCGAGCAGGAGGCCCCGGAGGAGACGCGGCTGCGCTACCGCTTCCTCGACCTGCGGCGCGAACGCCTGCAACGCAACATGATCCTCCGCGCCCGCGTCATCCAGGACATCCGGGAACGGATGATCGCCGCCGGCTTCAACGAGTTCCAGACGCCGATCCTGACGAGTTCGTCGCCGGAGGGGGCGCGCGACTTCCTCGTCCCCGCCCGCCTGCACCCCGGCAAGTTCTACGCGCTGCCGCAGGCGCCGCAGCAGTTCAAGCAACTCACGATGGTCGCGGGCTTCGACCGCTACTTCCAGATCGCCCCGTGCTTCCGCGACGAGGCGGGGCGGGCGGACCGCACCCTCATGTTCTACCAGCTGGACGTGGAGATGAGCTTCGTCACGCAGGACGACGTCTTCGCCACGATGGAGCCGGTGATGCGCGGCACCTTCGAGGCGTTCGCGGAGGGTCGGACGCTGGATGAGGGCGCCTGGCGCCGCATCCCCTTCGCCCAGGCGATGCTGGACTACGGCACGGACAAGCCGGACCTGCGGAACCCCCTGGTGATCCGTGACGTGACGGAGTCCTTCGCCGGGTCCGGCTTCGGCCTGTTCGCGAAGATCGCGGCGGGCGGCGGCGTGGTCCGTGCCATCCCTGCCCCGGGCGCCGGCGGCAAGCCGCGCGGCTTCTTCGACAAGCTGAACGAATGGGCCCGCGCGTCCGGTGCCGGCGGCCTCGGCTACATCGCCTTCGATGCCGACGGCGCGAAGGGCCCGATCGCCAAGAACCTCGAACCCGAGCGCGTCGAGGCCATCCGGGCCGCCTGCGGCCTCGAACCCGGTGACGCCGTGTTCTTCGCCGCCGGCAAGGAGGAGGAGGCCGCGAAGTTCGCCGGCGCCGTCCGCACGCGGATCGCGACCGACCTCGACCTGACGGAAAAAAGCGCCTTCCGCTTCTGCTGGATCGTCGATTTCCCGATGTTCGAGAGGAACGAGGAGACGGGGGCGGTGGACTTCTCCCACAACCCCTTCTCCATGCCGCAGGGCGAACTGGAGGCGCTGAACACGCGCGACCCCCTGACCATCCCCGCCTTCCAGTACGACATCGTCTGCAACGGCTACGAGATGGCCTCCGGCGCCATCCGCAACCACAAGGCGGAGATCATGCTCCGCGCCTTCGGGATCGCCGGCTACCCGGACGGCGCGGTGGAGGAGCGGTTCGGCGGCATGCTCAACGCCTTCCGCTTCGGCGCCCCCCCGCACGGCGGCATGGCCGCGGGCATCGACCGCATCGTCATGCTGCTGGCGGAGGAGCCGAACCTCCGCGAGGTCAACCTCTTCCCGATGAACCAGGGGGGGGAGGACCTGATGATGCAGGCGCCCTCCACGGTGGAGCCGTCCCGCTGGAAGGAACTGCACATCAAACCCGACCTCCCGCCCGCCAAGCCGGCGCCCGGAACGCCCGTCGCGGCCGGCACGCGGGATGCAAGCCCGGCCGGGACACCCTAAGTCCTCGCGCGATCCCGAAAGGTTTGCCGATGCGTCACCTCCTCGTCGCCACCGCCCTCGCCTTTTCCCTGGCCGCCCCCGCCGTCGCGCAGGAGCGCCCGGCCGCCGCCGCCATCCCCGGCTCCGAGGCGCTGGCGGCCCACCGCGCCGCCTACCGCCTCTCCTTCGACCGCGCCCGGGACAATTCCGACGTGGCCCGCGCCGAGGGGCTGATGATCTTCGAGGTGCTGGACGCCTGCGACGGCTGGGCCTCCCGCCAGCGCCTCACCCTCCGCCTGCTGGACCGCGACGGGCAGGCGGTGGAGACCGCTTCCGACTACGCCACCTGGGAGTCGAAGGACGGGCGGCGCCTCCGCTTCTCCATGACCCAGGTGAGCAACGGCGCGGTGTCCAACCGCATCGTCGGCGAGGCGGAGATCGGCGCCGACGGCCGCGGCACCGCCCGCTACGAGAGCCCGGCGGGACGCACGGAGGAACTGCCGGCCGGCACGCTGCTGCCCACCCTCCACACCATCCGCGCCATCGAGGCCGCCCGCGCCGGCCGCCGCATCCTCATCGCCCCGCTGATGGACGGCACGTCGGAGGACGGGGCGCAGGACAGCACCACCGTCCTCTCCGCCTGGCAGACCGCGCCGATGACCGAGCCGCGCTTCCCGATGCTCGCGAACCAGGAGAGCGGGCGGATGCGGATCGCCTTCTTCGACCGCGACGCCAACGCGGCCGGCGGCGGCGCCGCGGCCCCGGAATACGAGGTCGGGCTGCGCTACTACGCCAACGGCGTGGCGGACGAACTCAACATGGACTTCGGCGAGTTCTCCGTGAACGGCCGCCTGGAGACGCTGGAGGCCGTCCCCGGGGGCTGCTGAGCCCCCGGGTCCGTCCCCGCCCGTCTCAGCCGCCCGCCTCAGCCGAAGGAGAAGTCGTCGCTCGTGACGGTGGAGGCGGCGACGCCGAGCAGCACCACCTGCCCGATGCCGCCGCCATCCTCCCAGCGGATGATCGTGTTGTCGCCGGACTGCCGGATCAGCAGGTCGCCAAAATCGTCCACGCCGTCCACGCGCAGTTCGATCTTGTCGTTCGTGACGGAGAAGTCGGTGATCCGGTCGGCGTTCGACCCGTTCTCGAACCGGAAGGTGTCGTCGCCGGCGCCGCCGGCGAGGATGTCGTTGCCCGCGCCGCCGACGATGAAGTCGGCGGAGGCGCCGCCGTCGAGGCGGTCGTTGCCGGCATCCCCGTAGAGTTCGTCGTCGCCGTCGCCGCCGAGGAGGATGTCGTTGGACGCTCCCCCCGAGAGCGTGTCGGTCCCGCCCTCGCCGTAGAGCCGGTCCACCCCGTCCCCGCCGGCGATGCTGTCGTTGTCCTCGCCGCCGTAGAGCAGGTCGTTCCCGGTCCCGCCGAGGACCGTGTCGTTGCCCTTGCCGGCGCGGATCACGTCGTCGTTCGCCCCGCCGTCGAGCGTGTCGTTGCCGTCGTCGTCGGTCAGGCGGTCGTTGCCCGCGCCGCCGCGGTGCAGGTCGTTGCCGACGTCGCCGAGGGTGACGTCGTTGCCGTCCCCGCCGTCGAGGGTGTCGTTGCCCTCCGCGCCGTAGAGGACGTCCGCCCCGCCGTTGCCCCTCAGGCTGTCGTCGCCTTCCAGGCCGCGGATGCGGTCGGCCGTGGCGGAGCCGTTCAGCGTGTCGCCGCTCTCGGTGCCGAAGATGTTGGCCATGGTCGATCCTTCCCGGGCGCAGTGCTGCGCACGGCGGAAACTGGGGCGGCGGCGCGGATTACAACCTGTTCATCTTCGAGAAGAAGCCATGACGAGACGTCCGGAGCGATAGTGTAACGGCACCGCGTCGCGATGCGTTTCGGTATTGTTCCCGTAAACCGACGCGATGTCCGGGAAGGCGTCTCGTTTCCGTGCCCTGATCATGGCACGGACGAGCGCCGATTGTTCATGGGGCCGGTGGACTTCACGTTCGGGGGAGGCGGCGATGCTTCGCCGATCCGACCCATTCTCGCGGAAGCCGATGCGTTCCTTGGCACCACCCGATCGGGCAACACGACCTTCGCGTCCACGCCGGCCCGCACCGTTCGGTCTCCGGGATCGGGGTGGCTTGGCCCCCCTCCTGGCGCGGCGGCATCGCCCGCCTCCGGAGCGAGCCGGGTGCCGTCAGCGCGCCGGGGCGCCGTGGTGCGTCAGGTGGTGCGCGAGGGCCAGCAGGTCGGCGTCGGACACGCCGTGCATCACCCCGTTCATCTGCGTGTCCATCCCCACCCGCGTCCCGTCGCGGTAGCCGCGGAGCGCGTGCAGCAGGTAGTCCTGCCGCTGGTGGTTCACCCGCGGCAGGTTGGTGCGCCCCGCGTAGTCCCGCCCGTGGCAGGCGTCGCAGTTCCGCGCCGCCGCGACCGCCGCCCCCCGCGCCGCCAGGGCCGCATCAGGCGCCCCCCGCGCGGGATCGGGCGCGGAGGGAAGCGCGGCGAACCAGTCGGCGATGGCCTGGACCTCCGCATCCGCCAGCCCCCGCGCCGCCTCCGTCATCCCGGGCACCTGCCGCAGCCCCTCCCGGAACAGGATGAGCTGGATGACGAGGTAGTCGGGCTGCTGACCCTCCAGCGCCGGCATCTCCGCCACGGCGGCCCGCCCCTCCGCCCCGTGGCAGGCGAGGCAGCCCCGCTCCCCCACCGCGTCCGGCGCGGCGCCGCCGAGGAGCAGCGCCGCGAGGAGGAGCGCGACCGGTCTCACCGCCCCAGCCTCATCGGCGGTAGGACACCCGGTAGATCGCCCCGTTGTCCTCGTCGGAGACGAGGAGCGAGCCGTCGGGCATCGTCAGCAGCCCCGCCGGCAGCCCGGAGAAGCGCTGGTTCGCGTCGTCGCGCAGCCCCGTCAGGAACTCCTCCATCACCAGCCGCCCGTTCTCGCCCTCGCGCACGACGACCACGTTGAAGCCGGACAGGCGCGGCCGGTTCCAGGAACCCTGGTTCGCGATGAACAGCGCGCCGCGGTAGCGCTCCGGGAACGCCGTGCCGGTGTAGAAATGCGTGCCGATCGGCGCGACGTGCGGGCCGAGGAGAAGGTCGGGCGCCGGGAACTCGCTGCACACCCGCCCCTGCACCGCCGGGTCCTGGAACCCCGCCGCGCACCAGGGAAAGCCGAAATGCTCGCCCCGGCCGCGGAGGAGGTGGAGCGTGTCGGACGGGTTGTCGTTCCCCGCCCAGTCGCGTCCATGGTTGGAGAACCAGAGCTGACCCGTGCGCGGGTGGAAGTCGAAGCCCACGGTGTTCCGCACGCCGCGGGCCTCGATGCGCCGGTCGCTCCCGTCGGGGTTCCAGGACTCGATCATCGCGAAGCGCTCGCCGTCGAACTCGCAGATGTTGCAGGGCACGCCGCGCGGGATGTAGATCCGCCCGTCCGGCCCGAAGGCGATGTGCTTCCAGCCGTGGTGCGGCTCCTGCGCCATGCCGAAGGCCGCGGTCAGCTCCACCGGCTGCGGGTTCGTCAGGTTCGCCTCGACGTTGTCCACGCGCAGCACGCGGTGCATCGCCGCGATCCACAGCGCCCCGTCCCGCATCGCGAGGCCGGAGGGCTGCGCCAGACCCCCATGAACGTCGAGACCTCGCGCGCCGCGCCCGTGTCCCGCACGGCATAGACGCGGCCGATGGTGCGGGAGCCGACGAAGACCGTCCCGCCCGGCGCGCGCACCATCGCCCGCGCCCCCGGCAGCCCCTGCGCCCAGAGTTCCACGGAGAACCCTTCGGGCACCCGAAGCTGCGCGGTGGGGATGCGCTCGGCCGGCGTGGCGATGAGGCGCGGCGGGTGCGGGGCGAGGGGGGAGCCCGCCATCTCCGGCGGCCGGCCCTGGGCCCAGGCGGGCGGGGCGGCCGGCGGGGAGGCGGACGGGGCGGGTGACGCCTGTTGCGCCTGCGCGAAGCCCGGCCACGCCAGCGCCGCCGCCAGCGCGAGGTGACGCGCACGGATCTTGTTGATTCCTCCCGGCGCCCGGACCGCCGGGCCGCCTCGGTCCATTCAAGACCCGCCCGCGGCCGGCGGGCAAGCGCCTTCGGCCGCGCCGCCCTACCCGTTCAGCCCCTACCCGTTGAGCACCGAGCAGGTCAGCCGCGCCACGCAGGCCAGCCGCCCGTCGCCGCGCCGGATCTCGATGCCCCAGACGTGGAGCGAGCGGCCGAGGTGGTGGGGGCGGCACTCCGCCGTCACGCGGTCGCCCTCCCGCACCGCCGCGAGGTGGTTGGCGTTGACCTCGACGCCGACGGGCCGCTGCCCCTCCGGGACGGCGAGGAAGGAGGCGAGGGAGCCGACCGTCTCGGCGAGCGTGACGGAGATGCCGCCGTGGAGGATGCGGTAGGGCTGCACGTGGCGGTGGTCCACCGGCATCTCCGCGCGGATCGAGTCCGGCCCGAAGCCCGTGACGAGGATGCCGAGGTGGCCGACGGCGGTGGCGGCGGCGCGGGCGTTGATGGCCCCGGCATCCACGGGCTTCTTCCAGATTGGCGCCGGGCCGGCGGGATGGTCGGTCATCCCGGCAGGTGGCCGCACCGCGGCGCCGTCCGTCAAGGCGGCGCGGGCCAACGCGCTGGGGCCAAGGTGCTGCGGGGGCCGGAAGCCGGGCGCCCTCAGGCCGGGAGGGGCGCGAGGCGCCGCGCCGTCGCCCCGCCGCGCCGGGACAGGGCCGCCCAGCGCCAGGTCATCGCCGTCGCGACGAGGGTGAGGCCGAGGACGAGCCCGATCCACACCCCCGGGGGGCCGAATCCCAGGGGCAGCCCGAGCAGCAACCCCGCGCCGAACCCGAGCGGCCAGTAGCCCATCGCCGCGAAGAGCAGCGGCGCCCGGGTGTCGTGCAGCCCGCGCAGCGCCCCGGCCCCGACCACCTGCACGCCGTCGCCCAGCTGGAACAGCCCGGCGAGGGTGAGGAGCGTCACCGCGAGCCCCGCCGCCTCCGCCGCGCCCGGCGCCGCGGGATCGAGGAACACCCGGACGAGGGCGCCCGGCGCCAGCAGCATCGCCGCCGCCGTCGCCCCCATGAACACCGCGCCGAGCCCGATCGCCGACCATCCGGCCCGGGCCGCGTCCCGCGCCCGTCCGGCCCCCATCGCCAGCCCCACCCGCGCCGTCGCGGCCTGCGACAGGCCGAGCGGGACGGCGAAGGTGATGGAGGCGATCTGCAAGGCCACGGCATGCGCCGCGATGGCCGCCGCCCCGAAGCCGCCGATGACGAGGCCGACGGCGGAGAACACGCCGATCTCCAGCACCATCGTCGCCGCGATCGGCAGGCCGAGGCGGACGAGGCGCCCGAGCCGCGCGGGCTCCCACGCCAGCAGCCCCGCGGCGAGCCGGAACCGCCGCAGCACCCGGTCGCGCGCCACGAACCCGGCAAGCGCGAGGAGCATGAGGAGGTTCGTCGTGGCCGAGGCGATGCCCGCCCCCTCCACCCCCATCGGCGGCCCGAGCCAGCCGAGGACGAGCGCGGCGCAGAGCAGCCCGTTCAGCGGCAGCGCCAGCAGCCCGACGACGAGCGGCGGCATCGGCCGCTCCATCGCCGCGAGGAAGCCGCGCAGCACGAGGAAGGCGCCGAACGGGAACAGGCCCGGCAGCATCAGCCGCAGGTAGTCCTGCGCCAGCGCCGCGAGCGCCGGGTCCTGCCCCAGCGCCACCAGCACCGGTTCCGCGTGCCACAGCAGCGCCACCCCCGGCAGCGAGCCGAGGGCCGTTGCCCAGATCCCCGCCCGGAAGGTCCGCCGCATCTGCCGCACCGCCCCGGCCCGCCGCCCGCGTTCCTGCGCCAGCATCGCCGCCGCCGCGAAGGCGAGCCCGAAGGACGGCGCCATCGCCGCCCAGAACAGCGTCCCGGACAGCGCGACCGCCGCGAGCGCCGTGGCGGAGACGCGGCCGAGGATGGCGGCGTCCGTCGCGATCAGCCCCATCTGCGTCAGGTTCGTCAGCGCCATCGGCCAGGCGAGCATGAGCGTCGCGCGCAGTTCCGCGCGCCACGGGCCGCCCCCGCGGGCGGGGGCGCGTGGGGGTGACATGGCGGCTGACCTCCGGCGCGCCGTGTAGCGGGTGCGCGGGCGGCGCGGCACCCCCCTTCCCCGCACCCGGGGAGCGATCAACCCTTCGTCGCCGCGCACCCCGCGGCGGATGGCGCTTCGGCGGGGCCGCCACTAGGTTCCGCGCCGACAACCCGGTGGACCGCCCGATGCTGCGCCGCTCCCTCCTCGCGACCCCCGCCCTCCTCCCCCTCGCCGCCGCGGTCGGCCGCGCGGGGCCGGCGGCCGCCCAGCCCGCGGGCGTGGTGCTGGAGGAGGCGCTCGTCCCCGGCGGCGAGCCGGGGATCGAACTCTACCTCCGCAACAAGCGCCCGGAGAACGCATCGGCCGCGCGATCCGACCGGACGGTGGTCTGCCTCCACGGCTCCACCTGGCCCTCCTCCACCTCCTACGACCTCTCGCTCGCGGGCGTGTCGTGGATGGACTACATGGCGGGGCGGGGCTTCGACGTGTGGAGCGTGGACCTGCGGGGCTACGGCCGCTCCACCCGCCCCGCCGCCATGGCGCAGCCCGCCGACCGCAACCCCCCCGTCGGCAACGGCGCGCAGAACGCCGCCGACCTCGCCGCCGCGCTGCGCCACATCCGGGGGCGGCGCGGCGTGCAGAAGACCGTCCTGATGGGCTGGTCCTACGGCACGACGCTCGCCGCGATGCACGCCGCCGCCAACCCGGGCGAGGTGGAGCGCATCGTCATGCTCGGCCCGCGCTGGCTCGACCCCGCGACGGAAGGTCAGGGCGCCCCCCTCGGCGCGTGGCGGCCCGTCACCCGCGCCGAGGCCCGCGCCCACTGGCTGCGGGAGGTGCCGGAGGCCAAGCGCGCGGGCCTCATCCCCCTCGGCTGGTTCGAGCACTGGGCCGACACGACCTTCTCGACCGATCCGGAGGGCTCGCGGCAGGTGCCGTCCCACTACCGCGCCCCCACCGGCTCCATCATCCACACGCGGGAGACGTGGTTCGCGGGACGCGCGCCCTACGACCCCGCCCGCATCACCTGCCCCGTGCTGCTGGTGACCTCGGAATGGGACCGCGACACGCCGACCTCCCTCGCCACCTCCCTCTTCCCGCTCCTGACCAACGCGCCGGGCAAGCGGCAGGTCGTGCTGGCGGAGGGGACGCACATGATGATGCTGGAGCGCAACCGCGGCGCCCTGTTCCAGGCGGTGCAGGTGTTCCTGGAGGAAGCGATCGGTTGACGCCGTGCCCGTGCCCGGGGCGCTCGATGGTGGACGCCTTGATCGTCGGGAGGAGGATGCCCGGCAGGATCCGGGGGCACTCGTGCCCGGCCCCGCGTACGGGCGGCCCCGGGCGCCCTTAGACGGGGGGCTGCGCCGGGCCCATCGGATCGAGGCTCGCGAGCCGGGGGTGGACCATCCGGCGTGGGACGCGCTGACGGCCGGCCTCGGGAGGTTGGCCGTGGCGCATCCCCCGCCGACGGCGGGCGTTCCCCGTCGCACCACCGGGGACGTGACGGCGTGATCATCTGGAGCGGATGGGGCATCCTCGCCCCGATCGTGGCGGCGCTCGTCGGGGGCCCGGTCGCCATGGGGCTGGGCTGGGTGTTCGACCGGGCGGGGTATCCGAACCTCATCGGGATCGCGGTGGGGCTCGGCTTCCTCGCCGCGGCGGCGGCGGTCTGGGTCTTGGGGCAGCGGCTGAACGGGGCGCCGGGGCGGGAATTGCTGGACCCGCGGACGGGGGAGACGGTCGTGCTGCGGCCCTCCCACGGGCTGTTCTTCGTCCCGGTGCAGTGGTGGGCGATCCCGCTCGTCCTCGCGGGGCTGTTCGTCGGGGCCGCGGTCACCTTCGGGGAGGGACGCGCGGATCGTGGCGCCCGCGCCCCCGACCCGCTCCCGGCGACCGCGACGACGGGCACCCCGAAGCCGCCGCCGCGCTGACGCGCCAGATCGTTGCCGGGGGATCGTTGTCGGGGGATCGTTGCCGGGGGATCGTTGCCGGCGAGGGACGGCGGGCATAGCGTCCCCTCGCACGGGGGACGGGACATGACGCGCTTCGGACGGCGGACGGCCCTGGCGGCGGTGGGCGCGGCGGGCGGCGCGGCGGCCCAGGGGACCGCCTATCCGGCCCGCCCCGTGCGGCTGGTGGTGCCCTACGCCGCGGGCGGTTCCTCGGACGTCGTCGGGCGGCTCGTCGCGGCGCGGCTGGGGGCGGCGCTCGGCCAGCCCTTCGTGGTGGAGAACCGGGCGGGGGCGGGGTCCATGCTCGGGACGGAGGTCGTGGCGCGCGCCGCGCCGGACGGGCACACGCTCCTGCTCGCCGACACGCCGCACGGCATCCTGCCCGCCTTGCAGGAGAGGATGCCCTACGACGCCATCGCGGATTTCGCTCCGGTGACGTTGGTCGCCGCCACGCCGCAGATCCTCTTCGTGCATCCCTCCGTCGCGGCACGGACGCCGCGGGAGTTCCTCGACGCGGCGCGCGCGCAGCCCGATCGCTTCGCCTACGCCTCAGCGGGGATCGGCACCTCGTCGCACCTCACGGGGGAACGTCTGCAGCTCCTGACGGGGGCGCGGCTGACCCACGTGCCGTATCGCGGGGCGGCTCCCGCCCTGACGGACCTCGCGGGCGGGCAGGTCCAGGCGTTCTTCGCGACGATCGCGTCCGGCGCGCAGCTCATCCGGGACGGCGGCATCCGCGCCCTCGGCGTGCTGTCGGAGGAGCGGCTGCCCGCGCTGCCGGACGTGCCGACCTTCCGGGAGGACGGGTTCGACCTCGTCGTCGAGTCCTGGTTCGGGCTGCTCGCGCCCGCGGGGACGCCCGCGCCGGTCGTGGACCGGCTCTCGGCCGCGACCCGCGACGCGGTCGCGGCGCCGGAGGTCGCGGACCGGTTCCGCGCGCTGGGGATCGCGGCGCGGGCGGAGGGCCCGGAGCATTTCGGCCGGATGCTGCGCGCGGAGACGACGCGCTGGGGCGAGGTGGTGCGCGCGACGGGGGTTCGCCTCCAGCCGTGATCCCGGCCCCCGCGCGTTGACACGGCCCGCCCCTCGGGCCGACCTTCCGGGCCGGAACGAGGGGAAACGGCATGTCCGACGGTGTGAAGCGCCGCCTGCGGAGCCAGGCGTGGTTCGACGACGCGGAATACCCGGACCTCACGGCGCTCTACACCGAGCGGTTCCTGAACTACGGGATGACGCGGGCCGAACTGCAATCCGGCCGCCCGATCATCGGCATCGCCCAGACCGGGAGCGACATCGCCCCCTGCAACCGCCACCACGTCGAACTGGCGAAGCGCGTGCGCGACGGCATCCGCGACGCCGGCGGCGTGCCGATGGAGTTCCCCGTCCACCCGATCCAGGAGACGGGCAAGCGGCCGACGGCGGCGCTGGACCGCAACCTGCAGTACCTCTCGCTCGTCGAGGTCCTGCACGGCTACCCGCTGGACGGCGTGGTCCTGACCACCGGCTGCGACAAGACCACCCCTGCGATGCTCATGGGCGCCGCGACCGTGAACATCCCCGCCATCGTCCTCTCCGGCGGCCCCATGCTCGACGGCCACTTCGGCGGGCGCCTCACCGGCTCCGGCACGATCATCTGGGAAGCCCGCCGACGCCACGCCGCGGGCGAGATCAACTACGACGAGTTCATGGACCTCGTGGCGTCGTCGGCGACCTCCGTCGGCCACTGCAACACCATGGGCACCGCCCTCTCGATGAACTCGCTCGCGGAAGCCCTGGGCATGTCGCTCACCGGCTGCGCGGCGATCCCCGCGGCCTACCGCCAGCGCGGCCAGATCGCGCACCTGACGGGCCAGCGCATCGTCGCGATGGTGCACGAGAATCTCCGCCCCTCCGACGTGATGACGAAGGCCGCCTTCGAGAACGCCATCCTCGCGGCCTCCGCCATCGGCGCCTCCTCCAACTGCGTCCCCCACCTCATCGCCATCGCCCGCCACATGGGCGTGGACCTGACGGTGGAGGACTGGCAGCGCGTCGGCCACGACATCCCGCTGCTGGTGGACTGCCAGCCCGCCGGGCGGTTCCTCGGGGAGGCGTTCTACCGCGCCGGCGGCGTCCCCGCCGTGCTGCGCGAACTGCTCGGCGCGGGCGAACTCCGCGGCGGCGCGATGACGGTCTCCGGCCGCAGCATGGCCGAGACCCTCACGAGCGCGGACCGCACCGACCGCGAGGTGATCCGCGCCTACGACGCGCCGATGAAGAAGCACGCCGGCTTCGCCATCCTGTCGGGCAACCTGTTCGACAACGCGGTGATGAAGGTGAGCGTCATCGACGACGCCTTCCGCGCCCGCTTCCTCACCGACCCGCCCGGCGTGTTCGACGGCAAGGTCGTGGTGTTCGAGGGACCGGAGGACTACCACCGCCGCATCGACGACCCCGACCTCGGCGTGGACGAGCGCACCATCCTCGTCATCCGCAACGTCGGCCCCGTCGGCTACCCCGGCGCGCCGGAGGTGGTGAACATGCGGCCGCCCGCGGCGCTCATCAAAGCCGGGATCGAGTACCTTCCGACGATGGGCGACGGGCGGCAGAGCGGCACCTCCGCGAGCCCGTCCATCCTCAACGTCTCGCCGGAGGCCGCGATCGGCGGCGGGCTGGCGCTGCTGAAATCCGGCGACCCCATCCGGGTGGACCTGAACACCCGCCGCGTGGACGTCATGATCCCGGAGGCGGAACTCGCCGCCCGCCGCGCCGCCTGGACCCCGAACATCCCGCCGTCGCAGACGCCGTGGCAGGAGATCCAGCGGGGCATGATCGGCCAACTCGGGACGGGCGCTTGCCTCGAACCCGCGACGCTGTTCCTCAACATCGTCGAGACGCGCGGCGAAGCGCGGCACAACCACTAGCGTCGCGCGCGCGGGAGGCCGGCATGTATCTCGGGACGATCGGGGACGACGAGGCGACCGGCCGGGTCGCGGAGATCTACGCCGCCGCGAAGGACGCGAACGGCTTCGTCATGGAGGCGACGCGCTGCTTCACGACGCGGCCCGACCTCCTGCCCCTCTACACCGATTTCGCGAACGGGATCAGGGCGGGCTTCTCCCTCGGGACCCGCGCCTGGCGCCTCATCACCTTCGTGGCCGCGAAGCACGTGCCCTCGACCTATTGCTCGCTCGTCTACGGGCGGCAACTGATCGGCGACCTGGGGTCGAGGGAGGCCGTGCTGGCGCTCCACCGCGACATCCGGTCCGCGGGCCTGTCCGAGGCGGAGGTCGCGATGCTCGCCTACGCGGAGAAGATCACGGCGAACGCGTCGGCCGTGACGGAAGCGGACATCGCCGCCCTGCGCGCGGCGGGCTTCGACGACCGCGGGATCGCGGACATCGCCCTCTGCGCGTCCTGGCGCAACTTCGTGAGCCGGTTCTTCGACGCGGTCGGCGCCGCGCCGGAAGCGGCCTACCGCGACGATGCGGCGCTCAACGCGGCCCTGGCCGTCGGCAAGGCGGCCTGACCGCTCCGGGCGGTGCGGGGCCGGCCTGTGCCCCGCCGCCCCGATTCGTTATGAAGGCCGCGCAGGACGTCGAGGGAGGACGCGGGATGGGACGGTTAGAGGGCAAGCGCGCCTTCGTCACGGCGGCGGGGCAGGGCATCGGCCGCGCCACCGCCCTCGCCTTCGCGCGGGAAGGCGCGCGGGTGGTGGCGACGGACCTCGACGGCGGCAAGGTCGGCACTCTCGCGGCCGAGGGCATCGAGGTCCACGCGCTCGACGTGACGGACGACAAGGCGGTGGCCTCCGCCGTCGCCGCGGCCGGGCCGCTCGACATCCTCTTCAACTGCGCCGGCTTCGTCCACCAGAACACGGCGGAGACCTGCACGGACGAGGACTGGTCCTTCGCCTTCACCCTCAACGTGCGGGCGATGTGGAAGGTGACGCAGGCCGCGCTGCCGGGGATGGCGGGGCGCGGCGCGTCGGTCATCAACATGGCCTCCGCCGCGTCCTCCATCAAAGGCGCCCCGAACCGGTTCGTGTACGGGGCGACGAAGGCGGCGATCATCGGGATGACGAAGTCCGTCGCGGCGGACAACGTGGCCCGCGGCATCCGCTGCAACGCCATCTGCCCCGGCACGGTGGACACCCCCTCGCTCGGCGACCGCATCGCGGCGAACGCCGGCGCGGCGGGGGGCGTGGAGGCGTCGCGGGCGGCCTTCGTCGCGCGCCAGGCCATGGGGCGGCTGGGGAACGCGGAGGAGATCGCCAACTGCGCGGTCTGGCTCGCCTCCGACGAGGCCTCCTTCGTCACGGGGCAGGCGATCGTCATCGACGGCGGCTGGACGCTGTGAGACGCCCCGCTTGACCGGGGCGACCCGGACCCGCCACACCGCACCACGTCAGGAAGGGGGCTCATGCCCATGAAGCTGCTGCGCCACGGACCCGTCGGCGAGGAGAAGCCGGGACTGCTCGACGCGGGCGGGACGATCCGCGACCTGTCCCCGATCATCGGGGATTTCGAGGGCGAGGCCTTCTCCCCCTCCGTCCTCGCCCGCATCGCCGCCGTGGACCCGGCGACGCTGGAGGCGGTCCCCGCCGGGACGCGGATCGGCTGCCCCACCGCCAACCCGCGGAACTTCGTCGCCATCGGCCTGAACTACGCGGACCACGCGGCGGAGACGGGGGCGGCGATCCCGAAGGAGCCGATCGTGTTCCTCAAGTCGCTCAACTCGCTTTCAGGCCCGAACGACGACGTCGTCATCCCCCCGTCCTCCGTGAAGACGGACTGGGAGTGCGAGCTGGCCGTCATCATCGGCACGAAGGCCAAGCGCGTCCCCGAGTCCGAGGCGATGGACCACGTCGCCGGCTACACGATCTGCAACGACGTGTCGGAGCGCGAGTGGCAGGCCGAGCGCGGGGGGACGTGGGACAAGGGCAAGGGCGTGGACACCTACGGCCCCGTCGGCCCCTGGCTCGTCACGAAGGACGAGATCCCGGACCCGCAGGACCTCGCGATGTTCCTCGACGTGGACGGGCAGCGGATGCAGGACGGCTCCACCCGCACGATGATCTTCGACGTGCGCCACCTCGTCTCCTACGTGTCGCACTTCATCACGCTGCACCCCGGCGACATCATCACCACCGGCACGCCGCCGGGCGTGGGGCTGGGGAAGAAGCCGACGCCGATCTACCTCAAGGCCGGGCAGACGATGCGCCTCGGCATCACCGGCCTCGGCGAGCAGGCGCAGAAGGCGGTGGTGGAGGCCGCCTGAGCCCCGTCCTCAAGATCGTCGTCCTCCTCGCCGGGGCGGCGCTCGCCGCCTGGGCGGGGTGGCGGCTGCTGTTGGACGGCGTCTCGCCGCGGGCGGTGGTTCCCGGGGTGATCGTCGTGGTCGGCGTGCTGTTCCTCGTGCTGCGGAACCGGCGGCCGGGCTGGTCGGAAGGGCCGCCCTGGCGGTCGTAGGGGGCGGTCGTAGGGCGGCGGTCAGCCGGCCCCGTACTGCGCGTCGGTCACCATCTCCATCCATTCCACCGTCCTGCCATCCAGCGCCTCCTGGATGGCGATGTGCGTCATCGCGGTGGTGGCCGTGGCGCCGTGCCAGTGGCGCTCGCCCGGGGGGAACCACACCACGTCGCCCGGCCGGATCGTCTCGACCGGCCCGCCCTCCCGCGCCGCCCAGCCGAGGCCGGAGGTGACGATGAGGGTCTGCCCCAGCGGATGGGTGTGCCACGCCGTCCGCGCGCCCGGTTCGAAGGTAACCTGCGCGCCGGCAACGCGGGCCGGGCCCGGCGCGGTGAACAGCGGGTCCACGCGGACCGTGCCGGTGAACCAGTCGGCGGGACCGACACCGGAGGGGCGCGACCCCGCGCGCATGACCTCCACGGCTACGCCATCTCCGCGGCGATGAGCGAGACGTGGGCGGAGACGACGAACCAGCCGTCCTCGAAGCGCACCCAGGCCTGGCTCTGGCGGCCGACCTTCCCGGGGGCGGACTCCCGCGTGAACATCGTGTTGGCGGTGGCGAGGTCGCGGCCGTAGGTCGTGACCTCCGTCCGCAGCAGGTCACGCGCCAATCCCACGGAGGGGCGGGCGCGGCGGAACGCGCGGATGGCGTCCATGCCGTAGAGGTTCTCCCCCACGCCGTAGCGGATGGTTCGGGGGGAGTCGCGGAACAGGGCTTCGAGCATGGGCACGTCGTTCGCGACGAGTGCGGTCTCGTAACGCGCGAAGGCGGCGGTCACTTCGGCGAGGACGTCAGGGATGTTGATCTCCATCCCCGCACCCTACGCCGTCACAGGCGGCGCGCCAGCCAAAGTCCCAGAATTCCGCCGACCGCGTAGAGGGCGGGCCTCGGCACGCGCGGCAGCGACGGGCCGCGGCGGAGGCCGCCGTGGACCGCGTGCTCCGCCGGCGCGTCGAACAGGTTGCCGCGGGTGCGGGGGGCGGGGCGGGCGCGCGACAGGGCGGCGCGCATCCCCCAGCCCATGATCCGGTGGACGATCCCTGGCATGAGCGCGGAGCCGAGGCGGCCGAGGCGGCCGCCGGGGCCGAGCAGCACCTCCCGCCGCGGGCGGCGGACGAGGGAGACCATCGCCTCCGCCACGTCGAAGGGGGAGAGCATCGGGCCGGTGACGCGGAGCGACTTGCCGACGAAGTTCCCGGCATGGCCGACGCCCGGCGTGTCCACGAGCGTCGGGACGACGTCGCAGACGTGGACGCGCGGCCAGTCCGCCAGTTCGCCGCGCAGGGCTTCCGAGAAGCCGCGGAGGCCGTACTTGCTCGCGGCGTAGGAGGCGGCGAAGGGCGTCGGTACCCAGCCCCCGATCGAGATCATGTTGATGATCGTCCCGTGGCCCTGCTTCTTCAGGATCGGCAGGATCGCGTGGACGCCGTTCATCTCGCCCAGCAGGTTGGTCGCGAGGACGCGCTCGTGGGCGTCCATCGGCACCTCCTCGAACGGGCCGATGGCGCCGACGCCGGCGTTGTTGACCCAGGCGTCCACCCGGCCGAAGCGGGCGACGGCGGCCTCGACGAGGGCGCGGACGGCCTCGATGTCGCCGACATCCGTCGGGACGGCGATGGCCTCGGCGCCCAGCCGCGCGCATTCCGCGACCACGGGGTCCAGCGTGTCCCCCCGCCGCCCCGCCAGCACCAGCCGCGCCCCGTCGCGCGCGAAGCACTGCGCCGCGGCGCGGCCGATGCCGGAGGAGGCGCCGGCGATGACGACGACGGCGCCGCGGATGTCGGGCATGGCAGGTTGTTCCCAGGGTTCCCGGGCTGAACACCCGAACCCGCACACGGTTTGCCTTGGCGCCGCGAACCCGCCCGCCCTATCTTCGGGACATGAGCGCGGTCGCCGACCTCTACGAACGGGATTTCGTGGCCTGGACCGAGGAGCAGGCCGCCCGCCTCCGCGCCGCCGCGGTCGCCCGGATCAACCTGCCGGTGGACTGGGAGCACGTCGCGGAGGAGATCGAGGACTTGGGTCGTTCCACCGCGCGCGAACTTCGCAGCCGCATGGCGACGATCATCGAGCACCTGTTGAAGCTGCGTCATTCGACCGCGGCGGACCCCCGCGTGGGGTGGACCGTGACCATCGCGCGGGAACGGGCAGAGGTCGCCGAACTCCTCGCCGAGAACCCGAGCCTGCGGGGGCGGCTGGCCGAGACCACGGAGGGCGCGCGCCGCATCGGCGTCCTCGCCGCCTCGGCGGCCCTGCGGGGCTACGGCGAGGCGTCGGACGTGACGGCCGACGACCTCGACGACCGCCACATCCTCGGCGACTGGCTTCCCTGACGGCCGACGCGCCGCCTACTCCGCCTTGATCCCCGCCGCCCGCACCACCGCGCCCCAGCGCGCGTGGTCGCGGCGCGTCATCTCCCCGAAGGCCTCGGCCGTGCCGCCGCCCGGCTCGTCGCCGACGCTCGTGATGCGCTCCCGCACCGTCGGGTCGGACAGGGCGGTGTTCAGGGCGGCGTTGGCGCGGGCGATGATCTCCGGCGGCGTGCCGCGGGGGGCGTAGAGGCCGATCCAGCCGACGAAGGAGAAGTCCGTCAGCCCCGCTTCCGTCGCGGTGGGCACGTCGGGGAAGGCGGGGGTGCGCTCCGGGCCGGTGACGAGGATGGGGCGCACCTGGTTCGCGCGGATGAAGGGAGCCACGACCGAGGCGCCGTCGAACAGGAGGGGGAAGCGGCCGGCGACGAAGTCCGCCATCGCGGGGCCGGAGCCGCGATAGGGGATCATCTCCATCGCGGGATTGCCGATCTTCTGGCGGAACAGCTCCATCGAGCAGTGGGTGAGGGAACCGGCGGAGCCCACGCCGTAATCGGCGCCGCGGGGCTGGGCACGGATCCAGGCCGCGAGTTCGGGGACCGTCCGCGCGGGGACGGAGGGATGGACGCAGAGGATGAGGGAGGACTGGAGCGAGAGCCCGACCGGCGCGAGGTCCAGCGGGTTGATCGTCATGCCCTGGAACGTGTGCGGGTTGATCGTCATCGGCGCGATGTTGCCGGCCAGCAGCGTGTAGCCGTCGGGACGGGCGCGCAGCACCGCCTCCGTGCCGATGTTGCCGCCGGCGCCGCCGCGGTTCTCGATCACCACGGGCTGGCCGAGCGCGGCCTGCATCCCCGGCCCGACGATGCGGGCGGCGAAGTCGGTCTGCCCGCCCGGGGGGAAACCGACGATGACGTTCACGGGCCTTGTCGGCCAAGCCTGGGCGCGGGCGATGCCGGGCGCGGCCAGCAGGGCGGCGCCGGCGCCGAGGGCGGCGCGGCGGGTGGCGGTGATCATGGTTCGGTTCCTCCGGAGCATTGCGCCGATGGGGGCACGGGCCGGGACCGGCACGCAAGCGGGGGGAGGGACGGGACGCGATCACCCCGCCGTTATCCGCCCGCCGGACGCGAAGAGGGGGCGGCCCGACCAGCGGGCCGCCCCCATTCCGCCCGGCCGCGGGGATCAGCGGCCCTGGCGTTCCTCCCGCGCCTGCTGCCGGGCGTCCCGCGCCGCCTGACGCTCGGCGCGATCCCCCGCATCGGGGCGGGGCTGCGCCTCACGCGCCTGCTGGCGGGCGGCCTGCGCGGCCTGACGCTCCGCCGCCTCCCGCTGGCGGTCGCCGTTGTCGCGCCCGGCCCGCTCCGCCTGCTGCTGCGCCCGGCGCTGTTCGTTCGCCTCCCGGGCGGCGTCACGCTGGGCGCGCTCGGCGCCCTCGCGCTGGCGGGCCTCACCGGCCTCCTGGCGCTGGCGCTGCTCCGCTTGCTGCTGGGCGCGGCGCTGCTCGTTCGCCTCCCGGGCGGCGTCACGCTGG
>CAXVWQ010000168.1:0-13753 GCA_964263755.1 Roseomonas sp. | reverse complement strand
GCCCCCGGACCCCCGCGATCTGTTTTTCTGAATGCCCTCGGTGACGGAGGCCTCCGTGACCGGGGACGCTGAAACCGAACGCGGGTCCAGGGCCCCGCTGGGCCCTGGTGGGTGGAGGTCCGGAGGAGGGCAAAGCCCTTCTCCGGGGCCACGAGCGCAACCCCGGAAGGAATGGCGATGACGATCGAGGCGCTCGGCTACATGGTGGTCGGCTCCGACCGGCTCGACGACTGGCACGGCTTCGCCACGGGCCTGCTGGGGATGCAGGCCGTGGACCGGGGCGGCGGGGTGCGGGCCTTCCGGATGGACGACCGGTCGCAGCGGCTCATCGTGTCCGACGCCGCGCCGCCGGCGACGATCGGGTGGGAGGTGGCGGACGCCGCCGCGCTCGATGCCCTGGCGGCGCGGCTGGAAGCGGGAGGCACGCGGGTCGCGCGCGGGGCGCGGGCGCTGGCGGCGGAGCGGGGGGTGACGGACCTCGTCACCTTCGCCGACCCGCAGGGGACGTTGCTGGAGGCCTTCCACGGGGCCCACGCCGCCAACACGCCGTTCGCGCCGGGGCGCGCCATCTCCGGGTTCCGCACCGGCCCGCTCGGCATGGGGCACGCCGTGCTGCACGTGGCCGACGCGCGGGCGCTGCTGCCGTTCTACCGCGACACCCTCGGCTTCGGCGTGACGGATTGGTCGGAGACGCCCTATCCCCTCTACTTCTTCCACGTGAACGGGCGGCACCATTCCTTCGCGATGGTCGGGTCCGGCCGCTCCGGCCTGCACCACTTCATGGTGGAACTCGGCGCGCTCGACGACGTGGGCCAGGGCCACGACCTCGCGCGGATGGAGGAGGGGCGGCTGGCCTACGGCCTCGGCCGGCACACGAACGACCACATGACGTCGTTCTACGCCAACACGCCGTCCGGCTTCTTCGTGGAATACGGCTGGGGCGCCCGCACCGTCGATCCCGCGACCTGGAAACCGCACGAGACGGGGGACGGGCCGAGCCTGTGGGGACACGAGCGGTTCCACCTGCCGGAGGAGGGCCGCGCCCGGATGCGCGCCCTGGCGATGGACGCTGCGGCGCGCGGGGTGCGGGCGCCGGACCCCAGCCCAGGGCCCTTCACGAGCGGCTGCGCCTGGGCCGATGCGGTGATCCGGGCGGAGTAGGCGGCGCCGCGACGGCGGGGTCGGGGGAAGGCGGCACCTTCCCCCGTTCGCGGTCGCTACCGCGCCCGGCGCGCCGCGGTGCGCATGCCGACCTTGCGCATGGAGACGGAGTAGCGGCACTCGCCGTTCGTCGCGTCGCCCATGATCATGCCGTCGGCGAAGCGGGTGTTGGAGTACATGCCGTCCGAGAAGGTGACGGTGCCGCCGGGGCCCATCATGCCGTCCATGCGGCCGCGGCCGTTCATCACGGTGACGCGGTCGCCCATGACGTTGGCGGACACGTTCATCACCCGGGCGCGGCAGGAGCGGGGGGAGCCGGCGACGAGGCGGGCGGTGCCGGTATAGCGGCCGTCCATCCCGCTCATCATCGGGGCCGGGGCGGGCGCCATGACGGGCGGCGGGGCGGCCATGGCGACGGGGGTGGCGGGCATCGGGTCGGACGCGCAGGCGGCCAGCACGGCAAGGGCCGGCAGGGCAAGCAAGGAACGGACGGTCATCGGGTGGTCTCTGGGGCGCTCCCGGAATGAGGGCGCACGCGGGTAGGACGCGCGGTCACGCTCACGGTTGCAACGAGAGGGGCGAAGGTCGCGGACCGTGGCATCCGGGTTCGCCCCGGACGCCCCGTCACGAAGGTCCGTCACGAAGGGCGGGGCGTCCGCGCGCCCGGGGCGTCGCGGGCCGCGGCGGTCAGCGCATCGTCGCGGTGGGCGGGGGCGGCAGGGTGGCCGCCGCGGCGGGCGGGATGGGGTTGAGGGAGGAGAGGCCGCCGCCGCGGGGGGCGAGGCGGGCGCGGTCGGCCTCGATCTGGCGCTGCAGTTCCTCGATGCGCCGCTCGCGGGCCGCGATGTCGCGTTCCAGGCGCGATCCGTCCGTGCCGCGGGCGGTATCGACGGAGCGGGGGCGGCGGGTGGCCTCGCGGCGGCCCTCGGTGCGGCCCGTGGTGCGGCCCGTGGTGCGGATCGTGCGGCGTGCGTCGCGCCGGGGGGCGGACAGGCCGCCCCGGACCACGCCGGACCGCACCGGCTCGTCCGGCAGGGCGAGGACGGGCGTCCCGACCTCGACGGAGGAGGGGGCGGGGAGGGCGGCGAACTGCTCCGCCTCGACCGGCGGGGGGGCGAGGCGCTGGTATTGCTCCATCGTGTTCCGCAGCAGGTCCTGGCCCGGCCCGGAGCCGTTCGGCCAGAACTGCGCGGCGGCCGGCCCCGCCGCGAGCATCGCCGCGACCACCAGACCCACCCGAAGCCGTGTCACCTGCGCCATGCCCTTACCCCGAATCACCTGGACGGACCCGTCCTAGACCGCCAACGCCACGAGGATCGCCCCGCCGAGGAGGATACGATACCAGCCGAAGGGCGCGAAGCCGATCCGCGCGATGACGGCAAGCAACCATCGCACCACGAGCAGGGCGACCACGAAGGCCGAGGCGAAGCCTAGCAGGATCTGTCCAAAAAAGAGAACATCGATCTCGTTCCTGGCCTTCAAAAGGCTGTAGGCGGTGGCCGCGAGCATCGTGGGCACGGCGAGGAGGAAGGAGAACTCGGCCGCCGCGCGACGCTCCACCCCCATCAGCAGGGCGACGGCGATGGTGGCGCCGGAGCGGGAGGTGCCGGGGATCATGGCCAGCGCCTGTCCGAAGCCGATGACGAGGGCCGTGGTCGGCCCGATCTCCGGGACCGAATGGATGGTGGGCACCGGCCGGCGCCGCTCGATGAGGATGAGGGCGATGCCCCCGAGGACGAGGGCGACGGCGACGACGGTCGGCGTGAGGAGGGTGCGGGTGATCGGGCCGTGCAGGGTGGCGCCGATGATCGCGGCGGGGAGGAAGGCGAGGAGGAGGGATTCGGCGGCGTGGCGTTCCGGCGTCCGCGCCCGCCACATCCCCGTGGCGATCCGCCACAGGTCGCGCCGGAACACCACCATCACCGCGAGGATCGCGCCGGACTGGATGGAGATCTCGAAGACCCGTCCCGGCGGGCCGCGGAAGCCGATGACCTCGCCCAGCAGGATGAGGTGGCCGGTGGACGAGATCGGCAGGAACTCGGTCAGCCCCTCGACGACGCCCATGAGGAGGGCGGCGAACAGCCCGGAGAGATCCATGCGGGGGGGGTCCGAGAAGCGAAGGGGGGCGGGGACCCCTCGGCCCCCACCCCCCTTAAGCACGCGTGGTCCGGCTTGTCAGCGGACCGCCATCAGCGAACGGTCTGGCTGGCGGTGAAGGCGAAGTTGTCGAAGGAGTTCTCGCCGACGCGGTGCCAGGTGTAGATCTCGTCGCGGTAGCGGCGGTAGCCCTCCCAGATCCGCTTGAAGCGCTCGTTGCGGCCGGAGATCTCCTCCATCACCTCGTTGTTCGCGCGCCACGCGGCCTCGAGGATCGGGCGGGGCCAGAAGCGGAGTTGGGCGCCGGCGGCGACGAGGCGGCGGAGCGCCTGCGGGTTGAGGTGGTCGTACTTCGCCGTCATCTCCGTGTCGGCCTCGGCGCAGGCCACCGCGATGGCGTGCTTGTAGAGCGGCGGCAGGGCGTCGTAGGCGCGCTGGTTGGCGATGAAGTGCAGCCGCGCGCCGGGTTCCCAGAAGCCCGGGGCGTAGTAGTTCGGCGCGACGCGGACGAAGCCGAGACGCTCGTCGTCGTGCGGGCCGACGAACTCGGCGGCGTCGATCGTGCCGCGCTCCAGCGAGGAGTAGATGTCCGACGCCGGGACGACGGAGGCGGTCGCGCCCATCCTCTGGAACACCTGGCCCGCGAGGCCGGTGATGCGGAACTTCAGGCCGCGGATGTCCTCCACCGTGCGGAGTTCGCGGCGGAACCAGCCGCCCATCTGCGCGCCGGTGTCGCCGCAGGGGAACGCGATCGCGTTATACTCGCGCATCATCTCGTTCATGATCTCCTGCCCGCCGCCGAAGCGGAGCCAGGCGGTGTTCTGCCGGCCGGTCAGCCCGAAGGGGACGGCGGTGAAGAACGCGAGCGCGGGGTCCTTGCCGATGTAGTAGTAGGACGCGGTGTGCGCGCACTCGACGGAGCCGTTCTGCACGGCGTCGAGCGCAGAGAGCGGCGGCGCGATCTCGCCGCCGGGGAAGGCGGTGATGCGGAAGCGGCCCTCGGTCAGTTCGCCGACGCGGCGGCCGACGGCCTCGGCGGTGCCGAACAGCACGTCGAGGTTGCGGCCGAAGGAGGAGGTGAGGCGCCAGCGGACCTCGGGGGTGGTCTGGGCGATCGCGGGGGCGGCGAGCATCACGGGGACGGCGGCGATGCCGGCGGCCGGGGCGGCGGCGAGCAGGCCGCGGCGATTGACGCGGGTGGTCATGGAGGTGGGCATTCCCTTCCCTGGGCGTTTCGATTGGCGAGCGGTGTAGGGCAAGCGGGGGAGCGCGGGAAGGCAGGATCGCCCCGGATGGGACCGCGATCACCGTGCCGATCCGTGCTAGGGCGCGGCCATGGAGACCAAGCCCCCCACCCCGCGCGCCGTCCTCGTCGGCATCCAGACGCCGGAGGTGGACGACGTCGCGCACGAGGCCAGCCTCGAGGAACTCGGGCGCCTCGTGAAGACGCTCGGCTACGAGGTGGCGGGAACGGTGTCCCAGCGTCGGGAGGGAACCGGCGCCGGGGCGCTGCTGGGCAGCGGCAAGCTGGCGGAATTGGCGGCGCTCACCGGCGGCACGGGCGTCGTCGGCACGATGGCGCCGCCGCCGCGATCCAAGGCGCGCGAGCGGTTCGAAGGGGCCGCGACGAAGCCGAAGGCGGAGCCGGAGGAGGATGCGGGCCCCAGGCCGGAGTTCGTCATCGTGGACCACGAGCTGTCGCCGAGCCAGATCCGCAACCTCGAACGGGCGACGGGCGCCGAGGTGCTCGACCGCACCGGCGTCATCGTCGAGATCTTCCACCGCCACGCCAACACCCGCGAGGCGAAGCTCCAGGTCGAGATGGCGCGGCTGAAATACGTGGCGCCGCGCTTGCGGGAGTCCTCCGGCGGCGGCGGTCGGCAGCAGGGGCCGGGCGCGGGCGAGAGCACCCTCGACCTCGACCGCCGCAAGATCCGCGACCGGCTCTCGGAGCTGAAGGAGCAGCTGGAGGCGGTGCAGCGCGACGGGGACAACCGCCGCGCGGCGCGGCGGGACCAGCTGCGGGTGGCGCTCGTCGGCTACACCAACGCGGGCAAGTCATCGCTGATGCGGGCGCTCACCGGCAGCCAGGTGCTCGTGGAGGACAAGCTCTTCGCCACGCTCGACACCACGGTCCGCATCCTCCAGCCGGAGACGCGGCCGCGCGTGCTCGTCTCCGACACGGTGGGCTTCATCAAGCAGCTGCCGCACGACCTCGTCGCCTCGTTCCGCTCGACGCTGACGGAGGCGCTGGAGGCCTCGCTCCTGCTCTACGTCGTGGACGCCTCGGACCCGACGCACGAGGCGCAGCTGGAGGTGAGCCGGGAGGTGCTGCGCGAGATCGGGGCGGACGCCGTGCCGTCCCGCCTCGTGCTGAACAAGATGGACCGGGTGGACGACGCGGGGCGCGCCGCGCTGCTGGCGAAGCATCCGGACGCGATCACCCTGTCCGCCCACGCGCCGGGGGACGTGAGCGCGCTGCGGGACACGATCGTCGCGTTCTTCGAGGCGGCGATGGTGGAGGACGTGCTGGTGCTGCCCTACGCGAAGCAGGGGCTGATCGGGGAGGTGTACGAGAGCGCGCGGGTGCTGTCCGAGGCCTACGACGAGACGGGACGGGTGCTGACGGTGCGCGGCCTGCCCGGCGCCATCGCGCGGCTGCGCCGAAGCCTCGCAGCGGGCTGAGGCGGGGGGGCCGGGGGTGGGTCGCCCTCCCCCCGGCCGCCGTTCAGCCGCCGGCCTTGCGGGAGGCCGAGAGGGTGCGCCGCTCCTCGACGACCCGGTCGAGTTCGGCCTTCGCCTCGGGCGGGCGCATGGCGACGTAGACGCGGCGGGCCTTGAGGGTCTTCGCCTCCGGGCTGGCCTTGTCGGCCACGCCGCGGAGGGATTCGGCGAGGGTCCGCTTCTCGTCGCGAAGGGCCTTCATCTCGTCCTGCAGCACCCTGGCGCGCTGGCCGAGGTAGAGGCTGCGCTCGCGCTCGCTGGCGCCGGGCGGGGGCGTGGGGCGGGTGGTGGACATGTCGGGTTCGCTCCGGTGGCTGCTTGCGGACCGGCGATCCGCGGCGTGCGGGACGTCCCGCGCCGCGCCGGGCCAAGCGCCCCGACGCTACCCCCTTCCCTCCGCGGGGATCAACCCGTGGCCGCGCCGATCCCCCCCCGCGCCGATCCTGGCCACGTCGATCCCCGCCGCGTCGGTCAGGCGACGGCCCGGGTCGTCGCGTCGCCGACCAGATGGGCCAGGATAGCCTCGTACATCCGGAAATACACCATCCGGTCGAAATGGCCGAAGGCCGAATCCTCCTTCACGTCGGAGGTCGCCCGGACGAAATCCTCCGTCCGCAGCGTCGTCACGGCGGGGAACTCGTTCGCCACCTCGACGGTCCAGCGGTTGAGGCGGATGCGCGCGGCGACCACGCGCTCGATCCCCGTCGCGTCGGTGTGGCGCTCGACGGAGAGGAGCGCGAAGAGCCGGCCGCCCGCGGGGATGCGGGCGAAGATGGCGCGGAGGTTGTCCTTCGCCTCCGCCTCGCCGAAGGGCTCCGCCGGCTCGAACAGCTCCTTCAGGTAGAAGGCGGCGTGGCGCATCGCGGGCGTGCGCTGCCGCGCCGGCGGCACGGGCTTGTAGGGGATGACCACGCCGGTCGCCTTGTGGCGGTAGAGCGGCATCCCGAGGTCGGCCCAGTTGCTGAAGACGTAGACCGGGTTCGGCCCGTCATGGGCGAAGAACTCCGTGCGGAAGTCCTCCTCCCGGTAGCCGAGGAGGGTGAAGGCCTCCACCGCCTCGCGCGGGATGCCCTCCAGCGCGTGGCGGAATGGGAGGGAGTGGTCGAGGCGGACGACGATGCCGTCCCGCATGATGTTGTACTCGCCCACCACGGTCGGGGCGTTCATGCCGAAGTAGTGGACGAGCGGCATGAGGACGCAGCCGCCGCGCGCCGCGACGGAGGAGAGGGCGACCTTCGGGGCCGCGTCGGCGTCGTTCGCCGCCGCCCCGGCCTCCACCGCCGTGATCCAGTCCACGGGGTCGGCCGCCACGGGGTCCGACAGCACCGCGCCGCGCACCGCGAGGGCGGGGCGGCCGAGGCGTTGGTAGAGCCAGGATTCGACGCCCATGTTGAGGATGCGGCACGAGAAGCAGAAGTGCAGCAGGCGGCTGCCGTCGGGCATGGAGCGCAGCAGGTAGAAGCCGCAGTAGCCGTAGTTGCCGTAGTTGTCGTACACCTCGACCAGCCCGGCCTGCACCATGTGGTGCTCCAGCTGCTCCCGCAGCGCGGCGCGGGCGGCCTCCGGGTCTTCCGGCAGCCGGGACTTGGTGAAGTTCAGCTGGTTCGTGCGGTTGACCAGTTCCACCGCGCGGTCGATGTGGCGCTCGATGTCGCGCTCCACCCGCACGCGGATGTTGCAGGAGCGGAGGAAGCCGACGTTGCTGCCGCCCGACGAGGAGGAGGCGACGGTCTCGTCGGCCTTGCGGCGTTCGAGGAGCCGGTACTGGTTCAGGCGGGACAGGCCGCGGTCGTCCTTGCCCTTGAACAGGGGGGAGGCGAGCATGTCGGGCACGAAGGTCTCGGGCGCGACCTGGAGGCCCGGGACGAAGTGCTCCGCTTCCTTCAGGTTGAGGTGGTTGTCGTCCACGAACATCACGGTCTCGGGACGCAGCTGGATCGCCTCGATCAGGGCGGCGATGCGCGGACCCTTCGGTTCCCAGTTGATGCTCGGGAAGACGAAGTAGTCCCAGATGCCCTTCTCGCGGAGGAGGGCGGCCACCTCGTCGTGGTCGTTCTTCGAGCAGATGGTGGAGACGATGCCGCGCCCCGCCAGTTCGATGACGGTGTCGTGGGCGGCCTGGTTGTAGGTCATCCCCCCTTCCGTCACCGTGCCGGCCCAGAAGGTCTCGTCGAGGTCCCAGACGACCAGTCGCACGGGCTCGGGCATCGTCAGGGTCTCCTGTGCTCGCGGCCCGGCGCCGGGCCGTCGCGTCTCGTGGGCGCCCCTAGGCCGCCTCGCCCGGCGCGTCGCGGAGGGCGCGGCGCAGCAGCGCGACGGCGTCGGCCATGCCCGCCCGGATCATCGCGCGCTCCCCCGCATCCTCGCAACGGCCGAGGTATTCGACCGCCGTGGCCACCCTCTCCGGCAGCGCATGGGCGTCGAGGCGGCCCTGCGCGGCGGCGATCTCGGCGGAGATGGTGACGTAGGAGGCGAAGGCCGCGCGCTCCTCCTCCGTCAGCCGCGCGGCGATCTCGGCCGGCAGGGTCGTGGCATCGTCCGGGACGCGCGCGATCAGCACGTCCTTCCCGCCCGGCGCGCCGGGGCGGATGAGTTGCAGGGTCGAGCGGCGGCGGCGGAAGATCACGGCGGGCGTCAGTTGGTCATCACGACGGAGGCCTGGAACCGTTCCGGCACCATGCCGAGGTAGGAATAGGTCCGGCTGCCGGCGGCGACGAACTCCTGGAACGCCTTGTATTCGTGCTCCCGCCAGTTGGGGTAGCCGAAGTATTCGTCGAACTCGATGACCGTCCCCTTCACGATCCGCTCGCCGCAGAGGTCGAAGATCGTCCTGGAGGAGGAGTACAGGTCGCAGTCCACGTGCAGGAAGGCGATGGGGCCGGGATGCGCCGCGAGGAAGGGCGGGATCGTCGCGTCGAACAGGCCGACGACGAGTTCGACGTTCGACGCGACCGGCGGCAGCGCCTCCTGCGCGAAGCGGCCCTTCGGCGCGCCGGGCGTCCAGTCCTCCGGCAGGCCGTCGAAGGAATCGAAGCCGTAGATCGTCTGCGTCGGCACGCGGGCCGCGACGAAGTTGATGGAGGTGCCGGCGGCCACGCCGAACTCGAGGAACAGCCCGTCCAGCGTCACGTTCCCCACGGCGTGGGCGAGGATGCGGGGGCGGCCGGCATGGGACACGGCGGCGCCCATCGCGCTCGCGATGTAGGCGTCGGTCTCCTGGCGGGCGACGGCCCGGGGGTTGACCCTCGGCTCGGGCCGCACGCGGGCGGGGGGCGTGCTCATCGCGATGGGGCGACCGTCATGCGTGTCTCCACTCCCGTCCGGGAACTGTCGGGCCCCGGGTCGGTTCGCCGGGGCTTCGCCGAGATTAATGCGCGGCGCGCGGCCCGTCCATGACCGTGCTGCGCTGCGGCAGGCCGGGCCGTGCGCGTGGCGTTCACCGGTCCGGGCCGCCGATGGCCGACCGCAGGGCGTCGGCGACGCGCCGGTAGCCCTCCGCGGTGAGGTGTCCGTGGTTCGGGGGGCGGGTGAGGTCGCAGGGCTCCCCGGCGTCGCAGCGCAGGGCGGCGCCGAGGTCGGCATAGGTCACGTTGCGGCCCGCCCGCTCCGCCACGGCGGGGAGGAGGCGGTTCACCTCCGCCGCCTCGTCCCGGAAGAGTTCCACGCGCGGGCCGCGGGGCAGGAGGCCGGAGAAGACCACCCGCGCCTCCGGATAGAGGGCGGTCACGCGGCGCAGCACCGCCTCGATGCCCGCGGCGACGGCGCAGGCGGGACGGTCGCGCAGGGTGTCGTTGCCGCCGACGAGGAGGAAGACGAGGCGGGGCCGCTGCGTCTCCCAGCCGCCGACGCCGAGTTCGACGCGGCGGCCGTCGAGGTTGACGAGGGTGCGGCGGGATTCGAGGCGGTGGAGGAGGGCGGCGGAGCGGTCGCCGTTGAGGCCGGCGTTGAGGATGCGGCCGGGCCCGAAGGCGCGTTCGGCGGCGGCGCGCGGCCATTGCTGGACGTGGGAATCGCCGAGCATGAGGACGTCGTAGCGCTCGGAGCGGAGGGAGCGGTCGAGGTCGGCGAGGCGGTCGCGGAAGTGGACCACGGGGCCGCGGCGGGTGGCGGGGGTCGTGGTGGCGTCCAGGGCCTCGGCGGGGCACGCTTGCGCCGCGGCGGGCCGGGCCGCGAACGGCGACGCCGCGGCGAGGAGGAGGGCGAGGAGCGCGCCCTTGCCCCGCGGCGTCATGGCGGGGCGGCCTGGAGGCGGTCCACGAGGTCCAGCACCTGCTGGGCGAGGGCGTCCGGGTCGGCCGCGGCGCCGTGCAGGAGGAGGTCCGGGGCCTCCGGCGCCTCGTAGGGGGAGGAGACGCCGGTGAAGTTGCCGATCTCGCCGCGCAGCGCGCGGGCGTAGAGGCCTTTCGGATCGCGGCGGATGCATTCCTCGATCGGGGTGTCCACGAAGATCTCGACGAAGTCGCCCGCGCCGAGCATCTCGCGGACCATCGCGCGCTCGGCGCGGAAGGGGGAGATGAAGGAGGCCAGCACGATGAGGCCGGCATCCACCATGAGGCGGGCGACCTCGCCGACGCGGCGGATGTTCTCGACGCGGTCGGCATCGGTGAAGCCGAGGTCGCGGTTGAGGCCGTGGCGGAGGTTGTCGCCGTCGAGCGCGTAGGTGTGGCGGCCGCGGCGGGCGAGTTCGGCCTCCACGATCTTCGCGACCGTCGATTTGCCGGAACCGGAGAGGCCGGTGAACCAGAGGAGAAGGGGGCGCTGGGCGAGGGCGCCGGCGCGGGCCGCACGGTCCACGAGGAAGCGTTCGGTGTGGACGTTCGTCGCGCGGCGCAGCGGGAAGTCGATCATGCCGCAGGCGGCGGTGCGGTTGGTCGTGCGGTCCACGAGGATGAAGGCGCCGGTGAGGCGGTTCTCCCCGTAGGGGTCGAAGGCGAGGCGGCCGGCGAGCGCGAAGTTGCAGAACGCGATCTCGTTCATCGCGAGCTTCGTCGCGGGCTCGTCCTCCAGCGTCGAGACGTTCACGCGGTGCTTGATGAGGGTGACGGAGGCGGTGGTCCAGGCGTTGCCGAGGCGGATCATGTACTGCCGCCCCGGAAGCATCGGCTCCTCGTCCATCCAGAGGAGGTGGGCGGCGAACTGGTCGGCGACGGGGGGGCGGTGGCCCGGCGGGGCGAGGGTGTCGCCGCGGGCGACGTCCACCTCGTCCGCGAGGCAGATGGTGACGGCGTCGCCGGCAGCGGCGCGGGTCTGGTCGCCGTCGGGGCCGAGGATCGCGGCGACCGTCGAGCCGACGCCGGACGCGGCGACGATGATCGGGTCGCCGACGTCGATCGCACCACTCGCGACGGTGCCGGAGAACCCCCGGAAATCCTGATTCGGGCGGTTCACCCACTGCACGGGGAAGCGGAACGGGGCGGCGGTGGCGTCCTCCTCCGCGTCGAGGGCTTCGAGGTGTTCGAGGAGGAGGGGGCCGCGATACCACGGCGTGTTGCCCGAGCGGTTCGTGACGTTGTCGCCGAAGCGCGCGGAGAGCGGGATGGGGGTGATCGTGCGGAAACCCTGTCCCGCGGCGAAGGTGGCGTATTCGCCGACGATGCGCTCGAACACGACGCGGTCGAAGTTGACGAGGTCGAACTTGTTCACCGCCAGCACGACGTGGCGGATGCCCAGCAGGGAGCAGATGGTGGAGTGGCGGCGGGTCTGGGTCAGCAGGCCCTTGCGGGCGTCCACGAGGATGACGGCGCATTCGGAGTTCGACGCGCCGGTCGCCATGTTGCGGGTGTACTGCTCGTGGCCAGGGCAGTCGGCGACGATGAAGGAGCGGCGGGGGGTGGTGAAGAAGCGGTAGGCGACGTCGATCGTGATGCCCTGCTGGCGCTCGGCCTCCAGGCCGTCCACGAGCAACGCGAGGTCCACCTCCTCGCCGACGGTGCCGTGCTTGCGGCTGTCCTTCGCGATCGTGGCGAAGGTGTCGTCCATGATCATCTGGGAATCGTAGAGGAGGCGGCCGATGAGGGTGGACTTGCCGTCGTCCACGGAGCCGCAGGTGAGGATGCGGAGGAGGCCGCGGCCCGCGTGGCCCGCTTGAGGATGGGCGCCGTCCATCAGAAGTAGCCCTCGCGCTTCTTGCGCTCCATCGAGGCTTCCTGGTCGTTGTCGATGAGGCGGCCGTGGCGCTCGCTCACGCGCGACAGGCGAAGTTCGTCCAGCACTTCGCCGAGCGTCTGCGCGCGGGATTCGTGGGCGCCGGTCAGCGGCCAGTCGCCCATGGTGCGGAAGCGGACCCATTTCATCTCGACGTCCTCGCCCGGTTCCAGCGGCATGCGGTCGTCGTCACGCATGATGATGGCGCCGGAGCGGCGCAGCACCGGGCGTTCGGCGGCGTAGTAGAGCGGGACGACGGGGATGTCCTCCGCGGCGATGTAGTCCCACACGTCGAACTCGGTCCAGTTGGAGATGGGGAAGACGCGCATCGTCTCGCCCTGCGCGATTCGGGTGTTGTAGAGGCCCCAGAGTTCCGGGCGCTGCCCGCGCGGCTCCCACACGTGGCCGGGCGCGCGGTGCGAGAAGACCCGTTCCTTCGCGCGGGCCTTCTCCTCGTCGCGCCGGGCGCCGCCGAGGGCCGCGTCGAAGCCGTGCTTGTCGAGCGCCTGCTTCAGGGCCTGGGTGCCCATGACGTCCATGTGGACCTGCGAGCCGTGGCTCAGCGGGCCGATGCCCCCCGCCACGCCGTCGGGGTTGGTGTGGACGAGGAGGTTGGCGCCGATCTCGGCCGCGCGGCGGTCGCGGAACTCCAGCATCGCGCGGAAGTCCCAGCCGGTGGCGATGTGCAGCAGCGGGAACGGGATGCGTCCCGGTGCGAAGGCCTTCATCGCGCAGTGCAGGACGACGGAGGAGTCCTTCCCGATGGAGTAGAGCAGGACGGGGTTGCGGAAGGAGGCCGCGGTCTCGCGGATGATGCCGATGGCCTCCGCCTCCAGGCGGCGGAGATGCGGGGAGAGGGTGCGGGTCGTCCCCGGCATCGGGTGCTCCGTCGCCATGGGAGGGCGTGGTCGTCGGGTGGCGTGGGACGCCGGGGCCGCATGGTGCGCTGCGGAAGGGTCGGGAGGGTATTCC
Source organism: Roseomonas sp. (assembly GCA_964263755.1). GTDB lineage: Bacteria > Pseudomonadota > Alphaproteobacteria > Acetobacterales > Acetobacteraceae > Roseomonas. The sequence continues at coordinate 655 of CAXVWQ010000168.1, read as the reverse complement.
GCGGCGCCGTGACCGTGTCAAACGCGGGACAGGGCGCGGGGCGAGACGGCGGTCCGCTCCGTCAGGCGGGGCTGGTCGTGGCCACGCGCGGGCCGGGGACAGGTGTGGCGACGAGCAGCGGGGCACGGGCGCCGCCGGTCCCGAAGGCGCGGCCGCCGGTGATGTCCAGGCGGCAGGCGGCGCCGCGGTCCGGTGCGGCGCCGGCGGCGGTGGCTTCGAGGGTGAGGCCCCCCGCCTCCACCACCACCCCGGGCGGCCCGGCGGCGTCATGGCGGATGGCGCGGATGGTGGCGCCCCCCGTGGGGTCGGGCGTCGCGGTGACCTCGGCGGCACGGAGGTAGGCGGTCGCGGGGCCGTCCGGCAGGGCGGCGCGGACGGGGGGGAGCGGCAGGTCGAACCGGGCGATGCCGGCCGAGACCGTGCAGGGGACGGCGGTGGAGCCGCCCATGAAGCCCGCGACGAAGGCGGTGGCGGGGTCACGCAGCAGGGTGGCGGGATCGCCGAACTGGGCGATGCGGCCGGCATCCATCACCGCGATGCGGTCGGCCATCTCCATCGCCTCCTCCTGGTCGTGGGTGACGAGGATGGTGGTGAGGCCGAGGCGGTCGTGCAGGCCGCGGAGCCAGCGGCGGACATCCTTGCGGACGAGGGCGTC
>CAXVWQ010000167.1:0-5760 GCA_964263755.1 Roseomonas sp. | reverse complement strand
CAGCCCGTCCGCGCTCATCCTCTACGACACGCTCTACAAGGGCCCGCGCCTCGACGACGCGGGCGCCCTCGTCTCCACGCGCCACTTCATGCGGGAGCTGAACCGCCTCGGCATCACCTCTTCCCTCGATTGCGGCGGCGGCTACCAGACGTGGCCGGAGGACTACTCCGTCATCGAGGAGCTGCGGCGCCGCGGCGAGATGACGGTCCGCCTCGGCGTCTCCACCTTCATCCAGCGGCCGGGGCGGGAGGTGGAGGACTTCCGCGCCTGGACGGAGCGCTACCGGCCGCGCGAGGGCGACGACTGGCTGCGGCTCATCGGCGGCGGCGAGATGCTCGTCCGCTCCGCCTACGACTCCGAGATCTTCGGCCGCCCGCAGGTGATCCCGCCCGCGCGCGCGGAGGCGGACCTGGAGGCCGTCCTGCGGCTGCTGGTGGAGAAGGGCTGGTCCTTCCGTTTCCACGCGACCTACGACGAGACGGTGGGCCGGCACCTCGACGTGCTGGAGCGCGTCCACCGCGAGCGTCCCATCGACGGGCTGCGCTGGATCGTGGACCACGGCGAGACCCGGTCCCGGCGCAACATGGAGCGGGTCGCCCGCATGGGCGGCGGCGTCGCGATCCAGAACCGCATCGCCTTCCAGGAGCGCGAGTTCCTCGCGCGCTACGGGGCCGAGCGCGCGGAGCAGGCGTCGCCGATCAGGCGGATGCTGGAGACGGGGCTGCCGGTGGGGGCGGGAACCGACATGTCCCGCGTCTCCTCCTACAACCCCTGGCTCTGCCTCGAATGGCTCGTCACCGGCCGGGGCGTCGGCGGCACGCCGCTGCTGGGCGATCGGACGCGGCTCGACCGCGCGACGGCGCTCCGGCTCTGGACCGACAACGGCTGGTTCTCGGCGGAGGAGGATCGCAAGGGCCGGATCGCGCCGGGCCTGCTCGCCGACATCACCCTGCTCGACCGCGACTACTTCGCGGTGCCGGAGGACGAGATCCGGGCGGTCGAGAGCGTGCTGACCGTGACGGGCGGGCGCATCGGCTACGGGGCCGGGGAGTACGCCACGCTCATGGCGCCGCTTCCCCCGCTGCGCTCCGACTGGTCGCAGGTGAACCGCTTCGACGGCTTCTGGAGGGGGCCTGACCGCCGGCCCGGGGTATGATGCGATGGCGGACCTCGTTCGCCGCGCCGGCTGGTGCCTCGCTCCCCGATGACGCCGCCCCGGTCCGGCGCCACCGGCGAGGGCAGCACGCGACGCCTCCCGGACCATCGCGACGCGTGCCGACCGACACCCCCGTTGAAGGACCACCGATGCGCCTCCCCCTCATCGCCCCCGCCGACCTGACGCCGGAGCAGACACCGCTCTACGACGACATGCGCCGCGGCATCGTGGGCCACTTCGACGCCTTCATCGTGGAACGCGGGGACGGCGCCCTCATGGGGCCCTGGAACCCGTGGCTCCACGAGCCCGCCATCGGCCGGGCGATCTGGGACCTGACGCTCGCGATGACCGCGAACGCGACGCTGGCCGACAACGTCCGGCAGGTCGCCATCCTCGTCGTCGGGGCGCGCTTCGACGCGGCCTACGAGATCTACGCCCACGTCGCCGTCGCCGAGCGCGAGGGGATGAAGCCCGAGCGTCTCGCGACCCTCGTGGCCGACCTGAAGCCGGCGGACCTCGCACCGGACGAGAGCGTCGCCTTCGACGTCGCCTACGCCCTCTCGCGCGGCGGCATCCTGCCCGAGCCGCTCTACCGGCTGGGCGTCGCGACCTTCGGGCAGAAGGGGATGAACGAACTCATCTACCTCGTCGGCCTCTACGCCCTCGTCTCGACGACGCTCAACGGCTTCAACGTGCCGGTGCCGGAGCGTGAGTAACCCCGCGCGCGCCGAGCCCGCGCTGCCCCGGCCCTGCGCCACGGCGTTCGAGAGCATCGCGCTCGTGCTGCAGGGCGGCGGCGCCCTCGGCTCCTACCAGGCCGGGGTCTACGAGGCACTGGCGGGGCACGGCATCGAGCCGACCTGGGTCGCCGGCATCTCCATCGGCGCGATCAACGCCGCGATCATCGCGGGCAACCCGCCCGGCGGCGCCGTCCCGAAGCTGCGCGCCTTCTGGGAGGGCGTGAGCGACCCCGGCGACCACGGCTGGAGCGACGGCTGGGCGAGGCTGTGGCAGGGCGACGCCGCGCGGACCCTCATCGGCGGGTTCGAGGCCGGCCGCGTCCTCGCCCACGGCGTGGACGGCTTCTTCGCACCCCGCGTGCCGCCGCCCTACCTCCTCCCCCCCGGGAACGCGGGCGCGACGAGCTGGTACGGGACCGCAGCGCTGCGGACGACGCTCGAACGGCTCGTGGACTTCGACAGGATCAACGCGGGGGCGGTGCGCTTCAGCGTCGGCGCGGTGAACGTGCGGACGGGCAACTTCGCCTACTTCGACAACGCCACGCACGCCATCCGGGCGGAGCACGTCATGGCGAGCGGCGCGCTGCCGCCGGCCTTCCCGGCGATCGAGATCGACGGCGAGTCCTACTGGGACGGCGGCATGGTGTCGAACACCCCGCTGGACTGGGTGCTCTCGGCCCCCTCGCACCTTGACACGCTCGTCCTGCAGGTGGACCTCTGGAGCGCGCGCGGCGCGCTGCCGCGCGACCTCGCGGAGGTCGCGACGCGGATGAAGGAGATCCAGTACTCCAGCCGGACGCGCGCGGCGACGGACGCGTTCCGGAAGGTCCAGGAGCTGCGGGCCGCCTTCTACCGCCTTCACGCCGGGCTTCCGGACGCGCTGAAGGAGACGCCCGAGGCGAAACTCCTCCTCGAGGCGTCCGATCCCGCGGTCTACAACATCGTCCAGCTGATCCACCGGTCGCCGACCTACGAGGGCCAGGCGAAGGACTACGAGTTCTCCCGGCGGACGATGGAGGAGCACTGGGCGGCGGGCCACCGCGCCGCGACGACGGCGCTCGCCCATCCCGAGGTCCTGACGCTCCCGACGGCGGCGGACAGCGTGCGGACATTCGATTTCACGAAGGAAGCGACCCCATGACCCTCACGGACAAGGTCGCCGTCGTCACCGGCGCGGCGAGCGGCATTGGCAAGGAGATCGCCCGGCAGTTCCTGGCGGAGGGCGCGAAGGTCGCGATCGCCGATCTCAACGCCGATGCGGCCCGCGCCGCCGCGACCGAACTGGACGCCTCGGGCGAGCGCGCGTTGGGGGTGGCGATGGACGTCACGGAGGAGGAGGGGGTCAACGCCGGCATCGCCGCGGTCGCGGCGCGGTTCGGCGGCATCGACATCCTCGTCTCGAACGCCGGGATCCAGATCGTCGGGCCGCTGGACACGTACGGGTTCGCCGATTGGAAGAAGCTGCTGGCGATCCACCTGGACGGCGCGTTCCTCACGACCCGCGCCTGCCTCGGGCACATGTACGCGGGCGGGCGCGGCGGGACCGTGATCTACATGGGGTCGGTGCACTCGAAGGAGGCGTCGGCCCTCAAGGCGCCCTACGTCACCGCGAAGCACGGCCTCATCGGGCTGGCGAAGGTCGTCGCGAAGGAGGGGGCGAAGCACGGCGTGCGCGCCAACGTCATCTGCCCCGGCTTCGTCCGCACGCCGCTCGTCGAGAAGCAGATCCCGGAGCAGGCGAAGGCGCTGGGGATCAGCGAGGAGGACGTCGTGAAGACCGTCATGCTGAAGGACACGGTGGACGGCGAGTTCACGACGGTGGACGACGTCGCGCGGACCGCGGTGTTCCTCGCGTCCTTCCCGACCAATGCCCTGACGGGGCAGTCCGTCGTCGTGAGCCACGGCTGGTTCATGCAGTAGAGGCCGCCGCGTGCCGCCGGTCCGCGCCGCACGACGCGCCGCGACGGGTTCGATCGGGCGGTGTTCGCCCTCCTGCGGTCGGCGGAGGGTCAGCGCGCGGCGCCGTCATGATCCCTGCCGAGGGGACGCGTTCCTACGGTCAGCGGGCATATCATGGCCCGACCGGGACCGTCGTTCGCGCTTCCGTCCGACGCCACGCGTTCCCGGCAGCGCCGATCCGCCGTTCGGGCGAGGCCCGATGGCGGATCGGCACGGGCCGGTTCCGGTGCGGATCATCCCGGTTCGCCGGGGGTCACGGCTCGTTCCGGGGCGCCGTGCTGCGCCAGTCGCGGGCGTCGCCGCCGAGCGGGGTGCGGCCGGCCGGTGCGAGGTCGACGCGCGAGCGGGCGCCCCAGGTCACGCCGGCATCGAGATTGTAGGCCGGCGCCTCGGCACGCGGCGCGAGGATCGTGCCGTCCCCCACCCAGGCGGGGGAGCGGAAGCCCACGCCGGGGCCGGAGAGGGCCGCCCCGTCGCTCTGCGCGAGCGCGGGGACGGAAGCCACCGAGGCGGCGAGGACGGCGGCGCGGAGGAGCGTGCGGATCGACATCATGAGGTCCTTCAGGATTGGCGAACGGGATGTCCGTCGCCGGTGGGGAGCAGATGCGCTCGCCAACCCATCATCGGAACTGCTCTAATTCTGATCCCGCCCATCAGGAAAGCCGATGCATGCTGGACGCCCTGACGCTCGACCAGCTCCGCGTCCTCGTCGCCGTCGTGGACACCGGCTCCTTCTCCGCCGCGGCGCGCCGCCTGCAGCGCGTCCAGTCCGCGATCAGCCAGTCCGTCGCGGCGCTGGAGGGCACGCTCCGTCTCCAACTCTTCGACCGCTCGGGCCGGTTGCCGCGCCTTACCGAGGCCGGCCTCGCGCTCACCGAGGATGCCCGCCGGGTCATCGAGGGCGCCGAGGGATTGCGCGCCCGCGCCGAGGCCATCGTCGGCGGCGTGGAGCCGTCGCTCACCATCGCGGTGGACCACTTCCTGCCGCGCGGTCCGGGCGTCCGCGCGCTGCGGGACTTCGGCGCCCGCTTCCCCGACCTGTCCCTCACCCTCCTCAGCGAGGGCGCGAGCACGGTGGAGCGCCACCTTCGCGACGGCACCGCCGACATCGCCGTCTTTCCCTTCGAGATGGCGAGCGCCGACGGGCTGGATGCCGAGTTCCTCGTGGACATCGAGATGGTCCCCGTCGTCGCGGCCTCGCACCCGCTCGCCCGCGAGGACCGCGTGCTGACCCGCGCGGATCTCGCGCCGCACGTCCAGCTCATCCTCACGGATGGTGGCGCGTCCAGCGGGTGGTCCCGCGGCGTCCTCGGTCGCCGCCTCTGGCGCTTCGCGCACCTGAACACCCGCCGGGGCTTCCTGCTGGAGGGCTTCGGGTGGTGCTTCATGCCGGCGGACTTCATCCGGGCGGACATCGATTCGGGCGCGGTCCGCCGTCTCCGCATCGCGGGCGGGGATCCCTTCCACATCCGCCTCCACTCCGTCCGCCTGCGCGGCCGCGCGCCCGGCATCGCCGCCCGATGGCTGACGGAGCGCCTGCGCAGCGTGCTCGCCGAGCCCGTCTCTGACGGTTCATCGCGGCAGGCGTCCATCGCTGAAGACGGAAGAGGTCCACCCGGATCCGGCCACTGATCCCGCCCTCCACGTCGCGGGCATCATGCATGGCAGCATCATCGGTCCTGGATCGCGGCTACGCAGCTGAGGCGATGCGCATCGTCCTGTCGCCTCCCTCGCCCCCGAGGTCCTGTCACAGGCCCTGATTGCGGCTAGACCCGTTCCAGGCGGTGTGGAATCGGATCGTGATTGGCCCTGGCGCGGCGTGATGTGATTCATTGCTCTCCGGTGATGGCCGGAGGCGGTGCGATGGCGTGGCGGCGGGGGCAGGCGTACGGGGCGGACTTGCGG
>CAXVWQ010000166.1:0-11284 GCA_964263755.1 Roseomonas sp. | reverse complement strand
CCGAGGTGCAGGCCGCCGCGCCCGTGCCGCCGCCGCCCGCCCCGCCGACCATCCAGGGCCCGATCCGGCCGGCGCCGCCGCCCAAGCCCACGGGCAACCAGGGAAAGGACTTCCGGGTTGGCGACGACGTCGTCTATCCGACCCACGGCGTCGGCAACGTCTCGGGCATCGAGGAGATCCCGATCGCCGGGCACGTCCTGAAGGTGATCGTCATCACCTTCGAGGAGAACCGGATGACGCTGAAGGTCCCGATGGCCAAGGCCGCGTCCTCCGGCCTCCGCAAGCTCGCCTCGGAGAAGGTGATGGCGGAGGCGATGGACACGCTGCGCGGGCGGGCGCGGATCAAGCGGACGATGTGGTCCCGCCGGGCGCAGGAATACGAGCAGAAGATCAACTCGGGCGACCCGATCGCCATCGCCCAGGTGGTGCGCGACCTGCACCGCAACGCCGGGCAGCCGGACCAATCCTTCTCGGAGCGGCAGATCTACGAGCTGGCGCTGGAGCGGCTGTCGGCGGAGGTCGCGGCGCTCGACGGGACGGACAAGGTCGCGGCGAACGGGAAGCTCATGTCCTTCCTCGCGAAGGCCGAGGCGTCGAAGGCGGAGGCCGAGGGAGAGGGCGACGCCGAGGGCGAGTGACCTGCGCGGCGGCGTGCCGGTGGCGGGCGGCGGCGGCGCCCGTCAGGGCGGCGTGACGAGGACGATGTCCGGGAAGTAGGTGCGGTAGCGGGCCGGGTCGCGGGTGAGGAGCGGCAGGCATTCGACCGAGGCATGGGCGCCGATGAAGAAGTCTGGCAGGACGCCGGGGCGCGTGCCGCCGCGGGCCCCGTAGGACCGGAACGCCTTTCCCGCACGGAACAGCGCCGCCCGGGATATCGGCGCATGAACCAAGCGGAGGAGAGCCACGACCTCGTCAAGTTCGTCGGCCGAAGGGTGGTTCACCGAGAGTTCGGCGTGGATCACATCGTTGATGAGGAGCGGTCCCCGCCGCTCCGCCTCCGCCAGCCGCGCTTCCGACCAGCGAATCCAATGCGGGCTGAGCGTGGTAACGTCGAGCAGGACGTTCGTGTCCACGAGGGTCAATCAGTCGTCCCCGCGCGTCACCGCCATGACCTCCTCGGTCGTCAGACCACCCTTCGCGATGCCCCGGACGCGATCCAGGCGCTCCCGGAAAGTGAGGTCGGCGCCGCGTCGCAGGACGACCTGCCCGTCGGGCCGGATGTCGAACGCGACGGATGTTCCGGGGGTGAGGCCCAACACGTCACGAACCTCCTGCGGCACCGCGATCCGTCCGTCCGTCATCATCGTCGCGCCCATGGCACGGCCCTCCTCCCCGCCAGATGGCACCGCCGGTGCCGACGCGCAAAGAAAAACCCCGGGGGATCGCTCCCCCGGGGTCTCTCCCGCCCCGTCAGGCCGTGATGCTCAGTCGGAGGACTGGCGGACGCCCATGAACTGCAGCAGCAGCTGGAACAGGTTGATGAAGTTCAGGTAGAGGCCGAGCGCGTCGAACACGGAACGCTTGGCGGCCTCGTCCGAACCCTCGGCGTAGGCGAACTCGACGTAATCATTCTTGATGCGCTGCGTGTCGAAGGCGGTGAGGCCGACGAAGACCACCACGCCGATGACCGAGATCGCGAAGTGCAGCGCGGACGACTGGAGGAACACGTTCACGAGGCCGGCGATGAGGATGCCGATGAGGCCCATCATCAGGAACGAGCCCATGCGCGTCAGGTCCGCCTTCGTCGTGTAGCCGTAGACGGACACGGCCGCGAACATGCCGGCGGTGACGAAGAACGTCGAGGCGATGGAGGCGCCGACGTAGACCGCGAAGATGTTCGCCATGGAGGCGCCCATGGCCATCGCGAAGACCCAGAACAGCGCCTGCGTCGCGCCCTTGCTCAGCTTGTTGATGCCGAAGGAGAGGACGAGGACGAAGGCGAGCGGCGCGAACATCGCCACGAAGCCGAGGATGGTCGGCTGGGTCGCGAGGCCGCGGGGCGTGCGGACCACCGTGTAGAACAGGTCGGCGAGGCCGGTGTTCGCCACGGCGTAGGCCGTGATCGCGGTCAGCAGGAGGCCGGACGCCATCCAGTTGTAGACGCGGAGCATGTAGGCGCGCAGGCCGGCGTCCAGCGTCGCGGTATCGACGGACGCGGCGCCGCCGACGCCGTTGCGCCCCAGCGGGTTGGTCCAGGCCGAGGTGTTCGGTTGGAACCGGTTGTCGGGACCGAGAGCCATGGGCTCGGAACTCCTCCCAGGAGTGATTCAGCCGGGGCACCCCCCCGGCATGAACGGTATATGGACTTTCCGTAATCTTGATCAAGAGAGGGTCATGGGGCGCCCGGCACCCAGTAGCCCTGGTGTGGGGCCGCCGCCTCGTCCTCCAGGCAGGGGCCGAGGACGGCGGGCGGGGCGTGGGCGGAGGCCATGACGGCGCGGCAGGAGAGGGACAGGCCGGCGGTGTGCGGCTGGGCATTGCGGAGGGCGAGGATGGCGTCGTTGGACAGGCCGTACACCACGCGTCCGATTCCGCCGTAGAAGATGGCGGCGGAACACATCGCGCAGGGTTCGCCGGAACAGTAGATCGTCGCGGCGGCGAGGGTGTCCCGCGGGACGGCGCGGCGGACGGCCTCGCCCACCGCGTTCATCTCGGAGTGCGCGAGGGTGCCGCCGCCGGAGGTGCCCTGGGTGGAGGCGGCCTCGGCGAGGACCGTGCCGTCGGGGGCGGCGATGACGGCGGCGAAGGGGCGGTCGCCCCGGGCGCGGGCCTCGGCCGCCAGCGCGATGGCGCGGCGGAGGAGGGTGGCGTCGTCGGCGGAGATCGAACTCATCATGGCGAACAACCAACCCCTTGCTTCGTGCCGGAACGCGAGATGCGGCTTTTCAGGAAGCACGTTCCGACGCAACAATCGGCACCGGATCGCAAGGGAAGCGGGATGCCTCGGACCTCACGCACGTCGCTTCTTTCGTGCCTCGTTCTCCTGGCGGCCCTTCTGTCCGGGTGTGCCCAGCCATCGCGCCCCGAGGTGATGGTAGCGCGGCCGAGCGGCGGCTTTCGACCCCCGGAGGCGTTGTCCGGCGGCTTGTCGGTGGGTCAGGTGTCAGGTGGCCAGCAAACGAGCCCGCTGTGGACCTCGCAGGTGGACAACGCGGCCTTCGCGGAAGCCCTGCGGCAGAGCCTGGCGGCCCACGGGCTGCTCGACGTCGCGGGACAGCGATTCCGGGTGGACGCCACCCTGATGTCCCTCTCGCAACCTCTCGTCGGGTTGGACATGGAGGTCGCGGCGACCGTGTTCTACCGGGTGACCGAGGCGCGATCCGGGCGAGCGGTCTTCGAGCGTCCGATCGCCGCATCGTTCACGGCGACGTTCGGCTCGGCCTTCGTCGGAGTGGAAAGGCTTCGACTGGCGAACGAAGGTGCGGTGCGGGCGAACATCTCCGCGTTCGTCGCGGCCCTCGCCGACGCCGTGCGCACGAACCCCGACACGTTCCGGACCGGGCGTCCCGTGGCGTGAAGGACGGCGGCGCGCCGGCGGTCCGATCCGTCGGTGCCCGTGGCCGCACGACGACCCACGCCCGGCGGCGCCACGGCACGTCCGCGGGGCCGACCGCGGCCGTCATCCGACCGGGGACGAGGGCAAGACCGCCGGCGGCGGGTGGTCCGCGATGTGGGCTCGCGACGTCCGTCAGGTTCGGGGCCACGCGGCGGGATGCGTGCCCGGCGGCACCGACGGGCGGGTCCAGCCGGACGGGACGCCGTCCAGCCGTGCGGCGTGACGGACGGCGGTGAGGCAACCGAACCCACTCTCCGACTCCTCCAGGAACGGGCGCGGGTCGGGCGGAGCAACGCCGAACGCGCCCCCTATCCGGCCGAGGCCGCGGAGCCAGAGGGCGGTGCGGGCGAGGGAAACCTCGACGTGCCAGGAGCCGCCCTCCCGGTCGCGCCGCAACAGGGCGGCGAGGGCGCCGAAGGCCATGAGGTATCCGGTGGCGTGGTCCAGTGCCTGGACGGGGAAGGGGCGAGGTTCGCCCGGGGTGCCGGCGGCCGCGGCCTCCGCGGCGTTGAGGCCGGTGGCGGTCTGGACGAGGGAATCGAAGCCCCGTCGTCCCGCCCAGGGGCCGTCGGGGCCGTAGGCGGAGAGGGTGGCGATGACGAGGCCGGGGCGGAGGGCGGCCATCGCCTCGGCGGAGAAGCCGCGGGCGTCGAGCGCGCCGGGGCGATAGGCGCGGAGGATGATGTCCGCGCGGCGGAGGAGGGCGCGCAGCCCCTCGCGCCCCGCCTCCTCGCGGAGATCGAGGGAGGCGGAGAGCTTGCCCCGGCCGGTGTCCACGACGAGCGGCGGGATGGAGGGCAGGTGCGGGGCGGTGACCAGCATCACCTCCGCGCCGTGGGCCGCGAGGGTGCGGCCGGCGACGGGGCCGGCCACGATGCGGGTGAGGTCGAGGATTCGGAGGCCGGCCAACGGGCGGTCGGCCGCGGGCGGCAGGGGTTCCGGTCGGGCATCGCCGATGCGGGTGAGACGGACCAGCGGAAGGGAGGCGACGGCGGCGGATTGGGGGTGGGCGTCCCATTCGGCGAAACGCCGCATCCGGGCCGCGGGAAGGCCCGCCCCGGCCGCCGCGTCGTCCAGTTCCGCGGCGTCGCGGGCGGCGATGGCGCGCGCCACGGCGTCCCGCTCGGCGGGCGGATCGCCGAGGAGGCGGAGGAGGCCCGCGCGGTGGTGGGGGAAGTTCGTATGGATGCGGAGGTGGCCGCCGTCGCGGGTGCGGTAGGCGCCCATGATGGGGTCGAACAGGTCGCCGGGCGCGGCGCCCTCCACGCGCAGGTGGCGCTCGCTCGCGAACTCCGTGACGGCGTGGGTGGCGTCCACGGCGATGGTGGGCGCGCGGCCCCCACCCGAACGGTCGCGGCGGCCGTGAATCCCGGAGGCGGCGAGCGCCGTCGCGGCGATCGTGGCCGTGGCGACGGCGCCGAGGCGGAAGGAGGAGGGGAGGATCGGGTCGTCGCCCGTCAGCGTCGCGCGCGACGGGGCGGCGGGGTCGAGGCCGAGGCCGGCCCAGAGGTCGGCCAGGATGGCGTGCGGGGTCACGGCGGGATCATGCGGCGACGACGCGGTCCACCACGTCGCAGAGGCGCCGGAGGCGGGGCACCGCGTCCTCCCGCAGCGCGCGCCCCACGTCCGGGGCGGCGAGGGCGGTGCGCCACACCCCACGGCCCGCGAGGAAACCGGAGGCACCGCCCCGGCAGGCCCATTCCACCGCCCGCGGGAAGTCGTCGGGCGACACGCCGGAGGAGAGGACGACCCAGGGGCCCTCGACGCTGCGGGTGACGGCCTCGCAGTCGCGGCGGACCTCGGCCTCGGCACCCGCCCCGAGGCGGGGCATCTCCGCCTTGTAGATGTCCTGGCCGCGGGCGCCGAGTTCGCGGGCGGCGTCGAGGATGAAGGCGGACGGGTCGCACGGCACGCCGTCGAGGCGCTTGCGGCAGACCGGCTCGACGATGGAGAGCAGGCCCGCCGCACGGCAGCGGGCGACGAAATCGTCCACCATGGCGACGCGCTTCGCCGGGTCGCCGTCCGGGCGCCAGACGACGAGGAGCTTCAGGGCGACCGCGCCCTCCGCCCGCATCCGGGCGGGGTCGAGGGTCTCGTCGATCACCGCCTCGCCGACGATCTCGTCCTGACCGGGCAGAAGAGTATCGGCGGCGACGATGAGGGCGCAGCCCGGGGCGACGGCGCCCTCCGCCCGCGCCCGGTCCCAGGCGAAGTCGCGGTCCAGCAGCACGGCGGAGGCGTGGGGGGTGAGGGCGCGGGCGGCGGCCATCTTGAAGTCGGCGATGGCGGAATCCGGGGTGGGGCGGCCGGAGTGCTCCGTCAGCATGGCGCGGAGGCTCTCGCGCTGGTCGATCGCGAGCATGGCGTAGGCGCCGGAGGGGCGGGCGAGGGCCTTGGGGTCGGGATTCGTCGTCGTGCTCATGGGCGGGGCCTTCGCGGGGTCGTGGAGGGCATGATCGGGTGGGCACGGCGGGGCCGGGGCGCGGGTGCATGGGCCACGCCCGGCCCGCGCGGAGAAGGGGAGGCACGCCCGCCGGCCTGTAGGGCGCCGTGCGTCACGACCAGCCCGCGCGCAGCAGGGCTTCGACGGCGGCGCGGTCGGGCATGCCGTCCCAGCCGTCGCCGTTGGCGGCCTTGAGCGCGGCGGCGGCGGTGGCGAAGCGGGCGGCCTCCGGGACGTCCCGCCCCTCGGCGAGAGCGAGGGCGTAGGCGCCGTGGAACACGTCGCCGCAGCCGGTGGTGTCGCGGGCCGCGACCCCCGGGGCCGGCAGGGGAACGGGGGCGCCGTCCCGCCACCAGAGGGAACCGGCGGCGCCGAGGGTGACCGCGACGGTGGCCCCCGGGAGCGCGGCGGCAGCCCCGGCGAGGCCGGCCCGCGGGTCGTCGAACTCCGTGAAATCGGCGAGGCCGCGGGCGGAGAAGAGAACGTGGTCGGCCAGCGGGGCGAGACGGCGAAGCGCACCGGGGGCGTTCGCGTCGGCGTCGAGGATGCGCGGCAGGTTCCGCGCGGCGGCGAGGCGGAACAGGTGCTCCGTGGCCTCGGGCCAGCGGTGATCGCCCATGACGGCGGCGGCGGCGTGCAGGGCGGCGTCCGTGAAGGCCGGGGCCGTCGGCAGGCCGGCGCCGGGGAAGACCGCGAGCACCCGCTCGCCCGCCGAATCCACGAACACGCCGGAGGTGGGGGAGCGGGCGCCCGGCGTGGGGACCGTTCCCGCCGCGTCCACGCCGTGGCGGGCGAGGAGGGCGAGGAGGGTCGCCCCGGTCGCGTCGTCGCCGAGGCGGCCGAGCCAGGACGCGTGCCCGCCGAGGCGGGCGACGGCGACGGCGGCGGTCGCGGCGATGCCGCCGCCGGTGGTGCGGTGGCCGGCGGCGACGATCTTGCCGGGGCCGGCGGGGAGGGCCGGCATCTCCCAGACCTGGTCCAGCACGCCGATGCCGGCGATGACGACGCGGGCGGCGAGGGTCAGGGCGCAACGGCGCCGGGGGGGAGCCTGCGCTGCATCGTTCCCTCCCCGGTCGCTCCCGTCGTCGTGCGGCGGATTGAAGCCGCGTCGGGTGCGTTTACGCAAGTCGGTCCCCGGGCTCCCACGGGCCGGCGGACGCCGCCGGACGATCCTCGATGCCCCGCGATACCGACGAGGTGTTCGGCGTACCCGCGCTGACGCGGGGGCCAGGGGGTCCACCCACCTTCGCCACCGCCCGGCGCCCTGCTAAGGATCGCCCCGCCCGTCCGAGAGAACCGCCCGTGCCGTTCAGCCACCGCTTCGACCCGACCTCCCTCCGGGAATACGACATCCGGGGGATCGTCGGGAAAACCCTGTCCGGCGAGGACGCCTTCGCCATCGGGCGGGTCTTCGGCTCCCTCGTGAAGCGCGGCGGCGGCAAGACCGTCGCGGTGGGCTACGACGGGCGGCTGCACTCCCCGGACATGGAGGAACGGCTCGTCGCCGGGCTGATGGCCTCGGGGATGGAGGTGCTGCGGGTCGGGTGCGGGCCGACGCCGATGCTCTACTTCGCCGCCTACCACTTCGGCACGGACGGGGCGGTGATGGTCACCGGCTCCCACAACCCGCCGGAATACAACGGCTTCAAGTCCATGCTCGGGAAGAAGCCGTTCTTCGGGGCGCAGATCCAGGAGCTGGGCCGGCTGGCGGCGGCGGGCGACGTGGAGGAGGAGGGCGGCGGGTCCTCCCGTCAGGTGGACGTCTCCGCCGAATACGTGGACCGCATCCTGAAGGACTACGACGGCGGCGACCGCGCGCTGACGGTGGTCTGGGACCCCGGCAACGGCTCGGGCGCGGAGATCACCCGGCGGCTGACGGCGCGGCTGCCCGGCACGCACCACCTCATCAACGACACGATCGACGGCACCTTCCCGGCACACCACCCCGACCCGACGGTGGCGAAGAACCTCGAGCAGATCATCGCGGAGGTCGCGCGCACCGGCGCCGACCTCGGCATCGCCTTCGACGGCGACGCGGACCGGATCGGCACGGTGGACGGCGAAGGCCACATCCTGTTCGGGGACCAGCTGATGGTCGTGCTGTCCCGCGACGTCCTGCGCGCGAAGCCCGGCGCGACGATCATCGCGGACGTGAAGGCGTCCCAGGTGCTGTTCGACGAGGTAGGGCGCGCCGGCGGCCAGCCGCTGATGTGGAAGACCGGCCACTCCCTCATCAAGGCGAAGATGGCGGAGACGGGGGCGCCGCTCGCCGGCGAGATGTCGGGCCACATCTTCTTCGCGGACAAGTGGTACGGGTTCGACGATGCGCTCTACGCCGCCGTTCGGTTGCTCGGGATCGTCGCGCGGTCGGACGTGACGCTCTCCGCCATGCGGGCGGGCATGCCGCAGGTGGTGAACACGCCGGAACTCCGCTTCGACTGCCCGGAGGACCGCAAGTTCGTCGTGGTGGAGGAGGTGAAGGCGCGGCTCTCGACGGAGGGCGCTGACGTCCAGGCCGTGGACGGCGTGCGCGTGCTGACGGAGGACGGATGGTGGCTGCTGCGGGCTTCCAACACCCAGGCCGTGCTCGTGGCGCGGGCCGAGGCGAAGGACCCGGCGGGGCTGGAGCGGCTGAAGGCCTCGCTCGTCCGGCAACTCGAGGCCAGCGGGCTGACGGCGCCGGACTTCTCCGGGGAGAATGCGGGCCACTGAGGCGCCGGGGGCGGCGCACGCGGCGCGGCGGGCCGTCGGCCCGACGGTCGTCGGGGTGACACCGGGGGGCCGGCCATGATCCGGCCGGTCTTCCTCTACGGCACCCTGTTGGACCCCTCGACGCTGCGCCGATGCTCAGGTAACCCCGGCCTCCATCGGCGCGCCCGGGACGCGGTCTCGCAGCACCACGCCCGGGTCGGGTTCCAGGGGACGCCCTACCCGACGCTCGTGCCACGGATCGGCGGGGAGGTCCGGGGATGGCTCATCCGCCCGGGGCCGGCCGCCCTGCGGGCGCTCTCGGCATCCGAGGGACCCGCCTACGCGCTTCGCCCCGCACGCGTCGCCACCCCTCGGGGACCGGTGTCGGCGCGCGCCTGGATGGTGCCGCGGCACATGGCCACGGATCGAGCCTGGACGCCCGCCCCCGACCGGCCGCGGCGCCGACCGGACCACGTCAGGCCGGGACCGGGCCTCCCCTGGCGGGAGCCGGGGCAGGGCGGCGACGGAGGAGGCGGAAACCGTCGATGATCAGGAAGAGCAGCCCCCCCCCGCCGATGCCCGCCGCGACGAGCGCGCGCTCCAGCCAGGCCAGATCGGCCTGCCGGTCGCTCGACGCGGCCCGCTCCGCGGCGGCGATGGCATCGAGCACCTCGGTCAGCCGCCGCTCGGTCTCCCGCGACTGGGGGTTCTCGACGGCCCTGCGCGCGGCGCTCGCCCCACCGATGCGGCGGGAATCGATGGACGTCCACATCTGGCGAACCCGCACCCCGACGAGGTCCGACACCGTTGCGGCGCGCGCGGACTGGCCGCGGTCATCGGCCGCGAGGACCTGGAGGCGCTGCGTCGTCGCGGACAATCCCTCCAGCGCGGGAAAGAACGGATCCAGCCGGGCGCCGTCGCCGGTGAGCGCGAAGGACCGCTCCGCCGCCGCCGCGGTTTGTCCGAGGACGGCGACGCGCCGGGTCGCGAGAATGATGCGCTCCGCCCCGGCCGCGCCGGCCCGGTGATCGCCCAGGACAAGCTGATGGTGCCACAGGGCGCCGGCCGCCATCACCGCGAGGAAAACGACGGTGAGGGCGCGTGCACCGAGGACGCGGCTACGCCGGCGCCCCCCCATAGCGGGCGCGGCGGGTGCGCGCCCCGCGTTCGTGTCGAGGATCGTCACGGCGCCACCCAACGGCGATACTCCATATCCATGCGGTGAACACCTTGAGGCGTCTTCGAGTTGTCAGCCATGCCATTTTGGCGGTCAGAACGCGTCACACGATTTGGAGATCAATAATGATGCAACGACCACCGGCCGAGCCGGGGATGCGCGAGGACGAGGTGGATACCCCTGCCCTCCTGCTGGACCTCGATGCCTTCGAGGCGAATCTGGACGCGATGGCGCGGCGGCTGGAGGGGACGGGCGCGCGGCTGCGGGCGCACGCCAAGACGCACAAGTCGCCCGTGGTGGCGCGGCAGCAGATGGCGCGCGGGGCGATCGGGCAGTGCGTGCAGAAGGTGGCGGAGGCGGAGGCGCTGGCCTGGGGCGGAGTGCCGGACATCCTCGTCTCCAACGAGGTGGTGGCGCCGCGGAAGCTGGCGCGGCTGGCGGCGCTGTCCGGCATCGCGAAGGTGGCGGTGTGCGCCGATGGCGAGGCGGGGATCGCGGCGGCCGAGGCGGCGGCGGCGGCGGCGGGCATCCGGCTGGAGGTGCTGGTCGAGGTGGACGTGGGCGCCGGCCGCTGCGGCGTGGCGCCGGGCCCGGAGGCGGTGGCCCTGGCGGAGCGGATCGCCGGGTCGCCCCACCTCATCTTCGGCGGGTTGCAGGCCTACCACGGCTCCGCCCAGCACCGGCGGCGTCCGGAGGAACGGCGGGCGGCGATCGGCGCGGCGGCGGAGGACGTGCGGCGCACCATCGAGCAGCTGCGGCAGCGCGGGCTGCCCTGCCCCCTGGTCGGCGGCGCGGGGACCGGGACCTACGAGATCGAACTCGGGACCGGGCTGTGGACGGAGATCCAGGCGGGCTCCTACGCCTTCATGGACGCCGACTACGCCCGGAACGAGGACGCGCCGCCCTTCCGGCAAAGCCTGTTCGTGCTGGCGGGGGTGATGTCGGCGCCGGTGGCGGGCCGGGCGGTGGTGGATGCCGGCCACAAGGCGGTGCCGACCGACAGCGGGATGCCGCTCGTGTGGGGGCGCCCGGGCCTGCGCTACGCCGGCGCCTCCGACGAACACGGCGCCATCATCGTGGAGGGCGGCGAAGCACCGCGCGTCGGGGAGACGCTACGCCTGGTCCCGGGCCACTGCGACCCGGCGGTGGACCGCTTCGACTGGTACGTCGGCGTCCGGGCCGGCCGGGTGGAGTGCCTCTGGCCCGTGGCGGCACGCGGGGCGATGGCCTGACGGCTGCTCCTCTCCTGACCTTTCCGGGGGGTGCGCCTGTGGGCTGGGAGGAGGGCTTTGCCCTCCTCCCAGACCCTCCACCCACCAGGACCCCCGGGGGCCCTGTCGGCGCTTTCTGTAAATGAGATGTCCCCGTTGGGTGGATGTTCCCTTCGGGGCGCACGCGCGGTTAGGGACCATCCTCC
>CAXVWQ010000165.1:0-14649 GCA_964263755.1 Roseomonas sp. | reverse complement strand
ACAGAGGCCGGCAAACCCAAGAAGGTCGCCCTCGTGGCGCTGATCCGCAAACTCCTCACCATCCTCAACGCCATCGCCAAGAGCCGAACCCCCTGGCAAACCGCTTGACGCCAAGACAGTCGCTGGACCCGCGTTCGGTTTTAACGTCCTCGGTTCAGGAGGCCCCCGAAGCGGGGCCTCCTGAACGGGGACATTCAGAAAAACTCAACGCGGGGGTCCGGGGGCCCCGCTGGGTCCCCGGCGGAGGGTCCGGGAGGCAGAGCCTCCCGGGGCAACCCGCGCCGCCCTCAGCCCGCGTCGTAGCGGACCGTCTCCGCCTCGTGCGTGCCGATGACGTTCCAGACCGTCGCGGGCCCGACGCCGGCGTTGCGGAACCAGCGGCGGCGGCCGGCGGGGGTGAGGAGGAGGTCGCGCGGGCCGAGTTCGGCCTCGACGGTGCGGCCGTCCCCCTCCCAGCCGACGGTGACGGTGCCGTCGAGGATGAGGAAGGCCTCCTCCACGTCGCGGACGTAGGGGGCGGCGCCGGCGCCGGCGGCGATGGCCAGGAGGTCCTTGCGGCAGGTGTCGCTCTCGATGCCGCCGGGGCCGACGTAGACGCGGCGCTGGATGCCGGGGGCGACGGGCAGGGCGGGCTGTTCGGTGCGACGGATGACGGCGCGGGCCATCTGCCGCTGTAAGGGGTGCGTGCCGTTCGGGTCGAAGGGGGTGGTCTTGCCGGGCGCGGCGCCGAAGGATCGGGCCAGCGCCGGGTCGGTGCCCATCTTCGGATGGTAGAGGTAGCGCGGGGGAAGTGGCTTCCCGACGTCCACGGAGATGGACATCAGCACCGGCTCCACGCCGTCATTCCGAAAACCGTGGCCGACGTCGCGGGCGTTGAGGATCATGTCGCCGGGGCCGAGGCGGACTTCGACGACCTCGCCGTCGCGCTCCCAGCCGACCGTCAGGACGCCGGCGATGATGAGGAAGGATTCCTCGATCTCGTGGGCGTGGCAGGCGGCGTACTTGCCGACGTGCTTGTAGATGAGCGAGAGGGTGAAGTGCTCCGGCGGCAGGGTGCCGGCCTCGCCGACCTTGGGCGACCCGCCGGCGCCGACGTAGCGCATCTGGGCGCGCTCCAGCTCGGGGTAGCCGCGGTTGGAGGGGAAGGCGTCCCAGTCGAACGTCTTGTCCACATGGCGCACGACGTGGCGGCGGAACTCGGCGTCGAGCGTGCTGATCGGGGTCATGACGTTCACGGTGGGGGGCCTCCGTTCGGGTGGCGGAAGAGGTAGCGCCGCGTCGTTCCGCCGGGTAGAGGACGTTTGATGGGTGAAACGGCGGAGGATCGCTACTTCGTCCCCGCCCTGGCGCGCGGGCTCGCGGCGCTGGAGGCCTTCTCCGACGACGCGCCGCGGCTCACGCTGGGGGAACTCGCGGCGGCGGTGGGGGTGTCGAAATCCGCGGTGTTCCGCGTCGCCCACACGCTGACGCAACTCGGCTTCCTGCTGCACGATCCGCGGTCGCGCACCTACGCGCTCGGGCCGGCGGTGCTGCGGCTGGGCATTGGCGTGCTGGCTGCGCGCGACGTGCTGGAAGCGGCGCTGCCGGCGCTGGAGCGGCTGCGGGACGCGACGGGATGGTCGGCGCATCTCGGCGTGCTGGACGGGCGGGACGTGGTCTACCTGCTGCGGGCGCCGACGCGGCGGGGGCTCGCGGGCATCGTCCATGTCGGGTCGCGATTGCCCGCGCACGCGTCCGCGATGGGGCGGGTGCTGCTGGCGGGGCTGCCGGACGATGCGTTGGGCGAGGCGTATCGCGACGCGCCGTTGCGTCGCATCGCGTCGGGGACGCCGACGACGGTGGCGGCGCTCGTCGCGCGGGCGCGTCGGGACCGGACGCGCGGGCACGTCGTCCATCTCGGCGAGTTCGAGCGCGGCATCGCGAGCGTGGCGGCACCGGTGCGGGACGCGGCGGGGCGGGTGGTGGCGGCGATGAACCTCTCCGCGCCGCTCGTGGAGGCCGGGCCGGCGGCGCGGGACGCGGCGACACGGGCGTTGCTGGACGCGGCGGTCTCGGTCTCCGCCGCCCTCGGTGCGCCGTAAGGCCGCATCGCCGTCATTCGCGCCGCGGATTGGCGGGGGCCGCGGCCCGCCCCACCTGCCGCACGACACGACAGGAGGCGACGATGACCTGGTTCGGCGGCGGCGACACCACGCCCGGCGACAAGCCCTCCTGCGACGCCATCGAGACGGTGATCGTCCCGCGCGCCCGCGACCTCGGCGGCTTCGAGGTGCGGCGGGCGCTGCCCTCGGCGAAGCGGCAGATGGTCGGGCCCTTCATCTTCTTGGACCAGATGGGGCCGGCGGAGATCCTCCCCGGGAAGGGGATCGACGTGCGGCCGCATCCGCACATCGGGCTCTCGACCGTCACCTACCTGTTCGAGGGGGAGATCCACCACAAGGACTCCATCGGGAGCGACCTGCCGATCCGGCCGGGGGCGCTGAACCTCATGACGGCGGGGCGGGGGATCGCGCATTCCGAGCGGTCGGGGCCGGCGTTCCGCGCACGCGGCGGGCGGGTGGCGGGCATCCAGTCGTGGCTGGCGCTGCCGCGGGCGGAGGAGGAGCGCGATCCGGGCTTCGTCCACCACGGCGCGGAGGACCTGCCGGTGCTGGAGGGGGAGGGGAAGCGCGTGCGGGTGATCGCGGGCGGGTTCCTCGGTGCGACGTCGCCGGTCGCGACGTTCTCGCCGATCGTCTACGCGGACGCGACGCTCGACGCCGGCGCGTCCCTGCCGCTGGACGCGGAGCACGAGGAGCGCGCGATCTACACGGTGGAGGGCGTTGTGGAGATCGCGGGTGATCGCTTCGGGCCATCGCAACTGCTGGTGTTCAGGCCGGGCGACCGGATCACCGTGCGCGCGGCGGACGGGCCGGCGCGGTTCATGGTGCTGGGCGGCGCACCGATGGACGGGCCGCGGCACATCTGGTGGAACTTCGTGCATTCCTCGCGCGACCGGATCGATGCGGCGAAGGCGGACTGGTCCGCGGGGCGCTTCGATCGGGTGCCGGGGGACGACGAGTTCATCCCGCTGCCGGACGCGCCATCGCCGCCCGTGCGGTATCCCTGACCCTGGCGCCGTCCCGGCCCGCGTCCTAGCCTTCGCCGCGAACGGCGGACGAGGGCGGGATGATGAGGCGGTGGGTCGCGGCGGCGTTCGCGGTGGGCTTGGCCGGTGCCGCGGGTGCGCAGACGCTGACGGTGGCGGTGGAGGCGCCGTTCGGGATCGACCCGCACTTCGTGTTCGTCGGGCCGAACATGGCCGCGGCCCGGCAGGTCTATGACTCCGTCATCAACCGCGACGCCGAGAGCAACTTCGTCCCCGGCATCGTCGAATCCTGGGAGGCGGCGGACGACCGGACCTGGGTGCTGCGGTTGCGGCGCGGCGTCACCTTCCACGACGGATCGCCGCTGACGGCGGAGGACATCGCCTTCTCCATCGCGCGCGTGCCGGCGGTGCCGAGCAACCCGGGGCCCTACACCTCCAACCTGCGGACGGTCGCGGGGGTGGAGGTGGTGGATTCCCACACGCTGCGGATCAGGACGGATCGGCCGAACCCGACACTGATGGGGCAGCTGACGAACATCTTCGTGGTGTCGCGCAGCGCGGCGCGCGGCGACGGGTCGCCGGCGGGGGCGACGACGTCGGAGTTCAACGCGGGCCGCGCGGCGATCGGCACCGGGCCGTGGCGGCTGGCGCAGATGCGGGGGTCGGAGGGCATGTCGCTCTCGCGCAACCCGACCTACTGGGGGACGGCGCCGGCCTACGAGCGGGCGGAGATCCGGGTGATCGGCAACGACGCGGCGCGGCTGGCCTCGCTGCTGGCGGGCGACGTGGACCTCATCGAGAGCCTGTCGCCGGGCGACGCGGAACGGCTGGAGCGCGACCCCCGCGTGACGGTGTTCCGGCGCAACTCCGACCGGATCATGTACCTCATCCCGCATGTGGGCGCGGAACGTCTGCCGTTGCTGTTGGACGCGGACGGCCGACCGCTGGACCGCAACCCGCTGCGCGACGTGCGCGTGCGCCGCGCCTTGTCACTGGCGCTCGATCGCGACGCCATCGCGGCGCGGGCGCTGGACGGTCAGGCGGTGGCGACGGGGCAGATGGTGCCGTCGCAGTTCGGGGCCTTCGACCAGTCCTTCCCCGTGCCGCGCGCGGACCTGGAGGGCGCGCGGCGCCTGCTGGCCGAGGCCGGGTATCCCCGCGGCTTCGGGCTGACGGTCGGCTGTTCCAACAACCGCTTCGTGAACGACGCGCGGGTGTGCCAGGCGGTGGGGCAGATGCTCACCCGCGCCGGCCTCCAGGCGAAGGTCGAGACGCAGCCGGGCACGGTGTTCTTCCCGCGCACGGTGGAGGGACGGAACGACCTGCCGGTGATGCTCTACGGGCTGTCGCTGTCGTCGTCGCGCGACGCCTCCTACATCCTCTCCACCGCCGTGCATTCCCGCAACGCGCGGGAGGCCTACGGGCAGGGCAACCGCGGCACCTTCTCGGAACCGGAGATGGACGCGGCGATCCAGTCGGTGATCGTGCGCTCCGACCCGGGGCGGGAGGAGGCGTTGCGGGCGGTGATGCGCGCGGCGATCGACCGCGTGCCGATCATCCCGCTGTACAACCAGGTGACGCTCGTCGCGGCGCGCCGCGGCATCGCCTACGAACCACGGATGGACGAGCAGCTGCTGGCGCAGAACGCGCGGCCCGACGGCGCACGTCCGGCGGGCGCCGCGACGGCGGTGACGCGATGACGACGCGCCCGCTCGTCGCGGGGCCGCGGCACGCCATCTCCGCGGGGCACTACCTCGCGGCGGCGGCGGGGCTGACGATCCTGGAGGCCGGGGGCAACGCGGTGGACGCGGGCGTCTGCGCCGGCCTCGTCCTCGGCGTCGTGCAGCCGGACATCGTGAACTTTGGGGGGGTCGCGCCCATCCTCATCCGCCGCGCGGACGGCCGGGTGGAGAGCATCGCGGGGCTGGGCCACTGGCCGATGTCCCTGCCGCCGGACCTGTTCATGCGGGAGCACGGCGGGACGATGCCGCGCGGCGTTCTGCGGACGGTCGTGCCGGCGGCGCCGGACGCCTGGATCCAGGCGCTGGAACGCCACGGCACGATGGGCTTCGCCGACGTGTCGGAACCGGCGATCCGCTTCGCGGAGGAGGGTTTTCCGACCTACCCGATGATCGCGGAGAGCGTGGCTGCGCACCTGTCGGACTACGCGGAGTTTCCGTCCAACGCGGCGGTGTTCCTGCCGGACGGGAAGCCGCACGCGGTGGGCGCGTTGTTCGTCCAGCGCGACCTCGCCGCGACGATCCGACACATGGCCGACGAGGACCGGCGCGCCGCCGCGAGGGGCGGGCGGGAGGCCGGGCTGGCGGCGGCGCACCACGCCTTCTACCGCGGTGACATCGCGCGGCGGATCGTGGCATTCATGCGCGAGGAGGGCGGCTACCTTGCCGCGGACGACCTCGCGAACTACCGGTCGCGGATCGAGCCGGCGGTGACGCGGGACTGGCGGGGGCACGCCGTCACCACCTGCGGCCCGTGGTGCCAGGGCCCGGCGCTGCTGGAGGCGCTGCTGCTGATGGAGCGTGCGGGGCTGGACGGGCTGTCGCACAACTCCCCGGATTACCTGCACCTGATCGCCGAGGCGCTGAAGATCGCGATGGCGGATCGCGAATACCACTTCGGCGATCCGCAGTTCCGCGACGTGCCGCTCGACGCACTGCTGGGCGAGGCGCACATCGCGACGCGCGTTGCGGCGATGGATCGCGCGCGGGCGCATCCGGGGATGCCCGAGCCGCTGCTGAGCCTCGGCACGGCGATTCCCGCGCCGAGCACGCGCGCGGTGGTGGTGGCGGAACCCGATACGTCCTACGTCGCGGTGGTGGACCGCTGGGGCAACGCCTTCTCCGCCACGCCTTCGGACGGCACCTACAACGCGCCGCTCGTGCCGGGGCTGGGGTTCGTCTGCTCGCCGCGCGGCAGCCAGTCGCGGCCCGACCCGTCGCACCCCACGGGCGTGCGGCCCGGCGCGCGGCCGCGGCTGACGCCGAACCCGGCGCTCGTCGTCACGCGCGACGGCGCCGTCATCCCGCTCGGCACGCCGGGCGGCGACGTGCAGATCCAGGCGATGTTGCAGGTCATCCTGAACCACCTGCACTTCGGGATGGACTTGCAGGAGGCGGTGGAGGCGCCGCGCGTCGCGACCTACGCCTTCCCCTCCTCCTTCGCGCCCTACGAATATTTCCCGGGGCGGCTGGCGGTGGAGGCGCGCATCCCCGCCGCCACGCGGGACGCCCTGCGGGCGCGCGGCCATGATGTCCGCGACTGGCCGGACTGGACATGGCTCGCCGGCAGCGTGGAGGCGGTGCGTCACGACCCCGCGACCGGCACGAAGATGGCCGCGGCCGACCCGCGCCGGCCGGCCTACGCGCTGGCGATGTAGGGGCGTGGCTCAGCCGAAGTATCCGCTCGCCCGCATGTCCTCGATCAGCCCGGGTTCCCGCGGTTGCCAGCCGAGGGCGTCGCGGGTGCGGGCGCTGGAGGTCGGGTTGTCGATGCGGACGAATTGCGCCAGCCAGTCGAAATGCGGTCCCGCCTCCTCCGCGGCCAAGCCCCGCACGGGGAGGCCGAGACCCTCGCCGATCGCGGCGGCGATGTCGCGCATCGGGATGCCCTCCTCCGCCACCCCGTGCAGCCGCGTGCCGGGCGGCGCGCCTTC
The DNA here is from genome assembly GCA_964263755.1 of Roseomonas sp. Lineage (GTDB taxonomy): Bacteria > Pseudomonadota > Alphaproteobacteria > Acetobacterales > Acetobacteraceae > Roseomonas. The sequence goes on along the minus strand of CAXVWQ010000165.1, from coordinate 7,888 downwards.
CAGCGCCAGCCGGAACAGCCGTGCCGCGTCGAGGCGATGGACCGCCGGCCAGCGGTTCGCGCCGTCGCCGACATAGGCCGCGATGCCCTTCTGCCGCGCGATCCCGACCATCGCCGGCACGAAGGCGTGGTCCCCCGGACCGTGGACGGAGGGCGGGAGCCGCACGACGCTCGACCGCACGCCGCGGTCCGCCGCGGCCAGCGCCGCCTCCTCCGACAGGGTGCGGACGGCGGAGGGGCTGTCGGGCCGCGCCGCGTCCTCCTCCGTGATGATGCGCCCGGTCGCGACGACCGTCGTGCCGGAGGTGATGACGAGGGGCTTCCCCGTGCCGGCGAGCGCGCCCGCCAGCGCCGCCACCGCGCGCCGGTCGATCGCGCCGTTCTCCTCGTACCGCGAGAAATCGTGGATGAAGGCGAGGTGGGCGACGCCGTCGGCCGCGCGGGCACCGGCCGCGAGGCTCTCGACATCCGTCAGTTCGCCCCGGTGCGGCGCGACGCCATCCCGCGCCAGCGCCTCGGCCGCCGCGTCGCTTCGCGCGAGGCCGATCACGTCGTGCCCCGCCGACCTCAGTTCGCGGAGGACGGCGGAGCCGATGAACCCGGTCGCCCCTGTCACGAAGACGCGCATCACCATCTCCTTCCCGTTCGATGCGCGGCACATCGGGTGCCCCCGACGGGCGCGAAAGCCGAGAGGTTATACGGGTATGGACACTGACACCCTCGACTTGCCCTCCGTCGACGAACCCGTCGCGACCCTCGGGGACTACCTGCGCGACCGCCGGTCGCGGCTGCGGCCGGACGCGGGGGGCGGACGGCGGCGCACGCCGGGGCTGCGGCGGGAGGAGGTGGCGGCGCGGGCCGGCGTCTCCGTCACCTGGTACACGTGGCTCGAACAGGGGCGCGGCGGGCCGCCCTCCGTCGCGGTGCTGGAGCGGCTGTGTTCCGCGCTGGGCCTCGACGCGGCGGGGCGCGAGATCCTCTTCCTCCTCGCGCAGCACCGTCCGCCGCCGCTCGGCGCGGCGCCGCCCTCCGCGGTGCCGGACGCCCTGCAACGCGTGCTGGACGCGATGCCGACGAGCCCGGCCTTCGTGAAGACCGCGACCTGGGACATCGTCGCGTGGAACGCGGCCGCGACGGCCGTGCTGGCGGACTACGCGGCGATGGCGCCGCGCGAGCGGAACGTGCTGCGGCGCCTGTTCCTCGACCCCGCCGCGCGCGGGGCGCTGCCGGACTGGGAGGAGAACGCCCGCTTCGCCGTCGCGGTGTTCCGCATCGACGTGGCGCGCACCGGCGGGTGCCCGGAGGCCGACGCGTTGACCGCCGAGCTGCGGGCGGCAAGCGCCGACTTCCGGCGGCTGTGGGCGGAGAACGATGCGCGGAGCCACGGGGCAGGCGTGAAGCGCCTCACGCATCCCCGCCTGGGGCCGCTGACGCTGGACCACGCCGCCTTCGCGGTGGACGGCGCGGAGGGGCTGAGCATGATCGTCTTCACGCCGGCCACGGCGGAGGATGCGCGGCGGATCGCGACGCTCCTCGGCGCCTGAGGCGCGGGCGGCTACGGGGCGGGGTCCGGGCCTCTCGGCGGTCCGGCCTCGCAGAAGTCGCGGCGCATGAGGGTCACCGTCGTCCGGCCGGGGCGCTCCACGATCTCCGCCACCTGCCAGCCGGTTCGGAGGTAGAACCGCTCGGCGCCGCCCGTGTAGAGCCAGGCCGTCGTGATCGACGCGGCCCGGCACGCCTCGTCGAAGGCGGCGAGCAGATGCCCCGCGTATCCGCGACCCCGTGCCTCCGGGACGACGAAGACGCCGGCGAGCCAGGGCGTGAGGTCGGGCCTCTCCTCCAGGTCGTGGCGCGCGAGGGTGGCGGTGCCGACGGGCACCCCGCCGGACAGCAGGACGAGGGTCTGCGGCGCCCCCACCTCGGCGCGGCAATGCGCGTAGAGGGCCTCCGTCTCGGCGAGCGTGCGCCCCCATCCCCGCCACCACTGACGCCAGAGCCATTCGGCGACGACGGGCAGGAGATCGGGACGCCGGCCGAGGGTCGTGATCGAGAGCGCGGCGTCGGTCACGTCGCGCCGGCCGTCCCGTCCCGCGCCGCCCGCAGCCCCGCCATGATCTCCGGCATCCGCGCGCGGGCCTGATCCTGCAATCCGTCGTAGAGGGAGTTGCCGTGCGCATCGATCCCGACCGTCAGCGGGCCGAGGCCGCGGACGCGGAGGGTGACGAGGCGGTAGTGGGAGATGAAGTCGTCCCAGTGGACGGCGACGACCGCCTCGATGGCGTCCGACAGGAGCGTGGCGCCGCCGCCGAGGAAGGAGAGGTAGACGCAGCCCGCGTCCCGCATCGCCGCGGCGCTCTCGGCGCTCAGCCCGCCCTTGCCGCCGACGGCGCGGACGCCGAGGTCGCGGATGAAGCGCGGCATGATCGGGTTGAAGCGCGTGGAGGTCGTGGGGTTCATGTAGAGGACCTCGAACCCGTGCGGCGTGTCGCGGGAGTAGGAGCCGAGGTGGAAGAGGGTGCCGCCGCGGAAGTCCACCGGCAGCGGACGGCCGGCGTCGAGGTATTCGGCGATGCGGGCGTGGGTCGGCAGGCCGGCGGTGATGGTGATCTCGCCGTCCAGCGTCACGAGGTCGCCGGCGGTCAGGCCGCGCACGTCGGCCTCGGACAGCGGCGTGATCAGGTGGTGCTCGCGGAGGGTCATTCCAGGCGCTCCACCGTGCCATCGGCGTGGATGCGGGCCTTCGTGCGGCGGTTGATCCAGCAGTTGAAGCACACCGCCACGGGCGTGAAGCCGTGGCCGGACGCCCATTCGACGTGGACGCCGAGGGTGGTGGTGTCGCCACCGGTGCCCATGGGGCCGAAGCCCGTCTTGTTTACCGCGACGGTCAGGCGTTCCTCCATCGCGGCGACGATGGGGTCCGGGTTGCGGGCGCCCATCTCCCGCAGCGTGGCCTTCTTCGCGATCTTCGCGCAGTGGTCGAAGGTGCCGCCGATGCCGACGCCGATGATCACGGGCGGGCAGTGCTGGGAGCCGGCCTTGAGGACGCATTCCATCACGTATTCCTCGATGCGCTCCAGCGTCGGGAAGGAGAAGATCTCCAGGGCGGCCCAGCGGCCCGATCCCAGGGCCTTCGGCGAACAGGTGATGTCCACGTGGTCCGCGCCCGTGACCTCCCAGGTGACGATCGGCATGTCGCGGCCGGCGTAGCCTCGCTCGTTCGTCAGGGGGTTGGTGACGTGCTTCAGGATCGGCGGGTTGATGCGTTCGACGAGTTCGGCGAAGCCATCGACGATGCCGCGCTTGATGTCGCCCTCGATGCAGACGCCGGTGCCGAGTTCGATGAAGTAGACCGGCACGCCGGAATCGGAGCAGACGAGGCGGTTCGAGGTCTCGGCGGCGATGGCGCTCCGCAGCATGATGCCGAGGGTGCGCTTGGCGAGTTCGTTCGTCTCGGACTCCACCGCGCGGGCGAGCGCGGCCTTCGTGTCGTCCGGCACCTTCTTCAGCGACCAGTCGTAGAGGTCGGCGGTGACGCGCTTCATCAGGTCGTAGGTCAGGGCCACGGCCGCCTCCCCGGGAAAGGCCAGGGTTATGGCCTTAGGACGGGCGCGCGGCTATACCCGGCGCGATGGATCGCGAGCCTCTTCTCCTCCTCTGCCCCGTGCCGGCGGACCTGCGCGGGGCGTTGGGGGAACGGTATGACGTGACGGAGGACCGCGCGAACCCGCCGCGTCTGGCCGTGACGACGAGCATGGTCGGGCTGGACGCCGCCACGCTGGACGCGCTGCCCGCCGTGCGCATGGTGGCGTGTCAGGGCGTGGGGCTGGACAGGATCGACGTGGCGGCGGCCCGCGCGCGGGGCGTGGCCGTGTCCCACACGCCGGACGTGCTGACGGAGGACGTGGCGGATTTCGCCGTCGGGCTGCTGTACGCGGCGATGCGCCGCACGGCGGAGGCCGACCGCTTCGTTCGCGCCGGCCGCTGGGGACCGGAGCGGATGACGCCGGGCACGCGCACCCATGGAAAGACCTGCGGCATCGTCGGCATGGGCCGGATCGGGCAGGCCATCGCGCGGCGGGCGGCGGGGATCGGGATGGTGGTGGCCTGGAACGGGCCGAACCCCAAGCCCGCGCTGCCCTACGCCCATGAGCCGGACCTGCGGCGGCTGGCGGCGGTGTCGGACGTGCTGGTCCTCGCGATGCCGGGCGGGCCGGCGACGAACGGGATGGTGGATGCGTCCGTCCTCGCCGCCCTCGGCCCGCGCGGCTTCCTCGTCAACATCGCCCGCGGTTCCGTGGTGGACGAGGCGGCCTTGCTGGCGGCCTTGGAGTCCGACGGCATCGCGGGGGCCGGCCTCGACGTCTTCGCGACGGAGCCGAAGCTCGATCCGCGCTTCCTGGCGTTGGAGAACGTGGCGCTGGCCCCCCACTACGCCTCCGTCACGCACGAGACGCGGGCGGCGATGATCGCGCGCATCCTCGACGACCTCGAGGCGTTCCGGGCGGGGCGGCCGTTCCTCAACGTCGCGGCATGAATCACGGCGCGCCGGATCTCTCGCGCTCCGCCGTCTCCCGCTACATCCAGTTGGCGACGCTGTTCCGCGGGCGGATCGCTTCCGGCGCCTGGGCGGTGGGCGCCCGCATCCCGACGGTGGATGAACTGGCTGCGGAGTGCGGCGTGGCGCGCGCCACGATCCGGCAGGCGCTGGACGGGCTGGAGGCGGAGGGTCTGATCGAGCGGTTCCGCGCCAAGGGCACCTTCGTCCGCGCGACCCCGCGCGAGGGCCTGTGGTGCGAGGTGCAGACCGACTGGAACGGCCTGCTGCGCTCCCGCGACGGCGCGGAGATCGAGGTGCTGGCCGAACGCCCCGACGTGCCGCCGGACGCGCTGCCCGCGGCGGAGGGGACGCGCGCCCCGGCCTATCGCCACTGGCGCCGCCGCCACCACCGCAGCGGGCAGGCCTTCCTGCTGGCGGACGTCTACCTGGACGAGCGGCTGGCGTCCCACGTCACGTCGGACGACCTGCGGCACCGCACGGCCCTGCGGCTGGTCTCCGCGCTGCCGGGGGTGCGGATCGCGGGGGCGCGGCAGACGCTGACGATCGGCGCCGCCGACCTCGATGCCGCGGCGGCCCTCGGCATGCCGCTCAACGCGCCCGTCGCCCACGTCCGCCGCGCCGCGACGGACGCGGCCGGCACGCTCGTACTCGTCGCGGAGGGGACCTACCGCGGCGACGTGGTGCGGGTGGACTTCGCGCTGCGCTGAGGCGCCTTCACCACATCGTCGTGCGGGCGCGTTCCGGCCACTCGCGGTCGTAGGTCTCGCCGCCGACGCGGCCCTCGCTCATCTCCGCGAGGATCTGGCCCGGCGTGGGCAGGGTCCGCGGGTCCACCTGGCTCTCCGTCTTCCACAGGCCCGAGCGGACGAGGGCGCGGGCGCACTGGAAGTAGATCTCGTCGATCCGGATCACCGCGACCGTGCGCGGCGCCTTCCCCTCCACCGCGAAGGAGGCGAGGAGGTCCGGGTCGTCCTCCAGCACCGCGCGGCCGTTGGCGCGCACGGCGTTGCCGGAACCGGGGACGAGGAACATGAGGCCCACCCGCGGGTCGCGCAGGATGTTGCGAAGGGAGTCGATGCGGTTGTTGCCGCGCCGGTCGGGCAGCATCAGCACCTCCGGCGAGGCGATGCGGACGAAGCCCGGCCTGTCGCCGCGCGGGGAGCAGTCCAGCCCCTCCGGCCCGACGGTGGCGAGCGCCACGAAGGGCGAAGCCTCGATGAAGCGGCGGTAGAGCGGCGTGACGTGGTCCGCCACCTTCGCGGTGGACGCCTCGCCGATGGTGTCGAGCGATCCGTAGATCGCCTCCAGCGCCGCCATGTCCCGGATGATCGCCATGAGGGCCTCCTCGTCCGCGAGGAGGAAGCGCGGATCGCGTCGCGGGGCAAGCGCGACACGAAACCGTCACATCAGGCGGGCGCGAAGACCGGCATCGGCCCGCCGCCCACGTCCCGGAAGGCGAGGCGGACGGGGTCGCCGATCCGGACCGTCCCGGGCTCCGCATCCACGATCTCCGTGAACACGCGGGGCCCTTCGGCGAGTTCGACGTAGGCCAGGGTCCGCGGCGCCGCGCCGCGCATGACGGTGACGGAATGCACCGTGCCCGCACCGCCCGCCGCGACCGTCCCGACGTTCGTCGTCAGCGTGAAGGGCGACACGCCGCGGGGGTGGAAGAACGCCCGGCCGGTGTCGTGGCAGAGGCCCAGCAGCAGGATGCCCTCCCGCGCGGCGGCGAAGAAGGGGGCGTTGTCGGGGTCGGGCGTCACGCGGTCCGCTCCAGGACGAGGGTGGCGGCGCCGTGGCGGTGGCCCAGCAGCCCGCCGGTGCCGTTGACGAGGGCGAGCGACAGGTCGGGCACCTGCACGGCCGGGTGCGCCTCGCCGCGCAGCTGGCGCACGGCCTCGATCACCTTCGTCATGCCGCCGCGGTTGGCGGGGTGGTTGTTGCACAGGCCGCCGCCATCGGTGTTCCAGGCCAGCCGCCCGGTGCCGGCGATGAGGTTGCCGTCGGCGACGAACCGGCCGCCCGCGCCCTTGGCGCAGAAGCCGAGGTCCTCGATCTGGACGAGGACGGTGATGGTGAAGGAGTCGTAGATGGAGGCGTAGCGGATGTCGTCCGGGGTCACGCCGGCTTCCGCGAAGGCCGCGGCGCCGGATTCGCGGGTGGCGGAGGTGGTGAGGTCGGCGTAGCCGCCCTCCCGGCCCTTCACCGACTCCCCCGCGCCGCGCAGCGTCACGACGGGGCGCCCGAGCGACCGCGCGATCTCCGGGCGCGTGACGACGAGCGCGCCGCCGCCATCGGACACGACGCAGCAATCCAGCCGGTGTAGGGGATCGGCGACCATCGGCGAGGACACGACCTCCTCCACCGTCACCACCTTCCGCAGCATCGCATGGGGGTTGTGCTGGGCGTGGTGGGAGGCCGCGACCTTCACCCAGGCGAGTTGCCCCGCGGTCGTTCCGTATTCGTGCATGTGGCGCGCCGCGACGAGGGCGTAACTGCCGACGGTGGTGCGCCCGTAGGGCAGTTCGAACGGGTCGTCCGGCACGTTCGCGCCCCAGGACCGCGGCGCGGTGCCGCTGCTGCCCTCCGACCGCGGGCGCCCCGCCAGCGTGATGAGCGCCACGTCGCAATGTCCCGCGGCGATCGCCATCGCGGCGTGCGACACGTGGGAGAGGTAGGAGGCGCCGCCGATCTCCGTCGAATCCACGTGCCGCGGGCGCAGGCCGAGGTAGTCGAGGATGGAGAGGACGCCGAGGCCCGGCGCGTCGCCGGCGCAGAAGTAGCCGTCCACGTCGCGCGGGGAGAGGCCGGCATCGGCCAGAGCGCCGATCGCGCATTCGGCGTGCAACTGGGACACGCCCTTGTCCGGCGCCTTCCGCGTCGGGTGCTCGAAGGCCCCGACGATGCACGCGGCACCCCGCACGCCCATGCCGCCGCTCCCCCCGTGCCCGCCCGGCATCATGCGGCGCGGGCGGGCGCCCGGCAACGCCGTCACCGCGCGGCGTAGCGGACGGGGACGATGAGGGTCATCGTCAGGGCGAGCCAGGAGGCCGGCAGCGGCGGCAGCGCCGCGCCGCGGATCATCTCCTCCGTCGCGGCGTCGAGCGACGGGTCGCCGGAGGAGCGGGCGACAGCGGCCGACACGATCCCGCCGTCGCGGCGCACGGTGAAGCGCAGCCAGGCCGTGCCCTCCGCGCCGCGTGCCCGGGCCTCCGCAGGATAGCGGCGCGCGCGGGCGAGGGCGGCCTGGACGGCGGCGACGTATTCGGGGGGCGGGGTGGCCGGTGCTGCGGCGGGCGCGGGCGACGCGGCGCGGCCCCCGCCCGGCCCG
>CAXVWQ010000164.1:0-7448 GCA_964263755.1 Roseomonas sp. | reverse complement strand
GGCAGGCCGAGGGCGAAGAGGGCGGCGGCGATCACCACCGCGTAGCCGGCGTTGAGCGTCAGCTGCGCGAGGAACAGGCGGGACAGGCGGTCGGCCGCGTCGTTCATCGCGGTCATCGTGCGCTGCAGGTCGCGTGCGCCGGCGAGCGAGATGAAGCGGTCGCGCAGATCCTCCCGGAAGATGAGCATGAGGATGGCGAAGAGGATGACGAGGCCGGCGGTGGCCAGCGGCGAGAGGGCGGAGCCGAGGACGTTCTGGGCGGTCATCACCACCTGGGCGTTGGAGGCGGGGCCGCCGGGGCCGAGGCCGGGCACCTCCGACACGGCGTCGCGGAGGGCGCCGCGGAGGACGGGAAAGCCGGCGAGCTTGGCGTCGAGCGCCGCGACGTATCGCGGCAGGCCGCCCGCCAGTTCGGCGAGCTGGGCGCCGATGGTCGTCCCCAACGCCGCCAGCACCGCGAGGGCCAGGAGCACCGCCGCGGCGACCGACGGTCCGCGGCCGATCCGCGAGCGTTGCAGCAGCCGCACGAGCGGGGCGAGGACGAAGGCGAGCAGCACGCCGAGGACGAGGGGCACCAGCACGTCTCGCCCGTAGGAGAGGGCCGCGACGGCGATGGCGGCGCAGAGCATCGCCGCGGCACCCTCGACGATGGGGGAGGTGGCGGCGACGACGGGGCGGCCGTCGGGGGGTGGCATCGGGGTCGCGGGTCCTCTCGGCGGGGCGGGGGCGCGGTGGCCCATGGTGCGCTGCGCCATGATGCGGCGAACCCGGGTGCAACGGGAGGGGGCGGGCCATCGTTGCGGCCGAGGGGACATGGCCTTGGCCGGCCGGCGTGCCCCCCGGAGGGGATCTGGATGGCCGACGCGATGACGACGGCGGGCCGGGTGGGCGGTCGCGTGCGCCGGCGGGTGCCGCGGCTGCCCCTGCTCGCGGGCGTGCTGGCCGCCGTCGCCGTGGGCGCGGGGATCGCCAACTACGTCCTCGGCAACCGGGAGGACGCGGCGGTGGCCGCCGGGACCGCCTTCGTGATGGAGGCGGAGGCCGTGCTGTCGGCCGCGAAGGACGTGGAGACGGGGCAGCGCGGCTACCTCCTCACTGGGCGGGACGAGTACCTCGAGCCCTATCAGACCGGCCGGCTGTCGCTGGAGGGGCGGCTGGGCGACCTGGAGGCCCTGCGCGGGCCCGCCGGCGTCGGGCCCCTGGACGACGTGCGCGGCCTGGCGGGCGCGCGGGCGCGCATCTCTGAGGACGCCGTGGCGCGGCGGCGGTCCGGCGAGACGGCGGCGGCGGCGGCCACCGGCACCCTCATGGGCAACGAGGGGATGCGCGTGATGGACGCGCTGCGGGCGGAGGTCGCCCGGCTGCAGGAGGAGGCGCGGGGCGTCGCGGGGGAGCGGGCGCGGGACGCGGCGCGGCGCGGGCTGCTGCTGCTGCTGCTCTCGGTCGGGGCGGCGCTCGCGGCGGCGGGGGTGCTGGCGCTCTACGCCGTGGCGCGGCGGCGGGCGGAGCGGCGGGCGAACGCCCTTCTGGACGCGGTGATGACGAACGCGCCGGTCGGGGTGGGGTTCGTGGACCGGGCGGGGCGGGTGAGCGGGGCGAACGCGGCGCTCCGCACCCTCGCCGCCTGCGACGCCGGCACGCTGCCCCCGGCGGTGGCCGCCCAGGCGATGCGGCGGCTGCCGGAGGTGCTGGAGCGCGGGCGCGCGGTGACCGAGATCGAGGTGAAGGAGGCCGGGGAGACCCCGGACGACCCGCGCCACCTCCTCCTCACCCTCTTCCCCGTCCCGGCGGCGGAGGAGGCGGGGGCGGGCATCATGCTCGTCGACGTGTCCCGCCGGCGCCGGGCGGAGGCGCGGCTGCGGCGGAGCGAGCGGCGGTCCCGCGACCTCGCGGAATCCATCCCCGGCATCACCTGGATCGCGGATGCGGAGGGCGCGCTGACCTGGGTGAACCGGCGGTGGTCCGAGTTCTCCGGCCGTCCCTCCCGCGACGCGCTGGCCTGGGGGTGGCTCTCCGCCGTGCCGGCGGAGGACCGGGGCCGGGCGGAGACGCGCATCCGCACCGCCGTCGCCCTCGGCGAGGACTGGGAGGAGCGGCTGACGATGACCGGCGCCGACGGCGTCACCCGCCACTTCCTCATGCGCGCGGTGCCGCTGCGGGACGGGGAGGAGGAGGACGGCCTCGCGCCCGTCGCCGGCTGGTTCGGCACGGGAACGGACGTGACGGAGCTGCGGGAGGCGGAGGAGGCGGCGACGCTCGCCCGCGACGCCGCGGAGGCGGCGAACCAGGCGAAGAGCCAGTTCATCGCCAACATGAGCCACGAGCTGCGCACCCCGCTGTCGGCCGTGATCGGCTACGCGGAGATGCTGGAGGAGGAGGCGGGCGACCTCGCCGGCGGGGAGGTGCTGACGGGCGACCTGCGGAAGATCGGCACGAACGCGCGGCACCTCCTCTCCCTCATCAACGACGTCCTCGATCTCTCGAAGATCGAGGCGGGGAAGATGGAGGTGGAGGCGGAGGACCTCGACCTGCGCTCGCTCGTCGGCGAGGTGGCGGCGACGGTGGAGAACCTCGCGGCGCGCAAGGGGAACCGGCTGGTGGTGGAGGTGGCCGAGGGGGTCGGGGCGGTGCATTCGGACCCGCTGAAGATCCGGCAGTGCCTCATCAACCTGCTGTCCAACGCCGGGAAGTTCACCGAAGGGGGAACGATCACGCTGGCGGTCTCGCCGGTGGAGGGGGCGCCGCGGCGGCTGGCGTTCCGGGTGTCGGACACCGGGATCGGGATGACGGCGGAGCAGGTGGGGCGGCTGTTCACCCGCTTCACCCAGGCGGATTCCTCGACGACGCGGCGCTTCGGCGGGACGGGGCTGGGGCTGGCGATCACGAAGGCCTTCACCGCGCTGCTCGGCGGCGACATCGTGGTCGAGAGCGAGCCGGGGCGGGGGACGACCTTCACCCTGACCGTGCTGGCGGACGTGCGGGAGGCGGTGGCGACAGCGGCCGCGGAGGGCGGCGTGGCGGAGGATTCGGCCGCCGGGCGGGTGCTGGTGGTGGATGACGACCCCGCGTCGCGCGACCTGCTGGCCCGCTTCGCGCGGCGGGACGGGTTCGCGGTGCACCTCGCCGCCGACGGGGAGGAGGGGCTGCGGATGGCGCGGCAACTGCGGCCCAACGCCATCCTGCTCGACGTGATGATGCCGCGGATGGATGGCTGGGCGGTGCTGGCGGCGCTGAAGGCCGATCCCGACCTGTCCGAGATCCCGGTGGTGATGGTCTCGCTGCTGCGGGAACGCTCGCTCGCGATCTCGCTCGGCGCGGCGGACTTCCTGCCGAAGCCGGTGCAGTGGGCGCGGCTGCGGGGGGTGCTGGAACGCTACCGCACGCCCGGGGTCGCCCTCGTGGTGGACGGGGAGCACGCGCCGCGCGCCGAGCTGCTGCGCCTGCTGGCGGAGGAGGGCTGGACAGCGGAGGAGGCGCCGGACGCCGGGGCGGCGCTGGCGCGGCTGCGCGACGGTTCGCCGCCGATCGGCCTCGTGCTCGTCGCGGTGCCGGGGGCCGGAAGCGAGGGACTGTCCCTCATCCACGCGCTGCGGTCGGAGGAGCGGTGGAAGGCGCTGGAGGTGGTGGCGCTGACCGGCGGGGACGCGGCGGCGGCGGCGGTGGCGGCGATGGGCGACGTGGTGGACCGCGTCCTTCCCGCCGACGAATCGCCGCCCGAGGCGTTGATCCGGGAGTTGCGGCGGATCGCGGCACGGGAACGCGAGGCGCCCCGGCGCGCCGCGACCCCGGCGGTGCTGCCGGCGGCCGAGGTGGAGAGGGTGGCATGACGCGGCTCCTGCTGGTCGAGGACCACGAGGAACTCTGGGACTTCCTGTCCCGCCGGCTGGCGCGGCGGGGATTCGAGGTCAGCCTCGCGCATGACGGGCAGGCCGGGGTGGACAAGGCGCGGGAGGAGAGGCCCGACCTGATCCTGATGGACATGAACCTGCCGGTGATGGACGGCTGGACGGCGGCGCGGACCCTGCGGGCGGACCCCGGCACGAAGGGGATCCCGATCATCGCGCTGACCGCCCACGCCATGTCCGGGGACCGGGACCGGATGATCGAGGCGGGGTGCGACGACTACCACCCCAAGCCCGTCGATTTCCCGCGGCTGCTGGCGCAGATCGAGGCGGCGATCCTGGCGGCGGAGGAGAGGGCTTAGGGACGGTCGCGTTGACCCGTCCCGGCCCCCCTGCCAAGTGACGCGGGCCATGGTTCCAGACCCCGCCCTCGCCCAAGTTCGCGCCTGGCCCTTCGAGGAGGCCGTGAAGGTGGCGGCCCGCCCGGCGGTGGCGGCGAAGGGCGTGGCGCTGTTCGAGACGGGCTACGGGCCGTCCGGGCTTCCCCACATCGGCACCTTCGGGGAGGTGGCGCGGACCACCTGGGTGCGGCGGGCCTTCGAGCGGCTGACGGGGCTGCCGACACGGCTCGTCGCGTTCTCCGACGACATGGACGCGCTGCGGAAGGTGCCGGACAACGTGCCGCACGGGGACGTGCTGCGGGGCTACATCGGCAAGCCGCTGACGCGGGTGCCGGACCCGTTCAGGGGGGCGGAGGCGCTGGCGGTCTTCGATCCGGCGACGGCGCCCTTGGATTCGACCTTCGGGGGGGCGAACAACGCCCGGCTGCGGGCGTTCCTCGACCGCTTCGGGTTCGAGTACGAGTTCGCTTCCTCCACGGATTACTATGCATCGGGCCGGTTCGACGCGGCGCTGCTGCGGATGCTGGAGGTGCACGACCGCGTCCGCGACGTGATCCTGCCGACCCTCGGGCCGGACCGGCGCGCGACCTACTCGCCCTTCCTGCCGATCCACCCGCGCACCGGCGTCGTGATGCAGGTTCCGATGGAGGAGACGCGGCCCGCCGCCGGGACGGTGGTGTGGCGTGATCCGGAGGGTGGGGAGCGGTTCGAGACGCCGGTGACGGGCGGGCACGTGAAGGCGCAGTGGAAGGCGGACTGGGCGCTGCGCTGGTTCGCCCTCGGCGTGGATTACGAGATGTCGGGGAAGGACCTGATCGACTCCGTCAGGCTTTCGTCGGCGATCTGCCGCGTGCTCGGGGCGGAGCCGCCGGTGACCTTCACCTACGAGCTGTTCCTCGACGCCGAGGGCGGGAAGATCTCCAAGTCCAAGGGCAACGGGCTGACCATCGAGGAATGGCTGCGCTACGGGCCGCCGGAGTCGCTGTCGTTGTTCATGTATCAGCAGCCGGGGCGGGCGAAGCGGCTGCACTTCGACGTGATCCCCCGCGCGACGGACGATTACCTGACGGACGTGGCGACGGCCCGGGCCCTGGCTTCGGCCGCGCCGGGCGACGCGGTTCCCGGCCTGAAGGTGCCGCCGGCCACGGCCGAGGCCGCGGCGACGGCGCTGGCGGAGCGACCGGCCTGGCACGTCCACGGCGGCGCGGTGCCGGCGGATGCGGGGTCGCCCATCCCGTTCTCGCTCCTCCTCAACCTCGCCGTCGCGGCGAACGCCGACACGGCGGAGATGCTGTGGGGATACCTCCGCCGCCACGCGCCGGACGCGACGGCCGATGCCTACCCGATGCTCGGCGTGCTGGTGGACCGCGCGGTCGCCTACTTCCACGACCGGGTGAAGCCGACGAAGCGCTACCGGGCCGCGAGCGAGGCGGAGGCGGAGGCGCTGCTCGACCTCGTCCGGCGGCTGCGGGCGAACGAGGCGGCGATCGCGGCGATGCCGGCGGCCGACCGGGCCGCGGCCATCCAGGACCTCGTCTATGACGCGGGCCGCCGCGATCCGTTCCTGCAGGCCGGCAAGGGCGCGGAAGGGCGGCCCGGCGTGTCCCGCGCCTGGTTCGCGGCGATCTACCAGGTGCTGCTGGGGCAGGAGGAAGGGCCGCGCTTCGGCGGCTTCGTCGCCCTCTACGGCATCCCCGAGACGATCGCCCTCATCGAGACGACCCTTGCCGACCCGCCCGCCGCAGCGGCGCCGGCCGAGGCCGCCGCGGCATGAGTGAGGCGCCGACGCAGGAGAGCGTGGACCCGATCCCGCCGGACCCCGCGCCCGCGAAGGGAAGGGTGAACTGGGCGAAGGTCCGCAAGCACGGGGTGACGGTCTTCGGGCTGCTGATCCTCGTCGGCGCCCTCTACATCGTCCAGAAGGAGTTCCGGTCGCTCTCGGTCGCCGACATCGGGATCGCGCTGGAGAAGACGTCGGCGCTCTCGCTCTGGATCGCGGCGGGCTGGACGGTGCTGGCCTACGCCATCCTGACGATCTACGACCGCCTGGGGTCGGTCTATGCCGGCAAGCCCATCTCCTACGCCCGCACCTCCCTCGCGTCCTTCTGCGCCTACACCCTCGCGCACAACCTCGGCTTCGCGGCGGTCTCGGGGGCGGCGGTGCGCTACCGCTTCTACGCGGCCTGGGGGCTCACGCCCGTCGAGATCGCGAAGGTCATCGCCTTCACCTCCCTCACCTTCGGGCTCGGCGGCTTCGCGCTCGGCGGGCTCGTCCTCATCCTCGAACCCGCGGTGCTGCCCTTCGTCGGGCCGACCGAACTCATCCCGAACTGGGCCGCCTGGATCGTCGGGCTGGCGATGTGGGCGATCGTCCTGGCCTACATCGCGGCCTCGCGCTTCCTGCCGCACTTCACGGCCTTCGGCTACAAGATCGAGCTGCCGGGGTTCCGGATGGCGGTGGCGCAGGTGGCGCTGGCGTCGGTGGACGTCGCCGTCACCGCGCTGATCTTCTACGTCCTCCTGCCGGACGCGCCGGGGCTGACCTACTGGAAGTTCCTCGGCATCTACATCGCCGCCTACACCGCGGGGATCGCGGCCTCCGTACCCGGGGGAATCGGGGTGTTCGACGGGGTGATCCTCCTCGCGCTCCAGCCCTACATCGAGGGCGCGGAGGTGGTGGGCGCGCTGCTGCTGTTCCGGCTGTATTATTACATCGCGCCGCTGTTCGTGGCGGGCATCCTGTTCGCGGCTTTCGAGATCGGGCAGCGGCGGGAGATGGTCGGCGGATTGCGCGCCGAGGCGCGCGTGACGGGGGCGCTGGAGGTGCCGCTGCTGGCGGGGCTGACCGGCCTCGGCGGGGCGGTGCTGCTGTTCGTCGGCGCGTTGCCGGCGCGGGGGACGGGGCTGGCGGAGTGGGCGGGGGAATACGTGGCGCTCGCCTCGGCCTTCGCGGCCTCCGTCGCCGGGTCGCTCCTCCTGGTCACGTCCTACGGGCTGGTGCGGCGGCTGCGGCTGGCGTGGTGGTTCGCGCTGTTCCTCATGGCCAACGCCATCATCGTGCTGGCGGTGCGGGGCGACACGATCTGGATCGTGCTGGCCTACGTCGCGATCCTCGTCTTCCTCGCGATCATGGGGCGCGCCTTCTACCGCGACGCGCGGCTGACGGGGGAGCCGCTGACGGGCGGGCGGGTGCTCTACATCCTCG
>CAXVWQ010000163.1:0-28429 GCA_964263755.1 Roseomonas sp. | reverse complement strand
AGACGCTCATGGCGATGGTGGAGGACCGGCCCGCGACGGCGGATGCGGGGGACGAGGCAGACGCGGTGCGGGCGGCGGTGCGGCAGGCCAGGACTGCGTGATCCGTCACGCTGCTGCGAGGCGCGCGATCACCTTCGGTTTGCGCGCGATGACGCGAAGATAGGATTGGACGGCAAGGTCCGGCACGTCTGCCGCCTCTTCCCATCCGACGAGGGCCTCGAGAGGTATGCCGTAAACTTGTGCGAAGGCCTCGCGCGTGAGGCTGGTCGCTGCCCGCACCGCCCTGACCATAGAAGCCACCACCTCCTCTCGGGACGGGCCGTGGAAAGGAGGTGCGTCCGGGTCGGCTGCGGACGCCGCCTCGATCTGCTCATCCGTCTTTCGGTCGAGACTCGCCCAATCCGTCTCCATCACGGCTGCGGCGGCAATATCGGGGGTCAGCCTCACGAAAACCACGTTCGTCTCTCCTTCCTGCTGGCCATGCGAACGGAGATAACGCGCTTGACGTTCCCACGCTGGGCGAAGGTGCAAACCATCGGACGGCCGGCGACCATACCAAAGACATTAAATCGAGCCTCGCCGTAGTCCCGACGGTGGTCCTGCTTCAGGAGGCGGGGGCGAAGCAAGATGTCCAACGCCACCCGTAGGGATACGCCGTGCTTGGCGGTGTTCGCGGCGTCCTTCTCCGGGTCGAACTCGACGTCCACCGCTCGACAATGCGCCAGTGCGATCGGCGGTGCGAGTCGCCATTGAACTCCAGATCGTTTCCGGTCTTGTCCGCCGGGTTGCGTCCAATTCCTGGGGATAGGCATCGCCCCCGGCCTCAGGCCGCCCTACCCTGCCCCCGATGCACCCGCGCCTCACCGTCGTCTCGCACCCCCTCGTCCAGCACAAGCTCACCCTCATGCGGCGGCGCGAGACCTCGACCGCGGAGTTCCGCCGCCTCTGCCGGGAGGTCGCGCACCTCATGGCCTACGAGGTCACGCGCGACCTGCCGCTCGTCTCCATCCCCGTCGAGACGCCGCTGGAGCCGATGATGGCGCCGACGCTCGCGGGCAAGAAGCTCTGCGTCGTCTCGATCCTCCGCGCGGGCGACGGGCTGGCCGAGGGAATCCTCGACCTCATCCCCTCCGCCCGCGTCGGCCATATCGGGCTCTACCGGGACCCCGTCACGAAGCGGCCCGTGGAGTACTACCTGAAGCTGCCGGAGGACGTGGCGGAGCGGCCGGTCATCATCGTGGACCCGATGCTCGCCACGGGCCATTCGGCCGCCGCCGCCGTCACTCGCCTCCGCGCGGCGGGGGCGCGGGACATCCGCTTCGTCGCCCTCCTCGCGGCGCCGGAGGGGCTGGCGGTGATGGCGTCCCGCCACCCCGACGTGCCGGTCTTCACCGCGGCCGTGGACCGGGCGCTGGACGAGGACGCCTACATCCGTCCCGGCCTCGGCGACGCCGGGGACCGGCTGTTCGGCACAGGGTGACCGCCCCTGCCCGCGGCGCGACCGGCAGGGGCTGCGGCCCGGGATGAGCCCGACCGTCCTGGACCGACCCCAGGACCATCCCTCACGGTCCACGGGGCGGAGGTTCGATGAGGCGGGTCGCGGGCTTCCAGGCGACGGCGGCGAAGGGGGCGAGGGTTCCGGCCACCCAGGGTGACCATCCCATCACGGCGAACACAGCGAACCCGGCGATCGCGCCGAGGGCCACGGCACCGGCCAGCACCTCGACGAAGACGAGGAAGGCGTTCAGGCGCCCCCTGTCCCGGTGCCGCGCGACGGTGGTGAACCACGCGACCGGCGCGAGGAGCATGGCCGTGCCGCCGAGCGCCGCGACGGTGTCCTCGCCCATCGTCCGTCTCCCCGCCGTGCGGTCCGGGCCGACCCCGGTCGTCCGACGCGGCGAGGACGGGCGGGAGGCGGCAGCGATTGCAAATGGGTCGCAATCTCGGTAACCCGGGCCGACCGTCCCATGAGGCTTCCCATGCTCCGTCGCATCGTCCTCGCCGCCCTCCCCGCCCTGACCCTTGCCCTTCCGGGTGCGACGCCAGCTTGGGCCCAGGAGCGGGTGGTGAACCTCTACTCCGCCCGCCACTACGACGTGGACCGCGCCCTCTACGACGCCTTCGCGCAGGAGACCGGCATCCGCGTCCGCCTCATCGAGGGCAACGCCGACCAGCTGATCGAGCGCGTCCGCTCCGAGGGCGCCAATTCCCCCGCCGACGTCTTCCTCACCGTGGACGCCGCCCGCCTCGCCCGCGCCGCCGCCGCCAACATCCTCGCCCCCCACGGCTCCGCCGTCATCGAACAACGCGTCCCCGCCCCGCTCCGCGACCCCAACGGCCTCTGGTTCGCCGTCACCCAGCGCGCCCGCGTGCTGATGTACGACCGCACCCGCGGCGTGCCGGAAGGCCTGACCCGCTACGAGGACCTCGCCAAGCCCGAGTTCCGCGGCACCATCTGCGTCCGCACGAGCAGCCACCCCTACAACACGTCCCTCGCCGCCTCCGTGCTCGGCGCCGACGGGCCGGAGGCGACGGAGGCCTGGGCGCGCGGCGTGGCCGCCAACCTCGCCCGCCCGCCGCAGGGCGGCGACCGCGACCAGATCACGGCCCTGCCGACCGGCGCCTGCCGCATCGCCATCGCCAACACCTACTACCTCGGCGGCTACGCCCGCTCCGCCAACCCGGCGGAGCGCGCGCTGTTCGAGCGGATCGGCGTGATCTTCCCGAACCAGGCGCCGGGCGACCGCGGCGCCCACGTCAACGTCTCCGGCGCCGGCCTCGTCCGCACCGCGCCGAACCGGGAGAACGCCATCCGCTTCCTCGAATTCATGACCACCGCGCGCGCGCAGGAGGTCTTCGCCCTCGGCAACATGGAATACCCGGTGGTGGAGGACGTGCCGCTGCACCCGGCGCTGCGCTCCATGGGCACGTTCCGGGCCGAGCCGATCGGCGCGCAGCGCAACCTCGACAACACGCCGGCGGCCTTGCAGGCCTTGCAGCGCGCCGGCTGGAACTGATTTCTTCGAGACTGCCGTGGATGGTCGAGGGGTGGGGCGCTGACCGTCCGCGGTGGCGCGTGCCGGGCGGTGGCGATGCGGTTCACCGCCGCCGCGGCGCGCCGCCCGCCGTCGCGCCGAAGCACGGATTGGCGCGGGCGTAGGCCAGCAGCCCCGGCGGCAGTTGCGGCACCTGCGCCGCCCGCGCTTCCGCCGACTCCCGCGCCGGCGCCACCGACGGGTCGGCGAAGGCCCCGCTGATCCGGATGGGGATGTCGAGCGCGAGCGACCCCGTCGTCGCGCTCTCCGTCCCCACCGTCACGTCGAGCGATTCCCGCCGCAGGTCGAACCGCCCACCGCCGACGATGGTGCCCGCCGCCGTCCGGAACCGCAGCGGCGCGATCACCCCCGCCCGCGCCCGCACCTCCGCCACCGCGACGAGGCAGGTCACCGCCACGGCCCCCGTCGGCCGCCGGAAGGCACGCCGGACGTCGAGCGAGGCGGTCTCGATCACGTCCCGCGCCACGGAGCCGCCGCGCATGGACAGCACCGCGGAGACGTGCGCCCCGCGCGCCACGGCGTTGAGGCTCGCCCCGCTCCCCTCCATCGCCACCCGCCCACCGACCCGGCCGGAGATGGGGATCGGACGCGCCCCGAAGGCGCGGCGGAGCGCGTCGAGGTCGGCGCCGTCGAAGGCCGCGTCCGCGGTCACGCGGGCCCCACGCCCCGCCGCCTCCACGGCGCCGCGGGCGGTGATGCGGGCGCCGTAGGCCGTCAGGGCGAGCTCCTGCACCGCGATCCGGCCCGGGCCGACCGTCCCGGCGATCCGGGCCTCCGCCGCGACGATCCGGTGGTAGCGGAACTCCCCCACCGCGATCCGGGCCTGGATCGTCGGGTCCTGCGCGGGATCGGGCGCGAGGGGCATGTCCGCCTCCGCCCCGCGCCGCTCGCCATCCTCCTCCCCCTCTCCGAGATCGGCGAGGATGGGGTTGAGGTCGAGCCGGGCGAAGTCGAGGTCGAGGACCACCGCGTCCGGCCGCCCGCGCGCGCCCTCCGTGATCTGGAGGAGCGGCGCGGTGAAGGGCTCGCCGTCCAGCACCCCCTCCCCGCCCGTCAGCCGCCAGAGGTCGCCGCTCCGCTCGAACGGCCCGGCCACGTCGAGGGCGATGCCGAGGTCCCGCTCCATCCCGAGAAGGGACCCGAGGACGGAGGGCGCCGGGGCCTCGAGGGTGAGCAGCCCCGACGCACCGTCGAAGTCGAGCGGCGCGGTCATCGTGCCGGAGAACCGCAGCCGGGCCTCGCCGGAGGCGAAGCGGAGGTCGGTCCCGTAGGGGCGGGCGGCGTCGCGGAGCGCGTCGAAGGATTCGAGGTCGGCCTCCAGCGTCAGGGGCACGGCCCCGTAGGCGCCCTCCGCCCGCAGGGTGACGGGCGCCTCCGGGTCGGCGGCCTCGAGCGACGCGGTGTCGGCGCGGAGGGTGAGGATCCTGCCGGAGGTGGCGCGGACCCGGATCTCGGCATCCCGCAGCCGGGCGCCGAGGATCGTGGGCGCGCGGGCACGGGCGCCGGCGGGGGCCACCGCGGGGGCCGGTCCGGCCTGCTCTGGTTCGGCGGAGGACGCCGCGGAAGGCGCGCCCGGGAAGGCGACGGAGGGCTCGACGGGAGCGGGCGAGGGGACGGAGGTCGGAGGCCCGGGCGCCACCGCGACCGGGCGCGCGGCCGGGGCGCCCGCGCCGAAGCGCCAGTTCGCCCCGCGCTCGCCCGCGCGTTCGAGGAGGAGGCGCAGGCCCTCCACCTCCACCCCCCGCAGCACCGGCTGGACGCCGAGGAGGGAGAGCGGGTCCACCTCCGCCCGGATCAGCGCGGCGCGGGCCATCCCCGGCTCGCTCGCGCCGGGCGGGTTCGCCAGCGCGGCGTCCCGGATCTCCACCGTCACCCACCGCCCCGGGGTGACGCGAAGGGAGCCGATCGTGACATCCCGGCCGAGCGCGGCCGTGGCGCGGGCGGCGGCGAAGGCGCCGAGGTTCACGCGGCCCAGCAGGAACAGCCCCGCGACCGGCACCGCGACGACCACGCCGAGGATCGCCAGCACGACGAAGGGCCAGCGCCGTCGGCGGGCCTGGGGCGCGGCGGGGGCGACCGGTGCGGGATCGGCCGGCGTGGGCGCGGCCAGGGCCGCCGGGGCGTGGGGGACCGGGGCTGCCGCATCCCCGTCGACGCCCCCGGGCCCGCTCACGACGCCACGGACTCCGCGAAGGCCCGGACCGCCTCCTCCACCCGAATCGCCGCGTCCAGCGCGGCGCGGCCCGCGGCCCCGTCCGCCTCCACCGCGGCGCCGACGAGGCAGGCCGCGGCGAAGGCGGCGTGCTCCGCCTCCAGGCTGTCGCTCTCCCCCCAGGTCTCGGTTCGCAGCCCGAAGCCGGGGATGGCCTCGGTCGGCTCGCCCTCCCCCCGCCGCGCCCAGGTCATGGACCGGGCGAGGTGGTCGAGGTTGAGGTAGCCGGCATCGCCGAACAGCCGCAGGCGCCGTTCCATGCGAAGCGAGACGCGCGAGGCGGTGATCGTCGCCACCGCCCCGTTGCCGAACCGGAGCCGGGCGTTGGCGACGTCGGTCCGCCCCGACGCCACGGCGGCCCCGACCGCGTCCACGCCCACGAGCGGGGCGCCGGCGATCATGAGGGCGAGGTCGAGGTCGTGGATCATGAGGTCCAGCACCACGCTCACGTCGAGGCTCCGCGGCCGGAACGGGGCGATCCGCACCATCTCCATGTAGAGGGGTTTGCCGACCCGCGCCGCCAGTGCCCCGTCCCGCCGCAGCGCCCGCATCCCGCCGGAGAAGCGTTCGAGCTGCCCGACCTGGAGGACGACGCCCCTCGCCTTCGCCAGCGCCACCAGCGCGTCCGCCTCGTCCAGCGTGGCAGCGATCGGCTTCTCGACGAGGACGTGCCGGCCCGCCTCCAGGGCGGCGGTGGCGAGGGCGTGGTGGAACCGGGTGGGGGCGGCGACGATGACCGCCTCGGCGGCGGCGATGAGGGCCTCCGCACCGAGGGCCGGGCACCCTGCCTCCGCCGCCACGAGCGCCGCGCGGGCGGGATCGGCGTCGTGCAGTCCCACCAGTTCGATCCGCGCGCCCCCCGCGGCCTTCAGCGCGTGGAACCGCCCGAAATGCCCGGCGCCGAGAACGCCCACCCGCAGCCGCATGCCCACCGACCCCTCTCCGTCGCCGCTGCGCATAGCACCGGGGCCGGGGCGGCGCCCCTGCGAAGGAGAGGCCGCGATCCCCGGCCCCCCGACGCCGCGTCACGGCGAACGCGGCCAAGGTGCCTGACGGGGCCGGAGGGTTGCATCGGCCGGGACCGGGACGCATGTTCCGCCGCCACCGGCCGCTCACGAAAGCGTGGGGCCCGCGGGCGCGCCAGGACATCGGAAGGGGCCGGATCGGGCCATGCTGTATTTCGCGCGGTGGAAGGTCGCCGCGATCCTCGGCGTCGTCGCCCTGGGCTTCGTGCTGCTGCTCCCCAACCTCGCGCCGCGCTCGGCCCTGCCGTCCTGGGCGGCACGGCAGATCAACCTCGGGCTGGACCTGCGGGGCGGGTCGTACCTGCTGCTGGAGATCGACGTGAACGCCGTGGTGCGGGAGCGCGTCGAGAGCCTCGCCGACGGCGCGCGGACCCGGCTGCGCAACGCCAACATCGGCTACGTCAACCTCGCGGCGGATGCGGCGAACCGGCGCATGTCGTTCCGAGTGCGTGACGCGAACCAGGCGGAGGCGGCGGCGACGCAGCTTCGCGAACTGGCGAACCCCATCCCGGTGCGCGGCTCCACCGTGACCCAGCCCGACATCACGGTGACGACGGCGCCGGACGGCACGGTGACCGCCACCCTGTCGGAACAGGCGCTGGCGGACCGGGCGAACGGCGCGGTGGAGCAGTCCATCGAGATCGTCCGCCGCCGCGTGGACGAGACCGGCGTGGCCGAGGCGCTCGTGGCGCGGCAGGGGCAGTCCCGCATCCTCGTGCAGCTGCCCGGCGTGGAAGACCCGGGGCGGATCAAGGACCTGCTGGGCCGCACTGCCCGCATGACCTTCCACCTACTGGACGAGACCGCCAATCCCGCCGCCGGCACCCCGCCGCCGGGGGTGCAGTTCCTCCAGGGCGAGACGCGCGACGGGTCGCCCGCCCAGCGCTACGCCGTGCGGCGCCGCGTGGAGGTGGACGGCGCGAACCTGTCGGACGCCCGCGCCGGGCAGGACAGCCGCAACGCCGAATGGGTGGTGAACTTCTCCTTCGATTCCGTGGGGTCGCGCCGCTTCGCCGACATCACGCGGGCGAATGTCGGGCGGCCCTTCGCCATCGTGCTGGACGAGAAGGTGATCACCGCGCCGGTGATCCGCGAGCCGATCACGGGCGGGCGCGGCCAGATCAGCGGGTCGTTCACCGCCCGCAGCGCAACGGACCTGTCGGTGCTGCTCCGCGCCGGCGCCCTGCCCGCCCCGCTGACGGTGGTGGAGGAGCGCACGGTCGGCCCCGAACTCGGCGCGGACGCCATCCGGGCGGGCGTCATCTCGCTCGCCGTCGGGGCGGCCTTCGTCTTCCTCTACATGGGGCTGGCCTACGGGCTGTTCGGCTGGTTCGCCAACGTCGCGCTCGCGGTGAACATCGTGCTCCTCCTCGCCGCGCTCTCGCTCATGGAGGCGACGCTGACCCTGCCGGGCATCGCGGGGATCGTGCTCACCCTCGGGACCGCGCTGGACGCCAACGTGCTCATCAACGAGCGCATCCGCGAGGAATACAAGGCGGGGCGGCCGCCGGCCTCGGCGCTCGAGGCCGGCTTCACGAAGGCCTCCGGCACCATCCTCGACTCCAACCTCACGAACCTCATCGCCATGGGCTGCCTCTTCGCCTTCGGCTCCGGGCCGGTCCGGGGCTTCGCCGTCACCGTCGCCATCGGGACGATCGTGCAGATGTGGACCGCCACCACCCTCGTCCGCCTCCTCGTCGCTTGGTGGTTCCGCGCCCGCCGCCCCCGCGTCCTCCCGGTCTAGGACCGCACCGCCATGTTCATGCGTCCCCTCTTCCGGCTCGTGCCGGATGACACGACGATCCCCTTCATGAAGGGCCGCTTCGTCGGCCTCCTCGTCTCCGCCATCCTCTCCACCCTCTCGGTGATCCTCGCGATCTACCCCGGGCTGGAGAAGGGCATCGACTTCCAGGGCGGCATCGTCATGGAGGCCCGCACCCCCGGCCCCGCCGACCTCTCGCGGCTGCGCTCCGCCGTCTCCGCCCTGCCCGTGGGCGACGTCGGCATCCAGGAGTTCGGCGATCCCTCCACCGTCCTCATCCGCCTCCCCGTCCAGGGCGACGAGGCGGGAACGCAGGTCGCGGTGAACCGGGTCCGCGCGGCGCTGGAGGAGGCGACGCCGGGAACCCGCGTGCTGCGGACGGAGGCGGTCGGCAACCGCATCTCCGACGAGCTGTTCCGCGGCGGCATGATCGCGCTCGGCATCTCCCTCGGCGCGATGCTGATCTACATCTGGTTCCGCTTCGAGTGGCAGTTCGGGGTGGGCGCCATCATCACCCTCATCCTCGACACCACGAAGGTCGTCGGCTTCCTCGCGCTCACCCGCATCGAGTTCAACCTGACGACGGTGGCCGCGATCCTGACGATCATCGGCTTCTCCGCGAACGACAAGGTCGTGGTCTACGACCGGATGCGGGAGAACCTCCGCAAGTTCAAGACGATGCCGCTGCGCCAACTCATCGACCGCTCGATCAACGAGACGCTGAACCGCTCGCTCGGCACCTCCATGACGCTGTTCCTCTCGGCCATCCCGCTGGCGCTGTTCGGCGGCGACGCGCTGTCCGGCTTCGCCTGGGTGATGCTGTTCGGCATCGTGATCTCCGCCTCCTCCTCCGTCTTCATCGCGGCGCCGATCCTCCTCTATCTCGGGGAGAACCGGCTGCGGCGGGGGACGGAGGTGGCGGCGCCCCTCGCCGCGCCGCGCTCCCCGCCGGCCACCGCCCCGCGATGAGTCCGGGTCGCCGCGCCCTCCTCGGCGTCGCCCTCGCGGGGGCGGGCGGGCGCGCGGCGGCGCAGGACTCGCCCTTCAGCCCCCCGGCGCCGGGCCGGCCGGGCAAGGTCACCCTCCTCGTCGGCGCCCCCGGCGGCTCGGCCGCGGACCGGTGGGCGCGGGGCTTCGCCCCTTTCCTCGAACGCCACCTCCGGCACGTCCAGGTCGCCGTCGCCAACCGCGTCGGCCTCTCCGGGCTTTCCGCCCTCCGCGAACTGGCCGATGCTCCGGCGGACGGCTCCGTCCTCGCCCACGTCGCCACCCCCTCCATCCTCGCCCGCCTCGTCGAGGCGAACGAGGTGCCGCTGCTGTCCCGCCTCCGCTTCCTCGCGACGGTGGCGGAGGAGCCGGTGGTCCTCGTCGCCCCGCCGGGCACCGACCTCGCGGCGCTGCGGGCCGCCCGCGACCGTCCGGTCGGGCTGCCGCCGCCCGTCTCCGCCTCCGCCCAGGCCGCCGTCGCGCTGGGCGACGCCCTGCCGCCGGAACAGGTCCACTTCCCCTCCGCCGCCGCGGCCCGCATGGCCGCCCTCTCCGGCAACGTCGCCGCCGCGCTGCTGCACCTGCCGGACGCGCTGCCCGCCCTGCGGGACGGCCGCCTCGTCGCCCTCGGCATCGCCTCCCCCGAACGCTCCCCCCTCCTCCCCGACGCGCCGACGCTGACCGAGGCGGGCCTGCCCCTCGTGGCGGCGACGCAGCGCGGCTTCATGGTGCCGGCCGGAATCCCCCTCGCCAGGACGGGCGCCCTCGTGGAAGCGCTGCGCAACGCCGCCGCCGACCCCGAGTTCGCCGCCCAGGCCGATTCGCTCGGCATCACCCCCCGCGTCCTCGTCGCGGAGGAGTGGGGGGCGGTCGCCACCCGCGATCTCGCGGCCCTGCGGCTGCGGTGGGAGAGCACGCCCTGGTCCGCCAACCGTGGGTGAAGGATTCGGTGACGTCCGGCGGCTAGGGTGGCGGCTAGGGTGACGGCGAGGGCACCGGCCGCGGCGGCCGATTCCGGTCCGAGACGATCCGGTCTAGGGTGACCGTCCGGCCGGCGAGGCCACCGAGCGCAGGAGGCGAAGCGGATCCGAGCACCCCTCCCCCGGCCGCGCCGGACCGGCTTGCGCGCCACGCCCCCCCTCCACCCGGCGGAGGCGATGGCGCCGGGGACGGCGGGACGCCGCCCCGCCGGTCCGCCGGTCAGCCGGGACGCGCTGGTCCAGGGCCTGGCGCACGGCGAGATCGCGCTGGCCTATCAGCCCATCGTCCGGATCGCGGACCGCCGGCCCGTCTCGGCGGAAGGGCTGGCGCGCTGGCACCGGGTGGGCGCGGACGCCGTCCCCCCGCCCACCGCGCCCGACGACTTCGTCCCGATGGCGGAGCGGGAGGGGCTGGGGCCCGCCCTCACCTGGGCGGTGCTGTCGCGCGCGGTGGCGGACCTCTGGGGCCTCGCCCGCGCGCCGCGGCCCTGGGGGCTGCCCGTCGCGGTGAACGTGCCGCTCGAATCCGCGCTGGACGCCGATCTCGGCCCGTCCCTCGCGGCCCTGTGCCGGGCGGCGCACGTCGCGCCCGGCCGCCTCCGACTGGAACTGACGGAGACGACGCCGGTCCATGACGTGGCCCTGCTGCGCCGGGCCGTGACGCGGCTGCGGCGGGCCGGCTTCGCGCTGGCCGTGGACGACATGGGGCCGGGCGACGGGCGGGACGGGCTGCTGGACCTGCCCTTCGCCGCGATCAAGCTGGACGGGCATCTCGTCGCCGACCTGCCGCGGAGCCGCGCGGCCCGTGCGCGGGTCGAGCGGCTGACCCGCACGGCGCACGCCGCGGGGCTGCGCGTGACGGCCGAGGGGATCGCGAACGCCGCGCTGTGGCAGGCGGCGGCGGCGCACGGGGCGGACGAGGCGCAGGGTCACGCGGTCGGGCCGCCGGTCCGGCCGGAGGACCTGCCCCTGTGGGCCGCGTCGTGGGTGGCGTCGCCCCATAGGGGAGGTGGTCCGGGGCGGGCGTGACGGCGGCTTCACCCGCCGGTCGGGTGTGCGGGATGACCGCGCCGGGGCGGGGCGTCCCACCCCTTCGAGGTTCCGGGCGCGGATGATCGCGGCGACCGTTCCATGCGATGCGCCGCGACCTCACGGCCGCCCCGCGGGAAGGTATCGCTCGCACGCAGCGATCGCGTTCACGGATTGGTGAGGTGTGCCGGCGGAGAATGGGTCCTGACGGAGCGCGGCGCGGAACGCGGCGCGGGAACGAACAGGGGATCCTACGCCATGAGCCGGTTGTCGCATCCGATGCCCGCCAGCCCGACGCGCCCGGTCTGGTTCACCTACGACGGTTCGGAACACCGGATGGAGGCGCCGATCGGCGAGGCCATGTGGGATCACGTGACACAGGCCCTCGCGACCAGGCTGCAGCGGTCCGTCGCCATGGCGGGGG
The DNA here is from genome assembly GCA_964263755.1 of Roseomonas sp. GTDB lineage: Bacteria > Pseudomonadota > Alphaproteobacteria > Acetobacterales > Acetobacteraceae > Roseomonas. The sequence continues at coordinate 16,954 of CAXVWQ010000163.1, read as the reverse complement.
CGCCGCAGTACGACACGGGCACGCGGCACTGGACGCTTCCCCTGCGCGTCGCGCGTCGGTTCGTCGGCGCGCGCGAGGTGGCGCTGCCGATCCGCTGGTAGTCCTGGCGGTGCGTCCCTGCCCGGAATGCCCTCCCTCGGGCGGGGAAGCCCGGAGGGGAGCGACGGCCTCGTTCGCGGTCAGGGGCATCGGCCCCGGGACGGCGGCCGGGCGCGGTCCGACGGCGCGCTATCCGCACCCCGGGAAACCCTCGCCTTCCATCCACGCCTCGCAGGCCGCCGCGATCGCGTTGCCGCGGACGGAGCCGGGCGTCGGGGAAGCGCTCACGCGTCGGGCCCCGGCGACCCAGGCTGGAAGGCGACGCCCTTCACGAGCGCCCAGACGGCCATGCCCTCGCGCAGGCCCAGCCGCGCCAGCGCGTCGCGGGTGACGCGGGCGAGGAGGGTGGTCGGCCCGATCGCCAGCCGCAGGAAGGCCTCGTGCGGGGAGGCGGGGGCGGGGGCGATGCCGGCGAGCGTCGCGGGCAGGACGTTCTGGATGGACAGGCCGCGCGGCGCCTCCGTCGCGACGGAGACGTCGCGGGCCCGGAGGCGCAGGCGGAGAGCGGTGCCCGGCGCCTCGGCGCGGAGCGGGACGCGGAGGACGCCGCCGGCGAAGGCGATGCGGGTCAGGCCGGCATCCGCGTCGTGGCCCTCGACGGCGCAGGGCAGCAGCACGCCCGCGTCGCGTCGTGCGGCCAGCGGCAGGTCGGTGCGGGCGGCGAGGTCCTCCACGGGGCCGGCGGCGACGACGCGCCCGCCCTCCATCAGCACGAGCGTGTCCGCCAGCGCGTCCACCTCGTCCAGCGCGTGGGTGACGTAGAGGATCGGGACGGCGGCGGCGTCGCGCCGCCGCGCGGGGAAGGGCAGCACCTCCGCCCGCCGCGCGGCGGCGTGCGCCGCCCGGGGCGCGTCCATCAGGAGCATCCGGGGACGCGACAGCAGTGCCCGCCCCAGCGCCACCCTCTGCCGTTCGCCGCCCGAGAGGTCGCGGGGGCGGCGGGGCAGCAGCGGGGCGATGCCGAGGAGGGCGACGAGCTCCTCCTCCGCCGGGCCCGTCGCGTCGCGTCGCGCGTCGGCGCGCTCCCGACGATTCGCCCGACGCGCGCCGTAGCGGAGGTTGGAGAGGACGGAGAGGTGCGGGAACAGCCGGGCGTCCTGGAACACCACCCCGCAGCGCCGCGCCTCCGGCGGCAGGGCGATGCCGCGGGCGGTGTCGAGGAAGGTGTCGGCGCCGAGCGCGACGCGGCCCGATTCCGGCCGCAGGAGTCCCGCCACGGCGGCGAGCGTCGTGGACTTGCCGCAGCCGGAGGGGCCGAACAGGGCGGTGACCCCCGGCGTCGGCGCCGAGAACGCCGCGTCGAGGACGAAGCCCTCCCCCCCCTGCCTCGGCGCGGCGCGCGCGAAGCGGTGGCGGATCGCGACTTCCAACACTACGCGTCGCGCCCCAGCCAGCGCCCCATGCGCCGCGCGACGAGGTCGGCCAGCAGCAGCCCGGCGACCGCCAGCCCGAAGGACACGGCGGCGAGCCGCGCCGCCGTCGCCTCCCCGCCCGCCGTCTGGGTCGCGGAATAGATCGCCAGCGGCAGGGTCTGCGTCTCGCCGGGGATGTTGGAGGCGAAGGTGATGACCGCGCCGAACTCGCCGAGGCCCGCGGCGAAGGCGGTGACGGCGCCGGCGAGGATGCCCGGCGCCATCAGCGGCAGCGTCACGGTAACGAAACGGTCCCACCGACCGGCGCCAAGGGTCGCGGCGGCGGCCTCCAGCCCCGTGTCCACCCCCTCCAGGCCGAGGCGGACGGCGCGGACGATGAGGGGGAAGGACATGACGGCGGTGGCGAGCGCCGCGCCTTCGGTGGTGAACACCAGCCGCACGCCGAACCAGTCGTTCAGCGGCGCGCCGATCGGGCCGCGGACGCCGAACAGCAGCAGCAGCCCCCAGCCCACCACCACCGGCGGCACGACGAGCGGCAGGTGGACGAGGGCGTCGAGCAGCGCGCGACCGGGAAAGCGTCCCCGCACGAGCACCCAGGCGACCGCGACCGCGGGGACGAGCGAGACCGCGACCGAGCGCAGGGCCACCGAGAGGGAGAGCCGGACGGCCCGCCATTCCTCCGGCGAGAGCCACTCCGTCACCGCGCGCCCTGTCCCGGCGGGAGGGTCAACGCACCGAGAAGCCGTAGCGGCGCCAGGTCTCCGCGCTGTCGGGTCCGCGGAGAAAGTCGAGGAAGGCGCGGGCGCGGGCATCCCCGGCGGCGCGGCGCGTCACGGCGAAGGGGTAGGTGACGGGGGTGTGGCTCTCCGCGGGGAAGGTGCCGATCACGCGGACGCCGGGGGAGGCCGCTGCGTCGGTCGCGTAGACGATGCCGAGGGGCGCCTCGCCGCGCTCCACCAGCAGGAGGGCGGTGCGGACGTTGTCGGCGCGGGCGAGGCGCGGGTTGATCCGGTCCCATTGCCCCATCCAGGTCAGCGCCTCCTGCGCGTAGCGGCCGACGGGGACGTTGGACGGGTCGCCCGTGGCCAGCCGGCCGTTGGGGCCGAGGAGGGCGGCGATGTCGGTGGCGCGCGTCATCTCCAGCGGACGCGCCGCGTTCGCCGGGGCGATCAAGACGAGGGCGTTGCCGAGGGGCGAGGTGCGGGTGCCCTCGGCCAGCAGGTTGCGCCCCTGCAGGTAGTCCGCCCAGGGCTCGTCGGCCGACATGAACAGGTCGGCGGGGGCGCCCTGCTCGATCTGGCGCGCCAGGGCGGAGGAGGCGGCGAAGGAGAAGCGGGCGGCCGGGTTGCCCCGCGCCTCCCACTGGCGGCCGAGGTCGCGCAGGGCGTCGGTGAGCGAGGCGGCGGCGAAGACCGTCAGGGTTTCCTGCGCCCGGGAGGCGGCGGGGAGGAGGGGCGCCGCGAGGGCGATCGCGAGGAGAAGGCGGCGCAGCATGGGGGGCTCCGGGGCTTGCGGGTCGATGCCCGGGGCGCGGGGCGGGCGGGCGCCCGGCGGCGTCGGCCGTCGCCACGTGGAGGCGTGCGCCCCGAGGGGTCCGTCGTCCAAGCCAGCCTCCGCCGGAACACGGGACCGTTGTAGAGGACGGAATATAGCGCGCCAAGCCCATCGGCCGGGCGGCGGACGCGCGCCAGAGGTCACGCGAGGTTCCGGTGCCGGGATCGAACCCGGCGCGGACGCCGTATCGCCCCTGGACCGAGCCGCGGAACTGGCGTGCGCGGGCCACGTCACCGGCGCGTCCCGCCGCCACCGGGCGAGCGACGGCGCCGAGGTGGACGCGCCGGGCGCGCCGGACTGGCGCCTCCACCTGCCGACCGATCCGCAGACCTCCGGCGGACCGCTCGTCCGCCGCGACGCGGCCGCCGCGGACGACGTGCTCGACGCCATGCGAGCGGCGGGGCGTGACGCGGCGGCGGTGATCGGGCGCGTCGTCGCGGGCCTGCCGCGGGGCACGGTGCGCGGCACCTGATGCCAGGATGCCCTCGTCCGGACCGTCCACGGGCGCGACCCGTGGACGGTCCGGGGCGGAGGCGCGTGTCAGGACGCGGTGGCGGGGAGCAGGCGGCCGATGAAGAGGATGGGGCCGGTCGGGCGCCCGGTGGGGGAGCCGCCAGGGGGTTCGAGGGTGATCTCGATGAGCATGCCGGGCTGCGGGCGAACGAGGCCGGGCGCGACGGTGTAGCGGCCGTCGTTCGGGACGAGGCCGAGCGAGATGGGGACGGTGGCGCCGACCGGGAGCGCCCAGAGCTGGCGGACGCGGCCCGCCTCCACGGGGCGGTCGTTCAGGGCGGCGAGGCGGAGGCCTTCGCCCTCGGCCTGGACGAGCCAGGCGGGCTGCTGCTGATCGGCCAGCAGGACCGTCATCAGCCCGGGGGGCAGGACCGGGGGACGGGTGAGGATGAAGGCGGCGAGACCCGCCGCGACGGCCGTCGCGCCGAGGGCCCAGCCCTGCCACAGGCGGTTCGGCCTGGGCGCGGCCAGGGCTGGGCGGGCGGCGGCGGGGCGTGCGGCGGCGAGCGGGACCACGGGTGCGGCCGGACGCGCGGCGAGCGAGGCCTCGATGCGCGGCCAGAGGTCGGGCGGGGTCTGCGGCTCGACGAGGGCCGCGAGGGGGGCGAGGCGGGCCTCCCAGGCTTCGACCGCCACGCGCAGGTCGGTGTTCACGGGCAGGGCGCGGAGGACGGATGCGGCGTCCCGCGCGTCGAGCGTGCCGAGCGCGTATTCGGCGGCGAGCGCCTCGCGCTCCTCGGGGTCAGTCGGGATGTTGGTCATGCGAGGCACGTCCTCAACCGGAGGAGGCCGCGGCGGATCCAGGCCTTGACCGTGCCGAGCGGCATCTCGAGCCGGGCGGCGATCTGGGCGTGGGACAGGCCGTGGACGAAGGCCAGGAGGATGCCCTGGCGGTTCTTCGCCTCCAGTTCCTGGAGGCAGCGGTGGAGGCGGTCGCCGTCCTGGGCGGCGGACAGGCGGTCGAGGGCGTCGGCGTCCACGGCGGTGTCGCCGAGGGCGGGGTCGTCCGAAAGCACCTCCCGGCCGCGGGCGCGGGCGGTGTCGAGCGCGGCGTGGCGGGCGATGGTGGCGAGCCAGGCGGAGGCCTCCCCGCGCGAGGGGTCGAACTGACCGGCGCGGGAGGCGATGCGGAGGAAGGAGTCGTGCACGGCGTCGGCCGCGGCCTCGCGGTCGCGCAGGATGGCCATGGCGAGGCCGAACATGCGGCGGGACTGCGCGTCGTAGAGGGCGCGGAGCGCCGGGCGGTCCCCGGCGGCGACGGCGGAGAGATGATCGGCGAGGGTCGTCACGCTCTCAGCGGCTCCCGAAGGCTTCGTCGTACAAGGTCACGATCTCCGCTTCGGTGGGAACCCGTGGGTTGTTGGCGGGGGAGCCTGAGGCGAGGGCCTGCGCGGCCATCGTCGGTTTCGATACGTCCCAGCGGTCGCGGCGGACGCCGAATGTTTCGGGCGTGGGGACGTCGAGGTCGCGGTTGAGGGCTTCGAGGCCGTCCACGAGGCGGGCGGCGGCGTCCCGATCGCCTTCGGTGTCGGAGGCGAGGCCCATGAGGCGGGCGGCCTCTGCGTAGCGGGGAAGGGCGTCGGGGAGGGAGAACCGCGTCACCGCGGGGAGGAGCATGGCGTTGGAGAGGCCGTGCGGGACGTGGAAGTGGGCGCCGATGGGACGCGACATGCCGTGGATCAGCGCGACGGAGGCGTTGGAGAAGGCGAGGCCGGCGAGGGTGGCGCCGCGCATCATGGCTTCCCGGGCCTCGGTGTCCTGACCCTTGCCGGTTCGCGCATCCGCGTAGGCGCGGCGGAGGTGGGGGGCGATGAGGCGGATCGCGCTGCGGGCGTATTCGTCGGAGAACGGGTTGGCGCGGCGGGAGACGAAGGCCTCCAGCGCGTGGGTGAGGGAATCCACGCCGGTGTCGGCGACCGTCCTCGGCGGGACGGTCCAGGTGAGTTCGTGGTCCACCACCGCCGCGAGCGGGAGGGCGCCGAGGCCGGCGATGAGCATCTTCTCGTCGTTCGCGGTGTCGGTGATGACGGTGAACCGGGTGGCCTCCGAGCCGGTGCCGGCGGTGGTGGGGACGCAGATGACGGGGAGCGCGGCGCGGTCGGCCTTCGCGGGGGCTTTCAGGGTGCGGATGTGCGTGCCGGGGGGCGCGGCGGCGAGGATGGCGATGGCCTTGGCGGTGTCCATGGGCGAGCCGCCGCCGAAGCCGATGAGGCAGTCGTAATCGCCGCGACCCAGGGCTTCGACGCCGGCTTCGATGACGGTGTCGGTGGGGTCGGGGACGGTGTCGGAAAAGACGTCCGGGGACAGGCCGGCCTTCCGCAGCGGGGCGAGGACGCGGTCCACCGTGCCGGAGGAGACCATCCAGGGGTCGGTGACGATGAGGGGGCGGGAGAGGCCGAGGGATCCGAGAACCTCGGCGATCTTCGCGACCGATCCGCCGCCGGAGAGGATGAGGCGCGGCGAGACGAGTTGGACGGTCATGGTGCTGTTTCCCCCCTGGCGGGGCACCGTGTTTCCGGGGGCGGGCGGCGTCAACCGGGTAGGCCAGCCTCCGCACGGGCGGCGCGAGCCGCGGCGTAGGCGACTAGGCGGGTCGCGGCCACGGGCGCCACGCCGCCGGCGGTGTCGGCGGCCATGGTGGGCAGGTCCCCGGCGAAGTGGCAGGCGCTGAGGTGACCTGCGGTGATCTGGCGGAGCGGTGGGTCCTGTTCCCGGCACACCGGTTGGACGAGGGGGCAACGGGTGTGGAAGCGGCAGCCCGGGGGGATGGCCATCGGGCTCGGCAGGTCGCCGGCCAGGGGGCGGACGGCGCCGCGGCGGGACGGGTCGGGTCGCGGGATCGCGGAGAGCAGGGCGCGCGTGTAGGGGTGGCGCGGGTCGCGGAACAGGTCACGCTTGGGTGCGAGTTCGACGATGCGGCCGAGATACATGACCGCGACGCGGTCGGCGACGTGCTTCACCACCGCGAGGTCGTGCGCGATGAAGAGATAGGACAGCCCCATGCGCGCCTGGATGTCGCGCAGCAGGTTCACGACCTGGGCCTGGATGGAGACGTCCAGCGCCGAAACCGGTTCGTCCAGCACCACGACTTCGGGTTCCACGGCCAGCGCGCGGGCGACGCCGATGCGCTGGCGCTGGCCGCCGGAGAACTCGTGGGGGTAGCGGTTGGCGTGGAAGGGGCGGAGGCCGGTGAGGCGGAGGAGGTCTTCCACCCGGGCCTTGCGCGAGGCGGCGTCGCCGATGCCGTGGACGGCCATGGGTTCGGCGATGGCGTCTGCCACCGTCATGCGGGGGTTGAGCGACGCGTAGGGGTCCTGGAAGACGATCTGGATGCGGCGGCGGAGGGCGCGGAGGGCGGCGCCGGAGATCGTCGTGACGTCGGTGCCGTCGAAGCGGAGGGTGCCGGTGGTGGGTTCGATGAGGCGCATCACCAGACGGGCGGTGGTGGACTTGCCGCAGCCGGATTCGCCCACCAGCGCGAGGGTTTCGCCGCGGTGGAGGTCGAGGGAGACGCCGTCCACGGCGCGAACGGTGCCGATCTGCTTCGCGCGGATGATGCCGCGACGAACCGGGTAGTGCTTCGCGAGATTCCGCGCTTCCAGCAGCGCGGTCACGCGACGAGGTCCAGGGCGTGTTCGACGGGCGCGCGGATGCAGGCGGCGCGGTGGCCCGGCGACATCTCACGGAGCGGCGGGTCGGCCTCGGTGCAGGCGCGAATAGCGAAGGGGCAGCGGGGGTGGAAGCGGCAGCCGTTCGGGAGGGCGAAGGGCGGGGGGACGGAACCCTCGATGGCGAGGAGGCGGTCGCGCTCCTCCTCGATGCGCGGGATGCTGCCGAGGAGGCCGATGGTGTAGGGGTGCTGCGGGTCCTCGAAGATGTCGCGCGCGGTGCCGCGTTCGACGACGCGGCCGGCGTACATCACGGCGACCTCGTCGGCCATTTCGGCGACGACGCCGAGGTCGTGGGTGATGAGGATCACCGCCATGCCGGTTTCGGCTTGCAGGTCGCGCAGCAGATCGAGGATCTGGGCCTGGACCGTCACGTCGAGGGCGGTGGTGGGTTCGTCGGCGATCAACAGTCTCGGGCGGCAGGCGAGGGCCATCGCGATCATCACGCGCTGGCGCATCCCGCCGGAGAGTTGATGCGGGTACTCGGCGAAGCGGCGTTCGGGGGAGGGGATGCGGACGCGGCGGAGCGCTTCGATGGCTCGGGCCTCCAGGTCCTTCGCACCGGGTTCGTGGGCGCGCATCGCCTCGGTGATCTGCGCGCCGACGGTGTGGACGGGGTTCAGCGAGGTCATCGGCTCCTGGAAGATCATCGCGATCTCCCGGCCGCGGACGGCGCGCATCGCCGCGTTGTCGAGGGTGGCGAGGTCGCGGCCGTCGAGCAGGACACGGCCCTCCGCGACCCGGCCGGGCGGGGCGACGAGGCGCATGACGGAGAGGGAGAGGACGGACTTGCCGCAGCCGGATTCGCCGACGATGCCGAGGGTGCGGCCGGCGGGGACCTCCAACGAGACGCCGTCCACCGCGACGATCTCGCCGCGGCCGGCGCGGAAGGTGGTGCGAAGGCCCTCGATGCGGAGGAGGGGGTCCGTCACGACCAGCGGAACGTGGGCGGGCTGACCTTCTCGACGGGGCGGTGCGCCCAGTCCTGGCTCGGGGCCTTGTCGAGGATGCGCTTCTGGGCCTCGTGCAGGTGCGCGGCGGCCCCGCGGTAGTCCATCGTCGTGACCTCGCCGTCGCGGACGACCTGCTCGCCGTCCACGTAGACGTCGCGGATGGCGCGGTCTCCCGCGGCGTAGATGAGGGAGCGGACGGGGTCGCGGCCCGGGCGCATCATCGGGTGCTCGGCGTCCACGAGGACGAAGTCGGCGCGGCAGCCCGCGGCGAGGCGGCCGATGTCGTCGCGACCGAGGGCCTTGGCACCGCCGATGGTCGCGGCGTCGAAGAGTTCGGTCGTCGTCACCGCGCGCGGGTCGGTGGCCTGGGTGCGGGCGAGGTAGGCGGCGAGGCGGATCTCGTCGAGCATGTTGTGGGGGTAGGTGTCGGTGCCGAGCCCCATGTTCACGCCGCGGCGCTTGTAGCGGCCGAAGTTCTTCATGGTGATGCCGCGGCGGGCGAAGACCGTGGGGCAGTGCGCGACGGTGGTGCCGGTGTCGGCGAGGCGGTCCAGGTCGGAATGGGTGTGCCAGGGCGTCGTCGGGTGATCGTCGAGGAAGATGCCGTGGCCGATGATCGCGCGGTCGTTCAGCAGGTCCATGGAGTCGAGCCAGCCGATGGGGGTCATCCCGTGGCGGCGGGTGATCTCGTGGAACTCGACGACGGATTGCGCGGCGTGGATCTGCCAGGACAGGCCGCGCGCCTTCGCTTCCTGGCTGCTCTCCCGCAGCAGCCCCGGCGCGCAGGTGTCGATCTGCGCGGGGACGACCATGCCGAAGAGGCGGCCGGATTCGTGCTGCTCCGCGCGGTCTATGAGTTGCAGGGCTTCGGTCATCGCCTTCTCACCGGCGGCCTCGTCCCATTCGTACTCCACGACGTGGCCGTTCTTCGTGAACCAGCGGGCGGACTTGAACATCGGGGCGATGCAGACGCGCATCCCGGATTCCGCGAGCAGGTCGAGCCAGCCGGGATGGGCCATGGAGAGGTCGGCGACGGTGGTGACGCCCGAGAGCAGCAACTCGGACAGCGCGACGCGGACGCAGTGCGGGACGGCCTCCGCGTCGGCACGGAAGATCGGCATGTATTCGTAGAGGGAGGAGTTGTAGAGGCCGGGGGAGCCGATCTCGTCCAGCAGCCCCTTGTTCATCGGTTCTGACGAAGGGTGGGAGTGGATGTTGACGAGGCCGGGCATGACGAGGAGGCCCTTGCCGGGGATCGTCTCGTCGGCGGCACCGGCATAGGCGCGGCCGACGTGGGTGATGGCGCCGCCGTCGAAGGCGATGTCGGCGTCCGTCAAGTAGACGTGCTGCCCGGCCGAAGCGTCCCAGGCGACGACGACGTCGGCGTTGCGGATGACGGTGGTCATTCGATCTGGTCCTGCGGCATTCCGGGGGCGTGGCAGACGGCCTCGACGTTGTGGCCGTCCGGGTCGATGACGAAAGCGGCGTAGTAGTTCGCGTGGTATTGCGGGCGAAGGCCGGGGGCGCCGTTGTCGCGGCCCCCGGCGGCGAGCGCCGCGGCGTGGAAGGCATCCACCGCAGCGTGGTCCTTAGCGGTGAAGGCGAAGTGGATGTCGCCGGGCGGGGTGCCGGCGACGGTGGAGGAGCCGAACCAGAGTTCAGGCTCCCCCAGCCCGGCGCCGATGAGCATCCAGCCGTCGCCCTCCTTCTTCACCGCGAAGCCCAGGGGGGCGAGGGCGGCGAGGTAGAAGGTGCGGGAGGCCGCGAAGTCGGCGACCGCGAAGCCGATGTGGTCGAGCGCCACGGCCGCCCTCCCCTCAGCGCGTCAGGCGGATGTCGAGACCCTTGTAGATCCCGACGCCGTAGATGCCGTGGGGGCGTGCGCCCTCCACGCGCTGGGCGGAGGCGAGCCACAGTTGCTCGTGCGCGATCGGCAGCCACACGTTCTGGGAGGCGATGCGGCGCTGCGCGTCGGCGATGGCGCGGGCGCGGTCCCCCGCGTCCAGCCCGGTCTTCGCGATGGCCAGGAGGCGGTCCGTCTCCGGGTCGCTCCAGTTCATGCGGTTCGGCGTCGGGCGGTTGCGGCTGTCGAAATACAGGGCGAAGCCGTCGGTGGCGGAGATGTAGGGGTAGGACATGACGAAGGCGTCGAACTCCTGCGTCGCGAGCCGCCCCCAGCCCACCGTCGCGTCCCACAGATGCACGCGCATCTCGATGCCGATCCGGCGGAGGTCGGCCTGGATGGCCTCGCTCATCCGGCGCCACTCGTTCGTCTGCAACCCGTAGAGGAGGAAGGAGGCGCGCTGGCCGTCCTTCACGCGCACGCCGTCGGGGCCCATGCGCCAGCCCGCCTCGTCCAGCACCCGGCGGGCCTCATCGGCGTTGAAGACCGGGACCATGCCGGCGGCGTCGCCGTCGTAGCCCGTCACGTTGGGGTTGAGGTAGCCGCGCATCGGGTCGGCGGCGCCGAAGAAGGTGGCTTGCGTCACGGCGGCGCGGTTGACGCCGAGGTTGATGGCGCGGCGCACGGCGGGGTCGCTCACCACCGGCTTGTCCACCTTGAAGCCCATGAAGAAGTCCCAGAAATAGTTCTCCTGGCGGACGAGGCGGATGGTCGGCACGGTGCGCAACTGGTTCAGGGCGATGTAGGGGACGTACTGCGTCACGTCGCCCTGGCCGGTCTGCATCGCGGCGAGGCGGGTGTTGGCCTCGGGGATCACGCGCCACACCACGCGCTCCACCTGTGGCGACGGGTTGGTGTAGAGCGACGGGCCCCAGTTGTAGCGGGGGTGGCGTTGCAGGACGAGGTCCTGGCGCGGCGTCCAGGACACCCAGCAGAACGGGCCGGTGCCGTTGAAGCCCTGCACGCCGAAGTTGGCGCCGAGGCGCTCGACGGTCGCCTGGTCCACGATGGAGCCGAAGAACAACGTCAACTGATAAAGGAGTTCGCCGAAGGGCTCCGTCAGCTCGTATTCCACGGTGAAGTCGTCCACCGCGCGGATCTCGCGCACGGGGCCGGCGCGCCAGCGGACGGGGGAGCGGGTGGCGGGGTCGATCCAGCGGTTGATGGAATAGACCACGTCGCGGGCGGTGAAGGGCTTGCCGTCGCAGAAGGTCACGTCGCGGCGGAGGCGGAAGGTGTAGAGCTTCCCGTCCTCCGACACCGTCCAGGATTCGGCCAGCAGCGGGCGGACGGTGCGCTGGTCCCAGTCGAGAGCGACGAGCGTGTCGCTCATCATGTACACCACCTCTCCCGCGCCGCGGGCGGTGGAACGCGGGGGGTCGTAGTTGTCCGCGTCGATCTCGCGCAGGACGGTGAGGGTGTTGCGCGGGGTGGCCTGCGCCAACGCCTCCGCGGCGGGGATCGCCCCGGCCAGGGCCAGCAGGCCCGCGTGCAGCCAGTTCCTCATCGGGGGTCCTCTCTCAGATGCGAAGGCGGGGGTCGAGGGCGTCGCGGAGCGCGTCTCCTAGCACGTTGAAGGCCAGGACGATGACGAAGATCGCGACGCAGGGCACCACCGCGATGTGCGGGGCGAAGAAGAGGAAGTTCCGCCCGTCGCTCGCCATGGCGCCGAGTTCCGGCGTGGGCGGCTGGGCGCCGAGGCCGAGGAAGGACAGCGCCGATCCCAGAAGGATCACCTGCCCGAAGCGCAGCGTGGCGAAGACGAAGATGGCGGAGAGGCAGTTCGGCGCGACGTGGCGAAGGATGAGCCGGGCGTCGGACATGCCGGTGGCGCGGGCCGCCTCGATGTAGTCGAGGCCCATGATCTGAAGGGCGGCGCCGCGGACGATGCGGGCCATCAGGGGAATGGTGGCGACCGACAGCGCCAGCACCACCGCTTCCGTCCCCGGGCCCGCGATGGCGGCGATGGCGAGGCCGAAGAGGATGGCCGGGAAGGACAGCATCACGTCCATCACGCGCATGATCCAGCCGTCGGCGCGGCGGTAGTAGGCGGCGGTGAAACCGAGGAGGGCGCCGAGGCCGCCGCCCAACGCGACGGAGGCGGCGCCCATCAGGAGGGTGAGGCGGAGGCCGAAGAGGATGCGGGTGATCTGGTCGCGGCCTTGGGCGTCGGCGCCCAATGGGAGTCCCGGCGCCCCGGGCGGCTGCATCGCCTTGGACAGGTCGTTGTCATAGGGGTCGGTCGGCGCCAGCAGCGGGGCGAAGACCGCGGCGAGGACGATGAGCGCGACGAAGATCAGCGCGGCCGCCGCGGCGGGCTCGCGCAGCAGGCGGCCGAGGGTGCCGGGGCGCTTCGGCGGGGCAGCGTCCTCCGGCGCGATGAACGTCGCGCTCATGCCGCGCGGATCCGGGGGTCGAGGGCGGCGTAGAGGACGTCCACCGTCAGGTTGATGACGATGAAGCCGAGGGAGAGGACGATGATCGTCCCCTGCGCCATCGGGAAGTCGGAGGAGAGGATGGCGCCGACCGCGAGGCGGCCGACGCCGGGCCAGGAGAAGACGGTCTCCGTCACCACGGCGCCACCCAGCAGGAAGCCGATCTGGAGGCCGATGAGCGTCACGACGGGGATCAGCGCGTTCCGCAGCGCGTGGCGGGTGACGACGGCGTACTCGCCGAGGCCCTTCGCCCGGGCAGTGCGGACGTGTTCCACGCCGAGGACGTCGAGGACGGCGGTGCGGGTCATGCGGGCGACGGGGCCGATGAACACGCCGCCGAGCGTCAGCGCGGGGAGCGCGATGGCGCGCCAGCCTTCGAGTGTCCAGAGCGGGCCGCCGCGGCCGGTGAAGGGGAGCCACTGGAGCTTGAAGCCGACGTACCAGATCAGCAGGAGGCCGAGGAAGAACACGGGGACCGACCCACCCGCGACGGCGAAGGCGGTGATGGCGCGGTCCACGAGCTTGCCGCGGTAGTAGGCGCCGAGGGTGCCGAGAACGATGCCGATGGGGACGGACCAGATGAGGCTCGCGAACATGAGTTCGAGCGTCGGGCCGACGGTGTTGGCGAGTTCGCCGGAGACGGGGACGTTGTTGATGATGGAGACGCCGAGGTCGCCCTGGACGAGGCGCCAGAGGTAGAGGCCGAACTGCTCGTGGAGGGGGCGGTCGAGGCCGAGGTCCTGGCGGATGGCGGCGACGACCTCGGCGGTGGCGGTGGGGCCGGCGCGGACGATGGCGGGGTCGGTCGGGACCACCTGCATCAGGAGGAACCCAACCAGCACCACGCCGAACAGCACGGGGATGGCGGTCAGCAGGCGTTGGAGGGCGTGGCGCGCCATTATGCCAGCGCGCCGTGGCGGTCGAAGATCGGCGTGCCGCCGCGCAGCGTCAGGTCGGCGGTGGCGGTCAGGACGTCGTCGGGATCGCCCGCGAACACGTCGCGGGAGAGGACGGCGATGTCGGCTTGCATCCCGGGTTCCAGCGTGCCGCGACGATCCTCGGCGAACTGGGAATACGCGCCGCACCACGTCTGGCAGTGGATCGCATGTTCGGCGGTCAGCGTCTCGTCGGCGCCGATGACCGTGCCCTTGTTCGTCTTCCGGGTGAGCATCGTGAAAAGGTTGATGAAGGGGTCCACGGTGGAGACGGGGCAGTCGGAGGAGGCGGCGGGGTGGTGGCCTTCCTCGAACCAGGTGCGCATGGGGTAGGAGGCGGCGGATCGCTCCATCCCGAGGTTCCTGAGGTAGAGGTCGCCGAACTCGTAGAGGAAGACGGGCTGCGGGACGGGGATCACGCCGCGGGCCTTCATGCGGCGTCGTTGGTCCGGGTTCAGGAAGCCGCAATGCTCGATGCGGTGGCGGCGGCCGGTCACCGGGTGGTCGGAATCGTCGGCGGATTCCATGCCGGAGAGGACCTGCTCGATGGCGGCGTCGCCGATGGCGTGGATGTCGAGTTGCCAGCCCTGCCGGTGATACAGCGCGAGCAAGCGGTGCATGGTCTCGTCGGGGAAGCAGAACACGCCGGTGCCGCCGGGCAGGTAGGGGTCGAAGAAGGCGGCGGTCAGGCCGCCGGCGGACCCGTCGGCGAAGACCTTCACGGCGCCCCAGGCGAGCATGTCATCGGTGTGGTCAGGGCGCAGTCCCCCGTCCCAGGCCGACACCGCGATCCCTTCGGGGTTGCCGGCCAGCACCTGCCACATGCGCTGGTGCAGGCGGCCGTCCGCCAGCGCGCGGCGGTAGGCGGCGATCTCGGCGAGGCCCGCGGTCATGCCGACGTTCATGTCGGACGCGCTGGCGAAACCGCGCGCGGCGAGGTCGCGGCCGGCGGCGTCGATGGCGTCCACCATCGCGGTCTCGGACGGGATCGGGGCGGTATCCAGCACCAGCCGCATCGCGCGTTCCTGGAACAGGCCGGTGAGGGCGCCGCCGCGGCGCTCGATGACGCCGCCCTCGGGGTCGGGCGTGTTGTGGCCGATTCCGGCCGCACGCATCGCGGCGGTGTTGGCGACGCCCATGTGGCCGCAGGTGCGCTTGATGAACACCGGGTTGTCCGGGGCCACGCGGTCCAGTTCGGCGGCGGTCGGGTGCCGCCCCACGTCCAGCGCGCCGTGGTCGTAGCCGCGCCCCATCACCCAGGCGCCGCGCGGGGCGGCCTTCGCGGCATCGGCGATCCGCGTCAGCACCGCGTCCAGCGTCGTCACCTCCTCCGCCCGCAGGTTCACCTGCGACAGGCCGAGGCCGTAGGGCAGCAGGTGCATGTGGGCTTCGTTGAAGGCGGGGATGGCGACGCGGCCATCCAGGTCCACGCGGCGCGCCCCGGACGGCGCCATGCCTTCCAACTCGTCACGAGCGCCGACGGCGGCGACGCGGCCGTCCGCCACCAGCGCCGCCTCCGCGAAGCCGCCGGACAGGCCGCGCCAGACCCGGCCGCCGGTGAGAAGGAGCGGGTCGCTCAACAGCGCCAGTCCTCGCCGTCCTCGATGAGCGGGAGGGCGGATTCCCAGGCGAACTGCGCGTGGTCCAGCGTGCGCGGGCCGTCGAACTGGGATGCCGCCAGCAAGCGGACCTCCTCCGGCGGATAGATCAGTTCCACGCCGCCAGAAAGCGCCGCCACCTGCGCCTGGCAGGCGCGTTCGAGGTAGTAGATCGCGTTGAACGCCTCCGCGATCGTCCGCCCGGCCACGAGCAGACCGTGGTTCCGCAGGATCATCGCGCGGTTGTCGCCGAGGTCGGCGACGAGCCGATCGCGCTCGTCCAGGTCCAGGGCGACGCCTTCATACCCGTGGTAGGACAGCTTGCCGTAGAACTTCAGCGCGTGCTGGGAGATCGGCAGCAGCCCGGCCTTCTGCGCGGAGACGGCGATCCCCGCGGAGGTGTGCGTGTGGATCACGCAGGTCAGGTCGTCGCGCGCCATGTGGATCGCGGAATGGATCGTGACGCCCGCGGCGTTCACCCGCGGCGACATGGGCTCCAGCACGACCCCGTCGAGGTCCACCTTGACGAGGTCGCTCGCGCGCATGCGGTGGAACAGCACGCCGTAGCGGTTGATGAGGAAGTGGTGCTCCGGTCCCGGCACCCGCGCGGAGATGTGGGTGTAGATCAGGTCGGTCATCCGGTGGTGCGCGACGAGGCGGTAGAGCGCGGCGAGGTCGCAGCGCACCGCCCATTCCGCCGGGTCCATGCCGGCGGGCATGGCGCCGCCGGACCGCAGGGATACGTTCATCGGGAAGCCTCCGTCGGCGGATGGTTCGGCGCCCCGGGCCGCCGCGTCAACCCGCCGGGGGGCGGGTTTGGGTTGGCCCCGCGCGGCCGGTGCCGCCCCGGTGCGCAACCCGCCTACCGCCGCAGCGCCAGACGTTCCGCGGGCGGGCCGGCCGGGGCCGCCGCGAAGGCCGCCCGCACATCCTCCGGCCACTCCGTCACGCGCCGCCGGTCCAAGTCCACGCACAGCATGAGCATCTCGCACCGCGCGCTCTCGAAACCCTCCGCCGCGTGGAACAGGCGGTGGCGGACCAGCAGCCGCTTGGCGTCGTGCGCGACCACCTCGCTCTCGGCCGCGAGCGGCGCGCCCTCCCGCACCTCCCGCGCGTAGGCCACCCAGGCCTCGACCGCGAAGGTGCCGAGGCCGCGGGCGCGGAAGGCGGGGCCGAGCGCGAGGGCGGGCCACAGCGCGTCGGTCGCGAGGTCGAAGGCGACGACGTAGTAGGCGACGTTCATGTGGCCGTAGTGATCCACCCATTCCGGGCGAACGGTCGTCAGCACGGGGCGGTTCATCGCGGCTTCCGCAGGATCCATTTGGGGTCGCGCACCTCCAGCGGCTGGCCGACCTCCGCCGCGAACCCGCGGGCGGCGCGCTCCACGCCGGGCCAGGCGAAGTCGTCGCCCAGGAGGATGCCGCCGGGTTCCAGCAGGGCCCACCACGCCCGGGCGTCGCGCAGCACCGCCTCGTACTCGTGCGCCGCGTCCACGTGGACCACGCCCGGGCGCAGCCGCAGGCGCTTCAGGATGACGGCGGCGTTCTCCCCCGTCTGCGGCAGGGGGACGACGGTGTCCGACACGCCGGCGTGCACGACGTTCGACAAGAACTGCCAGTACAGCCCGGGCCAGCCGTGAGTCATCAGCAGCGAGTCCATCATCCCGTCGGCGCGGTCGGGGTTCCAGTGCTCCGGCGAGCCGAGGAAGGTGTCCACCGCGATGACGCAGCCGCCCGGCGCGTGCCGCCGCACCGCCCCGGCCAGGGTCACGACGGACTGGCCCTTCCAGACGCCGAGGTCCACGACGATCCGCGGGCGCGCCGCCTCCACCGCCTCGGACAGCGCGGGGTGGCCGCCGTTCCACCCTTGCAGGTCCATCGGGCGCAGCGGCGCGAAGCCTGCGTAGATGTCGCGGCGGTGGAT
>CAXVWQ010000162.1:0-3253 GCA_964263755.1 Roseomonas sp. | reverse complement strand
AGGACGACACGTCATCGAGGAGCTGGGGGCCGGGGGGGGGCGGGGCGGGGGTGCGCGGCGCCGGGCGCTCGGCCCAGCCGAGGCGGGCCTCGCGGTCGCGGACCTCCAGCACCACGGCGAGGCGCCAGTCGCGGAGCATGCCGGGGGTGCGCTGGACGCCCTCCAGGGCGGGCATCCACTCCGTCGGGGAGGCGGAGATGCGGGTGACGGGGCCGCGCCAGCCGCCGCGGCGGCGGTCGTAGGCGAGGAGGTTGTTGCGCAGCGAGGTCTCGACGGTGAGCTGGAGGGCCGGGTCCATCGAGGTGCGGACCACGAGGCCGCCCATGGTGGTCTGTTCCGGGCCGAAGCGGGCGGTGAGGTCGCGGCGGACCTCTTCGAGGAAATACTGGCCGTGGGCGACCATGTCGGGGCGGGCGCGGCCGCGGGAGGTGATGGGCTCCCGCTTCGCGGCGACCGCCTCCTCCCGCGTGATGGCGCGGTCCTCGGCCATGCGGTCGATCACCCAGTCGCGGCGGGCGCGGGCGGCGTCGGGGAAGCGGACGGGGTTGTAGTTGTTCGGCGCCTTCGGGAGCGCGGCGAGGAAGGCCATCTCGGCGATGGAGAGTTCGTCGAGGCCCTTGTTGAAGTAGTTCTGGGCCGCCGCCGCCACGCCGTAGGCCTGGGCGCCGAGGAAGATCTCGTTGAGGTAGATCTCGAGGATGCGGTCCTTGCTCATCGCGCCTTCGAGGCGGACGGCGAGGATGGCCTCGCGGACCTTGCGCATGAGCGTGCGGTCGGTGCCGACGAGCATGTTCTTCGCGACCTGCTGGGTGATCGTGGAGGCGCCGATGGGGCGGCGTCCCGTTCCCAGGGTCTCGAGGTTCGTCACGGAGGCGCGGAGGATCGCCAGCGGGTCCACGCCGTGGTGGGAGCGGAAGTTCTGGTCCTCCGCCGAGATGAAGGCCTGTTGCAGCCGCGCGGGGATGGCGGCGATCGGGACGAAGACGCGGCGTTCGAGGGCGAGTTCGGCCATCAGCCGGGAATCCGCGGCGTAGATGCGCGACATCTGCGGCGGCTGGTAGTCGGCGAGCCAGCCGTGGTCCGGCATCTCCGAATTGGCTTGGCGCCACATGCCGTAGCCGAGGAACGCGCCGACGCCGCCGGCCATGAGGACGAGGGCGGCCATCGCGCCGAGGATGCGGCGGAACCAGGAGCCGCGGCGGCCCCGCTTCTTCGCCGGGGGGGTCGGGATGGCGAGGGTCGGGTCGGCGGCGCCGTCCATCGGGGGGTCGGCCGGGGCGCGCCCGCCGGAGAGGGGGCGGTCGGCGCGGAGGGGCGGAACGGACATGGGCACCCTTGGGGACCGGTCGGGCCGAGGGGCCTGCCGGGGTGGTTCGTCGGGGCCAGCCTACACCATGAGGATCGTCCGCGCGCCGGCTGAAATCATTCGGACGCGCGGGGCGGCTTCACGTCGCGGGCATGGCGGAGGCGGAAGCGGGCGGAGGCCGGGTTCGGTTGCGGTGCGGCAGCAGGTTCGGGGCGGGCGTGCCGTGACGGCCACGGTGGGCGCGTGGGATCAGCCGATTCCGGGGCGGGCGACGTAGCCCTCGATGGCCGCCATCAGGGCGGCGGCGAGGGCGGCGCGGTGGTCGGGGCGCAGGAGGGCCGCCTCGTCCTCCGGGGAGGAGAGGAAGCCCATCTCCACGAGGACGCTCGGCACGTCCGGGGCCTTGAGGACGGCGAAGGCGGCGTGGCGGTGGGTGTTGGGGAGGAGGGGGACGCGCGGGCGGAGGGCGCCGACCGTCAGGTTCGCGAGGCGCTCGGCGCCGCGGCGGGTCTCGCCGCGCACCATGGAGATGAGGATGCGCTGGACCTCCGGCGGGACGGGGGGGAGGCGGAGGCCGCCGGCGGCGTCGGCGGCGTTCTCGCGGCGGGCCAGCGCCGCGGAGAGCGCGTCGGAGGCGGTGTCGGAGAGGGTGTAGACGGAGGCGCCGCGGGCGCCGGGGGCGGAATCGGCGTGGAGGGAGACGAGGAGGGCGGCGTCGCGCCGCCGGGCGAAATCCACGCGCTCGGAGAGGGGGACGAAGGTGTCGCGGGTGCGGGTGAGGGCGACGCGGACGGCGCCCGTGGCTTCCAGGCGGCGGCGGAGGTCGAGGGCGGCGGCGAGGACGATCCGCTTCTCCTGCGTGCCGCGGGTGCCGACGGCGCCGGAATCGCGGCCGCCATGGCCGGGATCGAGGACGACGAGGGGGCGGGCTTCGGGGGTGCGGCGGGGCCGGGCCGACTGGGCGAACGCCGGCGCGGCCAGCGCCGACAGGCCGAGGCCCAGAAGGACACGGCGCGGGATCGATGTCCGCACGGTCGAGATTCCCCTCGTCTCGCGACCCGGCAGGCCCCCGACCGACCGGCGCGGGGAGCATCCTAGCACGGAACATGGCGGGACGGGGGCGAGGAATCGGCAGGTCCGGGGCATCGCTTGACGCCTTTCCGGACGCGCTCCTACGGTCGGCCGGGTCGGGTAGGGCTCCGCATCGGAATGGCCGGAAGTCAGGATTTCCCGAGCGATCCCCGCAACGCCGACGTGCTCGTCCACCTCAACGGCGGCCTCGTGCGGCGCGACGCGGCGCGGGTCTCCATCTTCGACGCGGGGTTCGTCCTCGGCGACGGAGTGTGGGAAGGCGTTCGCCTCCACAAGGGCGGCCTCGTGTTCCTCGACGCGCATCTCGACCGGCTGTTCGAGGGGGCGCGGGCCATCGACCTCGACATCGGGCTGACGCGGGAGGGCGTCGCGGCGGCCTTGTGGGAGACCGTGCGCGCCAACGGCATGACGGACGGCGTGCACATCCGCCTGATGGTCACCCGCGGGCTGAAGAAGACGCCGAACCAGGACCCGCGGCACGCGGTCGGCGGGGCCACCGTCGCGATCGTCGCGGAGTGGAAGGAGCCGGACCCGGCGCTTGCGGCGCGGGGGCTGTCGCTGTTCACGTCGAGCATCCGCTGCTCGCCGGCGGACATGTTCGACATGCGGCTGAACTCGCACTCGCGGCTCAACCTCATCACGGCGCTCATCCAGGCGATCAAGGCGGGGGCGGACGAGGCGGTGATGCTCGACCCCCAGGGGTTCGTGTCGTCGTGCAACGCGACGAACCTGTTCTGGGTGCGGGGCGGGGCGGTGTTCACCTCCACGGGGGATTACTGCTTCCACGGGGTGACGCGGGCCAACGTCATCGGGCTGTGCCGGCGGCACGACGTGCCGGTCACCCCCGGGAACTTC
>CAXVWQ010000161.1:0-16649 GCA_964263755.1 Roseomonas sp. | reverse complement strand
GCGAGGACGCGGTCGAGGTCCGGCTCGGTCGCGAGGGGCAGGACGAGCGGGCGGTCGAGGACGGCCTCGGCGGGAAGGCGGAGGAGGATGCGCGGCGGGCGCCGTCCGGCCGGAACGAGGCGCCGGGCGGCGGCGACGCCGGACGGGTCGGCGGTGACCTCGCCGAGGCGGGTCTCCCGGCCGCGGCGGCGGCGGGACAGGGTGAGGGACGCGCCGCCGGGGCGGGCGTCGGCGATGACGGCATCGGAGCGGTCCTCGGCGCGGCCGGACGCGGCGGGCACCAGGTCGCGCATCTGCCCGGCCCACCACGTCGCCACGTCGCGAACGACCCCCACGCCCTCCTCCCCACCCGCGCGCCCGACTTCGGCGGTCACCGACCAGCCTGAGACCCAAACGGCGGGACGGCGCCCCTGGACGCAGCCGCCGCCTGGCCGGCCGATCTATAGCGGGGCGGCCGCTGGTGCGCCATGCGACGACGCGGGGCGGCCCCCCCGGCGGGCACGGCCCGTCCCGGCCGGGCCTTCCTCCGGGACGCGATGCGGCGGATGCCGGGCGTCGCGAACCGGCCTAACCGCCGTCCCGGTCGCGGCGCGGCGCGGCGACGATGTCCGCCGGGCGCCGCGCGGTGCCGGGGAGGGGGATCAGGCGGAGCCGCACGAGGCCGGGGAGGGCGGGCCGCGACCATTCCGGCTGCCAGGACGGCGCGGCACCGTCCTCCGCGGCGCCCCAGTAGGCGAGGTCGAGGGCGGCGACGCCGTCCAGCAGCACGGCGCGGCGGGGGGGCGGGGGCGGGGCGAGGGGCGCGACGTGGCGCCAGGGCGTCCAGAGGAGGACGAGGCGTCCGCCTTCGACCGAGAGGCGCGCGTCGGCGGCGGTGTCGCCGAGGGCCGCGGCGGCGGCGCCGAGGTCGGTGACGAGGCGGAGGGAGCGGGAATCGCCCTCGAAGACCGGCGGTTCGCGGGCGTTGCCGGGGTCAGTCGCCTCGATGAGGCGGCGGAGGACGCGGTCCACGGCGTCGAGGTCGCCCGCGGTGGCGGCACGGGCGGCCTGCCGGTCGAGCGCGCGGAGGCCGAAGCGGGTGCCCTGCGTCAACCCCGCGACGAGGAAGCCGAGGACGACGAGGGCGACGAGGAT
Organism: Roseomonas sp.; assembly: GCA_964263755.1. Taxonomy (GTDB): domain Bacteria; phylum Pseudomonadota; class Alphaproteobacteria; order Acetobacterales; family Acetobacteraceae; genus Roseomonas. Next base: position 15,515 of record CAXVWQ010000161.1, on the reverse strand, counting down.
CTCCAGCAGGGTGAAGCCCGCGTCGGGCGGCGCGGCCCGGGATGGCGTCACGGTGCGTGAGGCGTCATGGGGCGCGCGGCGTCGGCGGGCCGAGGCGGCGGGTGGCGAGTTCCACGTTCCGCGCCGCCGATCCGTCGCCCCAGCCGACGGCGACGGTGACGGCGTAGAGGGCGGGGGCGGGCGGGCCGTCGCGCACCGGCGGCGCCTCGGCGACGAGGGCGATGCGGGTGCGCCAGCGATAGGCGCCGTCCTCGCCGGACGCGTCGCCGGGCCGCAGGGCGGCGCCCTCCACGGCGGCGAGGCGGGATCGGGCGTGGGACAGGGCCTCGCCGTACCGCGCGGCGGCCTCGGCGGCGGTGCCGCCGTCCACGGCGGTGCGGAACAGGACGGCGAGGGCGCCGGCGGCGATGGCGAAGGCGACGAGGACTTCGAGGAGGGTGAAGCCCCGGTCGGCGCCCGTCCGGTCCGCCGGGACGCCGTGCCGGTCAGCGTGCCGGTCAGGGCGCATCGGCGACCGTGACGCGGCCGGTGAGCCAGTCCACCGCCACGACGCGCCGCACCGCCCCCGCGGCGAGGCGGATGCGGCCGCCGGTAGAGCCGCCGTCCGGGGTGAAGGCGATGGAGGCGGTGGTCGGTCCGTCGCCAGCCTCCCCCGCCGCGGCGGTCATGGCGAGGGCGAGGGCGGGCGGCAGGGGGCGGGACGGGCCGTCCGCGACGCGGTAGGCGCGCGCCTCGACATCCAGGGCGAAGGATACCCGACGTCCCGAGGCGATCGCGACGCCGCGGGCCTGTCGCAGCGCGAGGGCGACCTCTCCCGCCGCCTCTCGCGCCTCCAGGGAGGGGCTGCGGGTCGGGCCGCGGTTCGCGACGATGCCGAGGGCGAGGCCGAGGACGGCGACGACGGCGAGCACCTCGATGAGGGTGAAGCCCGCGTCCCCCCGAGCGTCCGCCCGCACGCTCAGCCCGCGAGATCGTTGAGGGAGAGCATCGCCAGCAACAGCGAGGCGACGATGCCGGCGATGAGCGCGCCCATGACGACCGTGATCGCGGGCACCAGCAGCGCGACGAGGCGTTCCGTGCCGAGCCGCGCCGCCTCCTCGTGGATCTCCGCGGCGCGGAGCGCCATGGGGCCGAGCTGCGCCGTCTCGTGACCCAGGCGGAGGAGGGTGGTCATGCGGAGGGGGAAGACGCCGGAGGCCTGGAGCGTGGCGGAGAGGTCGTCGCCGCCCCGGGCGGTGAGGGCGGCGCGGTCGACGGCCGCCTCCGCCTCGCGGTTGCCGAGCGTGCCGCGGGCGACCTCCATCGCGGCGATCAACGGGACGCCGTTGGTGAGGAGGGTTCCGAAGGCGCGGCCGAAGCGGGCGGCGAGGAGGTCCCGCAGCAGCCCTCCGAACACGGGAAGGCGGAGGAGAAGGCGGTCGCGGGCGAGGCGCGGGCCGGGCTGGCGGAGGGCGGCGCGGGCGATGAGGTATGCCGCCAGCAGCGCGACCAGCGCGTGCAAACCCCAGGCGGACACGGCGTCGCCGGCGTCCACGAGGAAGCGGGTGGAGGGGGGGAGGGCGGCGCCGCTCGTCTCGAACAGCGGCACGAACTGCGGCAGGACGGAGGTGAGGAGGAGGGCGATGGAGCCGACCGCGGCCACGAGAAGGATCGTCGGATAGACCATCGCGGAACGGATGCCGGCCGCCAGCGCCCGCTGGCGTTCCAGCAGGCCGGCGAGGCGGTCGAGCGTGGGGGCGAGGCGGCCCCCGACCTCCCCCGCGCGGACCATGCCGAGGTAGAGCGGCGGGAAGGTGCGGGGGTGGCGCGTCAGGGCGGCGGTGAGGGTGGCGCCGTCGCGCACCGTGGCCCGCACCTCCTCCAGCAGGGCCGCGACGCGGCGGGCGGGCGCGGTCTCGACGAGGAAGCGGAGGGAGCGGTCGAGGTCGAGGCCCGCGCCGAGCATGACCGAGAGCCCTCGCGTGAGGTCCGTCACCTCCTGTCGCGACACGCCGGCCCCGCCGCCGAACGGCGTGTCGAGGATCGCGCGGAGGCGGCCGCCCTCGTCCGGTTCGGCGCGCATGGGGATCGCGCCCTCGCCCTGAAGCCGGCGGATCACCGCGGCCTCGTCCGGCGCGTCCATCACGCCGCGCCGCATCTCGCCGCCGGGGGTGACGGCGGTGTAGCGGAACGCGGGCATCAGGCCCCCACGTTAAGAATCGGTGGCGCGGATGGAGCGGACCACGTCCTCCAGCGTCGTGTCGCCCGCCAGCGCCGCGTCGAGGCCGGCGTCGAGCATCGGCACCATGCCGTTCGCGACCGCCGCGCGCTCGATGGCGTTGCCGTCGGCACGCTCGAAGATGAGTCGCTCGATCGCGGGGTTGGGTTCGAGGAACTCGGCGATGGCCATGCGCCCGCGGTAGCCGGTGTTGCGGCAGTGGTCGCAGCCGACGGGGTGGCCCAGGCGGATCGGCCCCGGCGCGGCGCGGCGGCGGAGGCCGAAGCGCTCCGCCACCGCCTCGGGCGCGTCCTCCACGCGGCGGCAGCGCGGGCAGAGGCGGCGGACGAGGCGCTGGGCCAGGACGCCGCGCAGCACCGCCGTCAGCAGGTAGTCCTCCAGCCCCATGTCGCGGAGGCGCGCCACCGTCGCGGCGGCGGAGTTGGTGTGGACGGTCGAGAGGACGAGGTGGCCGGTCAGCGCGGCCTGCACGGCGATGCTCGCGGTCTCGGCGTCGCGGATCTCGCCGACCATGATGACGTCGGGGTTGTGGCGCAGCTCGGCGCGCAGCAGGGAGGCGAAGGTCAGGTCGATGCCCGGCTTGACCTGGCTCTGCACGATGCCCGGCAACTGGTACTCGATCGGGTCCTCGATGGTGACGACCTTGCGCTCCACCGCGTTCAGCCCGAGTAGCCCGGTGTAGAGCGTCGTCGTCTTGCCCGAACCGGTCGGGCCGGAGACGAGGACGATGCCGTTCGGCAGTTCCAGCGCCGCCCGGAAACGCGCGACGACGGCGGGGGCCAGCCCGAGCGCGTCGTAGTCCAGCGCCACGGCGGAGCGGTCGAGGACCCGGAGCACCACCGTCTCCCCGTGCAGCGACGGGATCGTGGCGACGCGGAAGTCGATCTCCTGACCGCGCACCGCCAGCTTGATGCGGCCGTCCTGCGGCATCTGGCGCTGCGCGATGTCCAGGCGGGCCATGATCTTGATGCGCGACACGATCGCGGCGGCCAGCCGCGGGGGGGGCGCCTCCGCCTCCACCAGCACGCCGTCCTGTCGGTAGCGGATGCGGAGGCGGTCCTCGAAGGGCTCGACGTGGATGTCGGAGGCGCGGGTCTCGACGGCGCGGGCGATGAGGGCGTTGACGAGGCGGATCACCGGCGCCTCGCTCGCGAGGTCCTTCAGGCGCTCGGCATCCTCCTCCAGCGGATCGGCGTCGGGCGCCTCCGCCGCGGGCGGCGGGCCGTCGGGGTAGAGGCGGTCGAGGGCGGCCTCCAGTTCCACGGGCACGGCGACCTCGACGGTCACGCGGCAGCCGGTGGCGGCGGCGATCGCCGTGGAGGTGAAGCCGTCCAGCGGGTCGGCGAGGGCCACCGTCAAGGCGTCGCCGTCCAGCGCGAGGGGCAGGGCCCGCGCCTGCCGCAGGAACCGCGCGGTCAGCCGTTCCGCCAGCACCGGCGCGGCCGGGTAGCGCGCGGGGGAGGCCACGGGGCGATCCAGCAGGTCGGCGAAGGCGGCGGCCAGCTCGCGCTCCGTCACGAGGCCGAGCTGGACGAGGAGGGCGTCGGCCCGCCGGCCGGAGGCGGCGGCCATGCCGCGCGCCCGCTCCACGGCCCGCGCGTCGCAGCGCCCGCGGGTCACGAGGAGCCGCAGCAGCGCCTCCGCGTCGTCCGCGTGGCCCTCGCCGGCGCGCGCGGCGGATGGCATGAGAGCGGGCAGGCCTTCCGGCATGGGGTCGAGGTAGCGACGTGCCGACGCCGGCGCAAGCGCCGGCCCGGTGCCGGGGCCTCCATGGTATCGGGCCGTCCGGGCCGGGCATCCTCCCGCGGCGCCGCCCCGCCCCGGCGACACCGCGATCTGGCGCCACCGCGATGAGGAGACGCGCGAGAATGCCCCCGGCGTGGCTCCTCCCGATCCTCGTCGCGCCCTTCGTCGGCTCCTTCCTCGGCGTGCTGATCCGGCGCCTGCCGCGTGGGGCTCCGGTCGGACTCGCCCGCTCGCGCTGCGAATCCTGCGCCCGCCCGCTCGGCGCGGCCGACCTCGTCCCGTTCCTGAGCCACGCCCTGCTGCGCGGCCGCTGCCGGACCTGCCGAGCCCCGATCGCGCCGTTCCACTGGCACGTCGAACTCGCCGCGGTCCTCGTCGCCGCCTGGGCGGTGCTGGCGGCGGGGGACGACGTCGGGCGGGCCTGGGCGGACTGCGCCCTCGGCTGGTCGCTTCTCGCCCTCGCCTGGATCGACCTGGGGACGGGGCGCCTGCCGGACGTCCTCACCCTTCCGCTCGTCGTGGCGGGACTCGTCGCGACGACGATCCTCGACCCGGCCGCCATGGCCGGCCACGCGATCGGCGCCGCGGCGGGCTACGGCGCCTTCCGCCTGCTGGCCCTCGCCTACCGCGCCTGGCGGGGGCGGGAGGGGCTCGGCGGCGGCGACGCCAAGCTCCTCGCGGCCGCGGGCGCGTGGGTGGGCGCGGCGGCGCTCGGCGAGGTGGTGCTGATCGGCGCCCTCGCCGGGCTCGCCACCGCCCCCCTCCGGCGCGCGCGGGGCGAACGGCTCGGCGCCGGCACCGCGATCCCCTTCGGCCCCGGACTCGCGCTCGGCGCGTGGCTCGTCCGCCTGCATGGCCCCTTCGCCGGGTGACCCGCCCTTGCGTGCCCCATCCCGCCCGCGCCACGGTCCCCGGCCACCGAGGAGACCCCGCCGTGCCCCGACGGACCCGCCCCGCCCTCGCGACCCTCGCCGCGCTCGCCCCCCTGGTGGCCCCCCTGGTCGTCGCCCCGGCCGCCGCGGCGGGGATGCCGGCCCTGCTGTGCGAGCGCGACGAGGTGCTGCGGATCGTGGAGCGAACCGTCCGCGGCTGGAACCGCTACAACCGCATCCTGGAGGACACGGTGGGGGAGGGGCCGACCACCGCCGCGAACGCCGTGACCTGCGAGATCACCGTCACGGGCATCGGCTACGTGCTGACGGATGGCGGCTGGGTTCCCCGCCCGACGGCGGAGCGGCGCCGCTACGAGGTCCGGATCATCGCCAACCGGCTGCACGTGCAGGTCCCGCCCTGACCGCCGCGCCCGGGGCTGGCCATCGCCCGCCGTTTCGGGCACGGCCGGGCCGCCACCCGGGAGGTCCAGCATGGGGAGGTCCAGCATGTCGTCACCACCGGGCGCGCCGCCCGATCGTCCCGCCGCACCCTATGACGGCCGCGCGACGGCGGACGATGTCTTCCATTGCTTCCGTCTCCTCCTCGGCCGGCATCCGAATCCGGAGGAATGGCGCGGGCACCTGTCCCACGCCGGGGAGCCGCTCGACGCCGTCGTCGCGAGCTACGTCAACTCGCTGGAGTTCTCGCGCCGCGGCCTGACCACGCCCGATCCGGCCGCCGGGCTCGCGGTGGCGGAGGGCGAGGGGTTCCGGCTCTACGCGTCGCCGGTCGATTCGGCGGTCGGCCGCCACGTCCTCGCGGGCGCCTACGAGGGCGAGGTCGCCGCGGTGTTCCGCGCGGTGCTGCGGCCGGGGATGGGCGTGCTCGATGTCGGGGCGAACATCGGCTACTTCACGATGCTCGCCGCCGCCCTCGTCGGACCCGCGGGCCGCGTCTTCGCGGTGGAGCCCAACCCCGACAACGCCCGCATGATCGAGGCGAGCCGCGTGCTCAACGGCTTCGCGCACGTCACGGTGCTGCAGGCCGCGGCCGGGCGGGACGCGGGGCTCCTCGCGCTCAACGCGTCCTTCTCCAACGGCACGACCTCGGCGCTGGAGGCGCGGGGCGAGGCGATCCTCGCGGCCCGCACCGTCGCCCGCGTGCCGCTGGACGGCGTGGTCCCGGCGGACGTCCCCGTCGCCCTCCTCAAGGCCGATGCGGAAGGCGCGGAATACAACGCCCTCCTCGGGTGCCGGGAGATCATCCGTCGCGATCGCCCCGTCATCGTCACGGAGTTCAGCCCGGGCCTGCTGCGCGGCATCTCCGGCATCGCGGGGGAGGACTACCTCCGCTGGCTCATGGGCCTCGGCTACGACCTCTCCGTCATCCGGCCGGACGGTCCCCCGGTGCCCGCGGCGGACCCGGAGGCGGTGATGGCGGCCTACCACGCGCGCGGCGTGGACCACGTGGACATCCTCGCGCGGCCGCGACGCAAGACCGGGCTCGGCGCCGCCTGGGACCGCGTGGTGCGGCGCCCGCGGGCATCGCCCTGAACGACGGGGCGGCGGGTCGCGGCCCGCCGCATCGGCCCCGGCGGAACGTCCGTGTCGACCCGGCATCCATCCGGGCCATCGCGACGCCCGCACCGCACGGCCTCCGACGGAGACCGGGTCCTCCGCCGGGCGTAGGGTCCTCCCATGGCAACCACCCACCTCGACCGGCTCCTGACGACCCTCGCCGTCCACCTCCATTCCGCGTCCGTCTGCGTCATCGGGGAGGGATGGCGGCTCGCCTTCGCTCCCTTCGAGGCGGTGACGGTCCACCATGTCCTCGCGGGCGCGGGGGTCGTGCGGATCGGCAACGGGCCGCCGCTGCCCTATGCGCCCGGGAGCATCATCGTCGTCCCGCCGCGGCAGCCGCACGTCGTCGGCGACGCCGGGCCGGGCGCGCGGGAGGTCGCCGCCGAGGACCGCTGCGGGCCCTTCGCCGACGGGCTCGTCTCCTTCTCGGCGGGCGACGGCGGCGCGGGCGGCACGCTCCTCGTCTGCGGCTCCGTTCCTCTCCCCCACGGACGCGCCCTCGGCCTCTTCGACCTCCTGCGGGAGGCCGCGGTGGTGACGCCCGCCGATGCGGTCTCCCGCCACGCCTTCGACCTCCTGCGGGGGGAGGTCGCCGCGCCGGGCCTCGGCACGGTGGCGATGACGGAGGCGCTGATGAAGGCATGCCTCGTCGCCCTCCTGCGCGGGCGCCTCCGGCGCGAGGACCCCGGCGCGCCGTCCCCCGTTCTCCCCGGCGATCCGCGCCTCGCGCGTGCCGTCCTCTCGGTGCTGGAGGGTCCCGGCGCGCCGCACACCGTCGCGGGCCTCGCGGAACGGGCGGGGATGAGCCGCGCCTCCTTCGCCGACCACTTCTCGCGCGCGATGGCGTGCGGCCCGATGGAGTACGTGCAGGGGGTGCGGCTGCGCGCCGCGGCAAGGCTGCTGGCGACGACGGACCTGCCGCTGAAGGTGGTCGCGACGGCCGTGGGCTACGCCGGCCCGACCTCGCTGTCGCGGGCCTTCCGCGCGGCCTACGGGACGGACCCGACGGGCTACCGCACCCTCCCCGACGCGGGTCCAGCAGGGGCACCGGACGGCACCGGCGGGGAGGAGTTCGGGGCGGAGGCCTGACACGGCGTTCAGGATCGCTGCCCGATCGTCCAGACCCAGCATCGGCGGTCGCAACCCCGCCGTCCGACGACGTTCTCCTCGCCCGAGAGGTCCGTTCCCCGGCACGGCGGACGGCCTCTCGGCGATCGGACCGTCTCCGGAGATCCTCCCAGCATGACGCAGACCACTCTCAAGGGCTTCCGGGCCCTCCTCCTCGCCGGCACGACGGCGGGATGCCTCGCCCTCGCCGGGGCGTGGCAGCCCCTCTCCGCGCAGGTCGCCGCCCCCGCGACCCCGCCCGCGGCGGCGCTCCCCGCCGCCCAGACGCCGAGCCCGGCCCCCGACATGGCGGCGGTGCTCCAGACCCTCACGGCGCTCGGCGCCAAGCCGAACGAGACGCTCTCCCCCACCGAGGCGCGCCGCCAGCCCACGCCGGCCGACGCGGTGATGCGCGTCATGCGCGACCGCGGCATCCAGCCGCCGGCGGCGGTGGGGATGGTGCAGGCGCGCGACCTCCAGGCGAACGGCGCCGCGGGCCCCGTTCCGGCGCGCCTCTACACGCCCGGCGGACGTCAGGGCGGCGCCGCGCTGCCGCTCATCATCTACTGGCACGGGGGCGGCTGGGTCATCGCCGACCTCGACACCTACGACGCGACGCCGCGCGCGCTGGCCGCCATGACCGGGGCCGCCGTGCTCTCGCTGCACTACCGCCAGGGGCCGGAGAACCGCTTCCCCGCCGCCCATGACGACGCGGTCGCGGCCTACCGCTGGGCGCTAGCCAATGCGCAGCAGCTGGGGGCCGACCCGAACCGGGTCGCGCTCGCGGGCGAGAGCGCCGGCGGCAACCTCGCCCTCAACGTCGCCATCGCGGCGCGCGACGGCAACCTCGGCCGTCCCGCCCACGTCCTCGCGGTGTATCCCGTGGCCGGCGCCGACATGAATACGCCGTCCTACCGGGAGAACGCCAACGCGCTGCCGCTGTCCCGCGCGGGGATGGAGTGGTTCGTCCGGCACGCCTTCGAGAGCGCCGTGGGCGCGCAGGATCCCCGCGTCAACCTCGTCGCGCGGAACGACCTGCGGGGCCTGCCGCCGGTGACGATCGTCGCGGCGCAGATCGATCCGCTGCGGAGCGAGGGCGAGACGCTGGCGACGCGGCTGCGCGAGGCCGGCGTGGACGTGGCCCATCGCACCTTCCCCGGCACGACGCACGAGTTCTTCGGGATGGCGACGGTGGTGACGGGGGCGCAACAGGCGCAGGCCTTCGCGGTGGAGCGGCTGCGGCCGGCCCTCGGCGGCAACGCGCCGGCGGCGGCCGCGCCGGTCGCAGCGAGCGCGCCGTCCTCCCCCGCCGCGCTCCCCTCGATGAGCCTCGAGGAGGCGGGCCGCCTCGTCGGCACGAATCTCCTCGGTGCGGACGGGCGCATCGCGGGCGAGATCGACAACCTCGTCGTGGACCGGGACGGTCGCGTGCGCGGCGCGGTGGTCGAGTGGGGCGGCTTCCTCGGCATCGGCGAGCGCCGGGCGATCGTGCCGATGGAGGGGATCCAGTTCGGGGCGGACGGGCGGGGACGCCTCGGCCTGACGCGCGAGCAACTGGAGGCGTTGCCGCGCTACGAGCGCGACCGGCTGAACGATCTCGGCCGTCAGCAGGGGCTGGGCGAGGAACTCCGGTTGTTCCGCGGGTGAGGCGACGGGGCCGGGCACGCGCCCGGCCCCCCGTCCCGACCCCCCGTCCCGGTCACCCCGAGGCCGCGTCGGCCTCCACGGCCATTCCCGCGTTACCCACCCCGATGCCGATGGAGCCGCGCATGACCGCATCCTCCGCCCACGCCCCGATCCGCTACGCGCCAGCGCTGGAGCGTCTCCTGCCGGACGAGGAGGCCACGGCCGCCGACCTCGCCCGCGCGATGGGCGACATCCGGGAGGTCACCTTCCGCGACTACGGCCACGCCGTCCGTCCCGTCCACGCCAAGAGCCACGGGCTGCTGACAGGGGAGTTGCGCGTCCTCGACGGGCTGCCGGCCGCGCTGGCGCAGGGCTTGTTCGCGCGACCCGCGGCGTATCCCGTGGTGCTCCGCGTGTCCACCAATCCCGGCGACGTGCTGGATGACGACGTGTCCTCGCCCCGCGGGCTCGCGGTGAAGGTGATCGGCGTCGAAGGCGAGCGGCTGGAGGGCTCGGAGGGCGACGCGACCCAGGATTTCGTCATGGTCAACGCGCCCGCCTTCGCCGCGCCCGACACGAAGGCCTTTGCCGGCAACCTCCACGCCCTCGCCGCCACCACCGACACGGGGCAGGCCTGGAAGAAGGCCTTCTCCGCGATGCTGCGGGGCGCCGAGGCGGCGGTCGAGGCGGTGGGCGGCAAGAGCGCAGCGCTCACGACGCTCGGCGGCCATCCCCTCACGCACCCGCTCGGCGAGACCTTCCACACCACCGTGCCCTTCCGGCACGGCGACCACGTCGCGAAGTATTCCGTCGCCCCCGTCTCGCCGGAACTCCTCGCGCTGAAGGACGCGCCAGTGGACCTGGCGGGCAAGCCGAACGGGTTGCGGGAGGCGGTGATCGCCTTCTTCCGGGACCATGGCGGCGAATGGGAACTCCGCGCCCAGCTGCTGACGAACCCGGAGACGATGCCGGTGGAGGACGCCTCCGTCGAATGGCCGGAGGCGGAGAGCCCTCACGTCGCGGTCGCCCGCATCACCGTCCCGCCGCAGCCCGCCTGGAGCGAGGCGCGGGCCGCGGCCGGCGACGACGGCCTGTCCTTCTCCCCCTGGCACGGCCTCGCCGCGCACCGCCCGCTCGGCTCGGTGAACCGGGCCCGGCGCCGCGCCTACGCCGAGGCCGCGTCGTTCCGGGCGGAGCGGAACCGCTGCCCGATCCACGAACCGCGCGCCGCCATCATCCTCTCCGACGCGCCGGCCGAACCCTACGGCCGCGCCCCGGGCCGCGAGGGGCGACGACCGAACACGCCCGATGCGCGGCCGGGCAAGTGGGCGCAGCCGATGCAGCGGCCGGTGCGCCACGCGCTCGCGGGCGCGGCGGGCGGGCTCGTCGCGGGCGCGGTGCTGTCCGGCATCCTCGCCGCCACGGCGGCCCGGGCGGGCGAGCCGTCCGAGCTCGCGCTCCTCGAACGCCGCACCGCCGACCGCATCGGCCTGGATCACCACGGCGAATGGGAGGGACCGGACGTCACGGAGGAGGCGGTCGGCCACGCGGGACATCTCGTCCTGTCGGCGGTCGCGGGCGCCGGCTACGCCCTCGTCGCGCACGACCGTGCGCCGCCGATTCCGGCGGGGCTCGCCTTCGGGCTCGGCTTCTACGCCCTCTGCTACGGGCTGCTCGGGCCCGCGCTGCGCGTCACCCCGCCGCCGACGCGGGAAACGCCCTCGAACCTCGTCGTCCGCGGACTGAACCACCTGCTTTTCGGGGTGGTGACCGCCGTCGTTGCACGCGGCGTCGCGCGGCGTCTCTGATCCCGTCGGACGAGGGTGACGGGGCGATCCGAGAGGTCGAGATCGAGCCCTGCGAGGCCCCTCAGGGGGGATGAGGGCTTGCTTGTGCTGGACGAACCGTCCGCCGTCCTCGACATGCCCTCGACCCCGGGACATTGGAACCGACGATGAAGCGAACCCTCATCGGGATGCTGACGCCCTCCTCCAACACCGTGCTGGAGCCCTACACGTCGGCGATGCTCGCGGACCTGCTGCCGGAGGTCACGGCGCACTTCCAGCGCTTCCGCGTGACCCGCATCGCCCTCTCCGACGACGCGCTGGCCCAGTTCGACACGGCCACCCTCGTGGATGCGGCGCGCCTGCTGGCCGATGCGCGGGTGGACGCCATCGCATGGAACGGCACCTCCGCCGGCTGGCTCGGCTTCGCCTCGGACGAACGCCTCTGCGCCGCGATCACGGACGCCACCGGCACGCCCGCGACGACGAGCACGCTGGCGCTGAACGAGGCGCTGGCGGGGATGCGGGCCCGCCGCATCGCGCTCGTCACGCCCTACACGGACGACGTGCAGGAACGCATCGTCGCGAACTACCGCGACGCGGGGTTCGAGGTGGTAGCGGAAACGCATCTCGGGGATGCCGGCAACTTCTCCTTCTCCGATCATGAGGAGGCGGTGATCGAGCGTGATCTTCGCGCGGTCGCCGCGGCGCGGCCCGACGCGATCGCGGTGTTCTGCACGAACTTCCGCGGTGCGCCGGTCGTGCCGCGGATGGAGGGGGAACTCGGCATCCCCGTCGTCGACAGCGTGAGCGTGACGGTCTGGAAGACGCTGCGCATGACCGGCGTGGACCCGGCGCGGGTCCGGGGCTGGGGCTCGCTCTTCGGGGCCCGGGTTCCGGCGTGACGGGCGGCCGACGGCGGCGCGGCGTCGGTGCATCGCCGTGATGAGGCCGCGCGCGGGGGGGAGGGCGCCGCCTTCGCGGCGGCGCCCCCTCCGGCCGGTCAGTCCATGTTCATCGTCGCGATGTCGATGAACCAGGAGCGCGGCTGCACCACGCCCCGCACGCGGGCGGAGATGGCGCGCGGGCCGACGTCGTGCGCCACCCACAGGAAGGGCGCCTCCTCCACGATGCGGGCGTGCAGGCGGGCGAGCGCCGCGTCGCGCGCCGCCGGCTCGAAGGTGGTGCGGGCGGTGGCGATGAGCGCGTCGAACTCCGGGGTGGAGAAGAAGCCCCAGTTGTTCGAGACCGGCGGCTGCGCCGCGGTCGCCACGAAGCGCACCATCGCGAAGAACGGGTCCATCGTGGCGAAGGTCACGTTGGTGGCGTTGGCGCCGCGGGCGTTGGCGTGGCGCGCGCCCTCCCGCCAGTTGGTGAAGACGGCGTTCCACTCGCCGACCTCCAGCTGCACGTCGAAGTAGCAGGCGCGGAGGGCTTGCTGCAGGAACTCGTTCATCACGAGCGGCTGCATCTGGCCGGAACCGGAGGCGGAGGTGAGGACCTTCACCGTGAGCCGCCGCTGCGGGGAGAAGCCGGCTTCCCGCATGAGGCGCTGGCTCTCCGCGAGGTCGTAGCGGATCCTGAAGGACGGGTTGCCCCACCAGGGATGGCCGGGCGCCACCGTGCCCTGCGGCACCTCCATCAGGCCGGACAGCAGGGTGCGGAGTTCCGAGCGGTCCACGCAGAGGTTGGCGGCGTGGCGGACGCGGCGGTCGAGCCAGGGGGAGCCTTCCGCGAAGGAGAACTGCCAGGGCCAGACGTGCGGCTGAGCGTTCTGGTAGAGGGTGAAGCCGCGCGACCGGATCTGGGCGACCGAGTCCGGGGCAGGGGCCTCGATCCAGTCCACCTGGTTGCCCAGCAGGGCGGCGGTGCGGGTGTTGGCCTCGGGGATGGGGAGCAGCACCACGCGGTCGATGCGCGGGCGGCGCGCCGGGTCCCAGTAGTCGCGGTTGGCGACCATCTCGAAGCGCTCGCGCGGGACGAGGCGCACGCCGCGGAAGGGTCCGGTGCCGGAGGGGTCGGCGGCGAAGGCGGTCCAAGCCTGGGTGGCGCGCTGGCGGACATCGGTCACGTTCGCGGGGACCGCCGCCACCTTCGCCTGCCAGTGGGTGGGAGAGACGATGAAGAGGTTCGTCAGGTTGATCGGCAGGAAGGAGTCGGGCTCGCTCGTCGTCAGTTCCACGACGGTGTCGGAGATCGCGCGGGCGGACTGCAGCGTCGGCATCCGCGAGACGGTCACGCCGACCTGGGACGCGTCGTAGTGCGGCGCCGCCTGATCCAGCACCTTCTGCACGTTCCAGACGACCGCCGCCGCGTTGAAAGGGGAGCCGTCGTGGAAGCGGACGCCCTGGCGCAGGGTGAAGCGCCACGTCCGGGGGTTCGCCGCGTCCACCGCCCATTCGGTCGCGAGGCCGGGGATGATGGTGGAGGCGCGGTCGGCGGCCGACAGGTTCCAGTGGACGAGGGCGTCGAACATGGGGATGCCGGTGAAGCGGTTGCCCTCGAAGCCCTGGTCGGGCTGGCCGAGGGTGCGCGGGATGTCGGCGGCGGTCATGCCGATCCGCAGCACCTTCTCCTGGGCCATGGCGGGGGCGGCGAGCGTCCCCACCAGGGCGGCGGCCAGCAGGGCGCGCCGCGCGGTCTTCCGTATCATCGAATCTCTCCCATCGGTGGTTCCGCGGAGCAGCAAGTTCGGTGCCAGGACGGGGGGTGGCACGTCCCTTGCTGCGCGGGGCGGGGCCGCCAGGACCACGGACCCGATAATGCCCACCAGCCGCCGTTCCCTGCTCGCCGCCGGGGCGGGCCTCGCCGCCGCGCCGCTGCCCTGGGACCTCGCCCGCGCCCAGGCCCTCGCCGGGGGGACGCTGCGGATCGGGATGACCGCCGCCGCCGTGCCCCTGCCCAACGGCCAGACGGACCAGGGCGGCGAGGGACAGCGCTTCATCGGCTACACCGTCTTCGACAGCCTCGTCTTCTGGGACCTGTCCCGCGCCGACGCGCCGTCTCGTCTCGTGCCGAACCTCGCGACGGAATGGCGCGTGGACCCGGCGGACAACACGCGCTGGCTGTTCACGATCCGCGAGGGGGTCAAGTTCCACGACGGTTCCACCTTCGACGCCCACGCGGCGCAGTGGAACTTCGAGAAGCTGCTGGACAGCACCGCCCCGCATTTCGACCCGCGTCAGGCCGCGCAGGGCCGCGGGCGCATCCCGAGCATCGCGAAGACCACGGCGCTGGACGCGCGGACGCTGGAGATCCGCACGAACGGCCCGGACGCGCTGCTGCCCTACGGCGTGGCGTGGATCGTCATGTCCTCCCCGGCGCAGTGGGAGAAGGTCGGGCGCAACTGGGACAACTTCATCCGGGAGCCCTCGGGCACCGGGCCATTCCGCGTGGTGGAATACGTCCAGCGAGAGCGCGCGGTGCTCGCCCGCAACCCCGATTACTGGAACGAGGCTCGCCGCCCGAAGTTGGACCGCGTGGTGCTGCTGCCCCTGCCCGAGGCGAACACCCGCGCCGCCGCGCTGCGCGCCGGGCAGGTGGACTGGATCGAGGCGCCGCCGCCCGACGCCACCGCCTCCCTGCGCGGCGCGCGGATGCAGATCGTGACGAACGAGTATCCCCATGTCTGGCTGTGGCACTTCAACTTCGCGGAGGGCTCGCCCTGGCGCGACGTGCGGGTGCGGCGGGCCGCCAACCTCGCGGTGGATCGGGACGGGCTGGCGGGGATGCTGGAGGGGCAGATGCGCCCCGCCGTCGGGTTGCTGACGCCGAGCAATCCCTGGTTCGGCACGCCGTCGTTTCAGATCAAGCACGATCCGGCGGAGGCGCGGCGCCTGCTGGTCGCGGCCGGCTTCACGCCGCAGCGCCCGTTGCGGACGAAGGTGCTCGTCCCCGGCCAGGGCTCCGGCATGATGCAGCCGCTGCCGATGAACGAGGCGATCCAGGAGAACCTGCGGGAAGTCGGGATCGTCGTGGATATCGACGTGGTGGAGTGGAACGCGCTGACCACCGCGTGGCGCGCCGGGGCGCGCGATCCGCTGTCCCGCGGGGCGCACGCCCACAACAACTCCTACTTCAGCCAGGACCCGTTCACGGCGCTCATCCGGCACCTGGATTCGTCGCAGCAGGCGCCGCGCGGCACCAACTGGGGGCACACGCAGGACGCGGAACTCGACCGGATGTTCCAGACGATCCGCGAGACCTTCGAACCCGCGGCGCAGGACGCCATCGTCGCCCGGGCCCACGCGCGAATCGTGGACGAGGCGATGTTCCTCTTCGTGGCGCACGACCTGAACGCGCGGGCCATGTCGCCGCGGGTGCGCGGCTTCGTGCAGGCGCGCAACTGGTTCCAGGACCTCGGCCCCGTGACGGTGGGATGAGCGAAGCCGTCCTCGCCCCGCTGCCGGACCTCGGCGGCCCCGCGCAGCCATTGCTGTCCGTTCGCGGGCTGACGAAGCATTTCGCCCTCAAGTCGGGCTTCCTCGGCCGCGGCGCGGGGGTGGTGCGGGCGGTGGACGACGTGACCTTCGACGTCCACAAGGGCGAGACGCTCGGCATCGTCGGCGAGTCCGGCTGCGG
>CAXVWQ010000160.1:0-9697 GCA_964263755.1 Roseomonas sp. | reverse complement strand
GGCGATCGCCGCGTGGCCGGGCTACGCCCCGACGCCGCTCGTGGCCCTGCCGGAGGTGGCCGCGGCGCTCGGCCTCGCGTCGGTCCACCTGAAGGACGAGTCCGGTCGCTTCGGCCTCGGCTCCTTCAAGGCGCTCGGCGGCGCCCACGCCGTGGCGCGGGTGCTGGCCGCGGAACTCGCCCGCGCCGGCGTGGCGCGCGCCGCGACGGCGGAGGACCTGGAATCCGGCCGCCACGCCGCGGCGACGGAGCGCGTGACGGTGACCTGCGCCACGGACGGCAACCACGGCCGGTCCGTCGCCTGGGGCGCGCGACGGTTCGGGGCGCGCTGCGTGATCTTCGTCCATCCCGGCGTCACCCCCGCCCGGCGTGACGCGATGGCGGCCTTCGGCGCGGAGGTCCGCGAGACGCCCGGCACCTACGATGATTCCGTCCGCGCCTCCGCGGACGCGGCGCAGGCGAACGGCTGGCACGTCGTCTCCGACACCTCCTGGCCCGGCTACACGGAGGTGCCGCGGGACGTGATGCAGGGCTACCGCGTGATGGCGGAGGAGGCGCTGGACGCGATCCCCGCGCCGCCGACCCACGCCTTCATCCAGGCCGGGGTCGGCGGCGTGGCGGCGGCGGTGTCGGTGGCGCTGCGGGCCCGCGGGACGGCGGGTCGCCTCGTCGTCGTGGAGCCGGACCGCGCCGCCTGCCTCCTCGCCAGTGCCGAAGCCGGGCGGGCGACGACCTTCCCCGGCGCCCTCGACACGATCATGGCCGGGCTGGCCTGCGGCGAACCCTCGCTCCTCGCGTGGCAGGAACTGGAACGGGCGGCCTTCGCCTTCCTCGCGATCCCCGACGGGGCGGCGATCGTGGCGCTGCGTCACCTCGCGCGGCGCGACCCGCCGGTCATCTCCGGCGAGAGCGGCGCGGCGGGCCTCGGCGCCCTCGCGATGGCCGCGCCCGACCCGGCCGCACGCGCCGCGCTGGGCCTGGGGCCGGCGAGCCACGTCCTTCTGTTCTCGACGGAGGGCGCGACAGACCCGCCCTTGCACGCCCGGCTGGCGCGCGACGACGCGGTTGACACGGGGGGCGTGGCGCCCCTCCTCTGACGGCAACGAACAGAACCCGGGAGGTTCCGCCATGATCCGCCGTCGTCCCGTCCTCGGCGCGCTCGCCGCCGCCCCGCTCGCCATCCCCGCCGTGCTGCGCGCGCAGGGGGCGTGGCCCGCCGGCCCCGTCCGCCTCGTCGTCCCGTTCGCCGCGGGCGGGCCGACCGACATCCCGGCGCGGCTCATCGCGGAGGAGATGTCGAAGGTCCTCCCCAACCGCATCATCGTGGAGAACCGCACGGGGTCGGGCGTCGTCGTCGGCACCGACCTCGTGGCGAAGGCGCCGAAGGACGGGCTGACGCTCCTCTACACCACCATCGCCCACGCGGTGACGCGGGTGCTGTTCCAGCGCCTGCCCTTCGACCCCGTCGCGGATTTCGCGCCGATCGCGCTGGCGGGGCAGGTGCCGATGATCCTCATGGTCAACAAGGACCTGCCGGTGCAGAGCCTCGGCGACCTGATCCGCCTCATGCGCCAGCGGCCGGACCGGTTCGACTACGCCTCCTCCGGCGTCGGCGGGGCGGTGCACCTCGCGTCGGAACTCTTCCTCAACCGGGCGGGGGTGCGGGCGAACCACATTCCCTACCGCGGCTCGGCGGCGGCCATGCCGGACGTGCTCTCGGGCCGCATCCCCTTCATCCTCGACGTGGCGGCGGGCGCCATCCCCTACATCCAGAAGGGCGAGACGCGGGGGCTGGCGATCAGCACGCGCCAGCGTTCCCCCATCGCGCCGGACCTGCCCACCTTCATCGAGGGTGGCGTGCCGGATTACGAGGCCTACACCTGGCACATGTTCTTCGCGCCGGCCGGCACGCCGGAGCCGATCATCCAGGCCTGCAACGCCGCGGTGAATCAGGTGATGGCGATGGACGGCTTGAAGCGGCGCCTGACCGACCTGACGATGGACACCCGCTCCGATACCACGCCCGCCACGTCGCGCGCCTTCCTGGAGGCGGAGATGGCGAAGTGGGAGCCGATCGTACGGGCCGCCGGCATACGGCCGGAGTGAAGGGAGACGGCGACGTGAACCCCGGCCCGGTTGACACGGGGCCGGGCGCGCCCTCCTCACGCCTGCCATGATCTGGGAGACATCCGGGATGATCCGTCGCCGCCCCCTGCTTGCCGGCCTCGCCGCCGCCGCGGTCGCCGCGCCTTCCGTGACATGCGCCCAGGCTGCGTGGCCGACCGCCCCCGTGCGGCTGGTCGTGCCCTTCGCGCCGGGCGGGCCGACCGACATCCCCGCACGCCTCATCGCGGAGGAGCTGTCGAAGATCCTGCCGCAGCGCGTAATCGTCGAGAACCGGACCGGTGCGGGCGTCGTCGTCGGCACCGACGCGGTGGCGAAGGCGGCGAAGGACGGTCAGACGCTGCTCTACACGACCATCGCGCATTCGGCGTTGCGGGCGATGTTCCAGCGGCTGCCCTTCGATCCCGTCGCGGACTTCCAGCCCGTGGTGCTGGCCGGGACCATCCCGATGCTCATGATGGTGAACAAGGACCTGCCGGTGAACACCTTGGGGGAGCTGACCGCGCTGCTGCGGCGCGAGCCCGGGAAATACGACTACGGCTCCTCCGGCAACGGCGCCGCGCTGCACCTCGCGATGGAGTTCTACCTGCGGCAGGCCGGCGGGCTGCGGGCGACGCACGTGCCCTACCGCGGCTCGGCCGCCGCCATGCCGGACCTGCTGAACGGGACGGTGGCGATGATGCTGGACGTGGCCAACAACGCCCTGCCCTTCGTGCAGCGGGGCGACGTGAAGGGCCTCGCCGTCTCCGGCAGCGCGCGGCTGCCGCAGCTGCCGAACATCCCGACCTTCGTCGAGGGCGGCGTGCCGGGCTACGAGGCCTATACGTGGCACATGATCTTCGCCCCGACGGGCACGCCCGCGCCGGTGGTCACGGCCGTCAACGCCGCGGTGAACCGCGTGATGGCGATGGATTCCGTGAAGGGGCGGCTGTCCGACCTGACGATGACGACGCGGTCGGACACCACGCCGGAGACCACGCGGGCCTTCCTCGACGCGGAACTGGCGAAGTGGGAGCCGATCATCCGCGCGGCGGGCATCCGCGCGGATTGATCCCGAGCGGGCCGGGCTACACCCCCCGGCCCATCGCCTCGATCGGCGGCTTGGCGTCGGCGGGGAGGGGGGAGGCGTAGGGCTTGCCACCCGTGCGCTCCCGGAACTCCTCCTTCGCGCGGGCGATGATCGCGGGGTCGCGCAAGGCATCCACGGCGGTGCCGGCCATGACCTTCGCGACGTGGACCATCCCCTTGTGCGCGGCGGGCGACTTGCCCTGGGCGGTGAGTTGCCAGGAATGGAAGGGCGTGCCGATGGCGCAGGTGGCGCCGCGGGCCTGGACGGTGGGGACGGTCCAGGACACGTCGCCGACGTCGGTGGAGCCGTTGCCGCCGGTGCCCCGGTTCTCCAGCGGCACGATGATGTCGCAGAGCGCCTTGTCCGGCTCGACCTTCAGGCCGTGGCGGCGATGGGCGGAGGCGATGTCCTCCGGGCTCAGCGTCGCCTGGATCTGCCGGGCGTATTCGCGGTCGGCCTCATCGAACTGCGGCGGGCCGAGGCGCTCGAAGTTGTCGTGCATGGCGCGTTCGAGGGGCGCGTTGCCCAGGAGGTTGGAGACGGCGGAGACGATGGCGGTCTCGACCCTCGTCTCCGTCATCAGCGCCGCGCCGTCGGCGATCTTGCGGACGCGGGCCACCAGCCCGTTCAGTTCCGGCAGGTCGCCGGCGCGGATGAGGTAGCGCACCTTCGCGCGGGACTGCACCACGTTCGGCGCGATGCCGCCGCCGTCGAGCATCGCGTAGTGGATCCGCGCCCGGTCCGGCATGTGTTCCCGCATGTAGTTCACGCCAACGTTCATCAGCTCCACCGCATCCAGCGCCGAACGCCCGAGTTCCGGCGCCGCGGCGGCGTGGGAGGAGCGGCCATGGAAGGTGAAGTCGATCCGCGTGTTGGCGAGCGACACCGCCTCGTTCACGCCGGAGAAGGATGCCGGGTGCCAGGAGATGGCGATGTCCACGTCGTCGAAGATGCCGTCGCGGGCCATGAAGCCCTTGGCGGCCCCGCCTTCCTCCGCCGGGCAGCCGTAGTAGCGGACGCGGCCGGCGATGCCGTTCTCCGCCAGCCAGTCCTTCACCGCGGCGGCGGCGAGGAGCGACGCGGCGCCGAGGAGGTTGTGGCCGCAGGCGTGGCCGTGGCCGGCGCCGGGGACCGGCCTGTGCTCCGCGACGCCTGCCTCGTTGGAGAGCCCCGGAAGCGCATCGTACTCCCCGAGGATGGCGATGACCGGCCCGCCCTCGCCCGCCTCGCCCATCACCGCGGTCGGGATGCCGGCGAGGCCCTTCGTGATCCGGAACCCCTCCTTCTCCAGCATCGTCAGGTGCTCCGCGACCGACTTCTCCTCGGTGTAGGCGATCTCCGGCGTGTCCCACACGCGGTCGGCGAAGGCGGCGTAGTCGTCGCGCCGCGCGTCCACCGCGCGCCACACGGGGTCCTCGTTGCGTCCGGACATGGTCAGCCTCCCAGGATGGCCCGCGGGCGCGCGACGGCGGCCTCGGCGGGGTGGATCGTGACGAGCTTCCCGTCCTGCCACTGCATCAGCCAGGGCTGGGCGCGGGTGTTCTGGCCCCGCTCGTCGAAACGGGCGCCCCAGCCGGCGGCGGTGCCGCCCTCCGGGATGTCGAGGGCGAGCATCGCCGCCCGGATGCGGTCCCGGTCGAGCGCGCCCGCGGCGGCCACGGCATCGAGGCACACCCGGGCGCCCGCGTAGTTGACGAGGGAGTGACCGGAACGGGGATCGCTGCCGTAGCGGCGGCGATAGGCCTCGGCGAAGGGCGCGGCGCCGGGGGCGGCCCGTTCGGCGATCTCGAAGGGCGTGAAGTCGACGTTCATCGTTCCCTCGAAGTCGCGGCCGATGGTGCGGGCGGTCTCGGAGAGCGAGTAGCCGGCGCCGGCGCCCACCACCATGCGCGGACGCCAACCCGCCTCCCGCATCGCGCGGTGGAACACGGTGACGTCGTTCTCGTAGCCGGCGTGCAGCACCACCTCCGCCCCCGCCGCGCGCAGCCGGCCGACGGCGCCCGAGAGGTCGGTGGTGCGGGTCGGGTAGCCGATGCGTTCGGGGTTCGCGATGCCGCGGTCGCGCAGCAGCGTCGCCTGCACGGCGGAGACGGCGGTGCCGTATGGCCCGTCCTCGTGCAGCAGGCCCACGCGCGGCCCCCCGCCGAGCAGCGGCGCCAGCACGTCCCGCACCGCATCGACCGTCACCCGCGCGAAGTCCGAGGCGCGGGGGCAGGTGCGGTAGGTGTGGCGGAGGCCGCGTTCCGTGACGTTGTCGGCGATGGCGCCGAGTTCGAAATACGGCACGCCCGCCAGTTCCGCGACCTGCGTCGCGGCGAAGGAGAGGTGGGAGGCGAAGGTGCCGAACAGGAAGGCCGCGCGGTCCGGGCCGGTGAGGCGCCGCGCCTCCGCCACCGCGGCTTCCGCCGTCGGCACGTCGGCGCGGGCCATCCGCAGGGGGCGGCCGAGCAGCCCGCCGGCGGCGTTGCGCTCCTCCAGGGCGATCTCCACGCCGCGGAAGGATTCGTCGCCGAGGAGGGCGAGCGGGCCGGAGAGCGGGAACAGCGCGCCGACGCGGATCTCGGCCGCGGGGGGCGTCTGGGCGGCGGACGGCCGCGCGAACGCCGCGAGGGCGGCGGCGGCGAGGATTCGGCGCGGCAGGGCCGGGCGCACGGGCGCGTGGACCTCCTCGGGAAACGGGGGGGGTGGGACGGCGGCAGGTTCACCGATGCGGCCCGGGGGCGCAAGCGAGGGCCGCGCGCCGCTTGACGCCCCAACCCCCCGCGCCGACCTTGCCGCGCAACCCGGAGGGCGCCTTGGCCGAGACGATGATGACGCGCATGGCCCACGGCGCCGGCGGCGGCCCCGAGGTGCTGGTGACGGAGACCGCGCCGCGCCCGGTCCCCGCGGCGGGGGAGGTGCTGATCCGCGTGCTGGCGGCGGGCGTGAACCGGCCGGACGTGCAGCAGCGCCTCGGGAAGTATCCGCCGCCGAAGGACGCGTCGCCGGTGATCGGGCTGGAGGTGGCGGGGGAGGTGGTGACCGCCGCGGGCCGCTGGGCGGTGGGCGACCGCGTCTGCGCGCTGACGAACGGCGGCGGCTACGCCGAGTACGCCGTGGCGCCCGCCACGCAGTGCCTTCCCTGGCCCACGGGCTACGACGCCGTGCGCGCCGCGGCGCTGCCGGAGACGTATTTCACCGTCTGGGCCAACCTGTTCGGCCACGGACGGCTGGCGGCGGGCGAGACCGCGCTGATCCACGGCGGGACATCCGGCATCGGCTCCACCGCGATCCAGCTGGCGAAGGCTTTCGGCGCGCGGCCCATCGCCACCGCGGGAAGCCCCGACAAGGTGGCCGCCTGCCTCGCGTTCGGCGCCGAGGCGGCGTTCGACTACAAGGCGCAGGACTTCGTGGAGGAGACGCGGAAGGCGACCGGCGGGCGCGGCGCCGACGTGGTGCTGGACATGGTCGGCGGTTCCTACTTCGCGCGGAACCTCCGCGTGCTGGCCACCGACGGCCGCCTCGTCATCATCGCGCTCCAGGGCGGCGAGAAGGCCGAGGAGGCGGACCTCCGCCCCATCATGCTGAAGCGCCTCGTCGTCACCGGCTCCACCATGCGGCCCCGCACGGCGGCGGAGAAGGGCGCCATCGCGAACGCGCTGGAGGAGCGGGTCTGGCCGATCCTCTCCGAAGGCCGCGCCGGGCCGCGCATCCACGCCACCTTCCCGCTGGCGCGCGCCGCCGACGCGCACCGGCTGATGGAGAGCAGCGCGCATGTCGGCAAGATCGTCCTGACCGTCTTGAACAGCACCGGCGCGGAGTAGAGGGGGCTGCAAGCCCGCGACCTTCGGCTCCTCGCCGTCGCCATCCTCCTGTTCGGCGGCGCGTGGCCCATCACGAAGGCCGCGCTGGCGGATTCAACGCCGCTGTGGTTCGCCACCTCCCGCGCCGGGCTGGCCGCCCTCGCGGCCGCCCTCGTGCTGGCCGCGCTCGGGCGCCTCCGCCTCCCGGGGCGGGAGGACCGGGCGGCGGTCCTCGCCGTCGGGCTGCTCCAGATCGGGGCGTTCTTCGCGCTGGCCCATCTCGGCGCGGGGGTGCTGACCTCCGGACGCACCGCGATCCTGTCGAACGTCACGCTCATCTGGCTCGTCCCGCTCTCCGTCCTGTTCCTCAGGGAACGCGTCTCCCCCGCGCGCTGGGGGGCGGCGGGGCTCGGCCTCGCGGGCGCCGTCGTCCTCGTCGGGCCCTGGGCGGCGGACTGGTCGCGGCCGGAGGTGGTGGTCGCCCACCTCCTCCTCCTCGGCGCGGCCCTCGTGTGGAGCATCGCCATCGTCATCGTCCGCCGGAACCCGCCGAAGCGGCCGATGATCGAACTCCTTCCCTGGGCCTTCGCGGCCGGCGCCCTCGGGATCCTCGTCCCGCTCGCGATGTGGCGGGAGCCGGGGGGCGGCATCGGCGTCCCGGCATGGCCGCACGCCCTGTTCATCGGCATCGTCGCCGCCCCGATCGGCACATGGTCGGTCATCGAGGCGGGGCGGCGGCTGCCGAGCACCGTGGTGTCCGTCGGCTTCCTCCTCGTCCCCGTCCTCGGCGTGGCGGTGGGCGCGCTCTGGCTCGGCGAGGCGGTGGGGTGGGACGTCTGGCTCGGCGGCGCGCTCATCGCGGGCAGCGTCGTCGCGGCGATCCGGGGATGAGGGCGGGCGGATGATCCTCCATGGCATCGAGGCGGGTGAGGGGCCGCCCCTCGTCCTCCTGCACGGCCTGTTCGGCGCGGCGCGGAACTTCGGCGCCATCCAGAAGGCCCTCGCGGCGGAGCGGCGGGTGATCGCGCTGGACCTGCGGAACCACGGCGCCTCCGCGCACGACGCGCGGGTGGACTACCCGACCATGGCCGCCGACGTGGCGGAGACGCTGCGGGCCCGCGGCATCACCTCGGCCGACGTGATGGGCCATTCCATGGGTGGGAAGGTCGCGATGGCCCTCGCGCTGGCGCGGCCGGAGGTCGTGTCGCGCCTCGTCGTGGGCGACATCGCGCCGGTGGCCTATCCCCCGACCCTCGGCGCCTATGCCGAGGCGATGCTGGACGTGCCGCCCGGCACCTCGCGCGCGGAAGCCGACGCCGTGCTGGCCGGGGCGGTGCCGTCCCGCTCCATCCGGGCCTTCCTCCTCTCCAACCGCCTGCCGGACGCCTCGGGCTGGCGCATCGGGTTGAGCGAGATCGCGGCGGCGATGCCGGCGATCCAGGCCTGGGACGTGACCGCGGCGCCCTACACCGGCCGGACGCTGTTCATCCGCGGCGACCGGTCGGACTACGTGGCGCCGGAGCATCGCGACGACTGCCGTGCCCTGTTCCCCGCGGCCCGGTTCATCACGATCCGCGACGCCGGGCACTGGGTCCACGCCGACCAGCCCGCCGCCTTCGTCGACGTGCTGCGGGGGTTCCTCGACGGCTGACGCGCCGATTGCCGCGGCGGCGCCCGCCGCCAGATGGGCGCCATGATGCTCCACCCCACCCGCGACGCGGGCCTCGACCGCCTCCGCGCCTTCGTGCCCCGCGCGGGGCGCGACTACGAGGACGGCCGCAACGCCGACCCCGGCCCGGGCGCGCCTGGCGCGACCTCCGTCCTCTCACCCTACCTTCGCCACCGCTTGATCGGGGAGTGGGACGCGGTCGGCGGCGCCCTGGCCGCGCACGGCCCGCGCGACGCCCACCGCTTCGTGGAGGAGGTGTTCTGGCGCACCTACTGGAAGGGCTGGCTGGAGATGCGGCCCGCGGTCTGGGAGGACATGCGGGCGCGCGCGGCCCGCGACCGCGCCGCGCTGGCGACGAACGCCGGCCTGCGCCACGCCTTCGAGCGCGCGGTGACCGGCCGCACGGGGATCGCGGGGTTCGACGACTGGGGGGTGGAACTGGCGGAGCGCAACTGGCTCCACAACCACGCGCGGATGTGGTTCGCCTCCATCTGGGTGTTCACGCTGCGGCTGCCCTGGACGCTCGGCGCGGACCACTTCATGCACCACCTGCTGGACGGCGACCCCGCCTCCAACACGCTGTCCTGGCGGTGGGTCATCGGCACGCAGACCCGCGGCAAGGCCTACGCCGCGCGGGCGGAGAATATCTCGCGTTTCACCCACGGGCGCCACGACCCGGCGGGCGACCTGGACGAGAACCCGGTGGCCATCGTGGAGGATCACGTCCCCGACGCGCCGGCGCCGCTGCCGTCCTCGGACTCGCCGCCGGACGGCCCGGCGGGCCTTCTCCTGCACGAGGACGACCTGTCGCCCGATGTGGACCTCGGTGCCGCCCGGATCGTCGCCGTCGCGGGGTTCGCGATGGCCGGTGCGCGGGGCGTCACGGGCTGCGCGCCCGCGGTGGCGGCGTTCGCGCGCGGCGCGGTGGCCGACGGCGTCGCGAGCGCCGCGGCGGAACACGGCGCCCCGGGCGAGGTGATCCCCGCGGAGGGGATCGCGGACTGGGCCGCGTCGCGCGGCCTCCGCGCCGTCGTCGCGCCGTGGGCGCCGGTGG
>CAXVWQ010000159.1:0-10077 GCA_964263755.1 Roseomonas sp. | reverse complement strand
GGGAGGACGCGCTGGCGCTGCGCGAAGGGCGGCTTGCGGTGGGCGTGGACGGGCGGCGGATCCGGCTGATCCGCCAGGGGTGATCCGCCGCGCGCCCCCCCTCTGCGTCCTACGACACGTCGAGGTAGAAGGGGCGCTGCTTGTAGTAGTCGTAGACCCGCCGGCCCTCGGTATCCGACAGGTCCATCGGCTCCGCGGCGGCGTAGGTGGGGGCGCCCTCCAGTTGCTCCCGTGTCAGGTCCACGACGTAGCCGCCGAGACGGGTGTCGTAGTCCAGCACGGACCAGGGTAGGGGATGGTGCTGTTCCCCGAGGCCGAGGAAGCCGCCGAAGGACAGCACGGCGAAGGCGACGCGGCCGGAGACCTTGTCGAGCATGACGTCCTCGACGGAGCCGAGGCGTTCGTCGGCGCGGTTGTAGACGGCGGTGCCCTGGACCCGGGAGGCGGAGATGAGGCGGCGGTCGCTCTCGGTCCGGACGGCGAGGTTGCCGGAGACGGGGGTGGGGCGGATGTCGGACATGGGCGCGGCTCCCTTTCGTTGCGGGGAGAACGCGTGGCGGCCGCCGCGGTTGGTCAGTTCCCCACGGGGGTCATGGACATGGCCATCGTCTCCTCGTCGTTCCGCGCGACCACGCGGATGCCGCGGTTCGAGGCCCAGATGTTGACCTGGTGGTGCAGCGGGATGATCGCGTGGTCCGTCATCGCGACGCGCGTGGCCTGCCGGTAGAGGTCTTCCCGCGCCGTCGGGTCGAGGGCGACGAGGGCGCGGTCCAGCAGGGCGTCGAAGGCTGGGTTGGAGTAGAAGGAGCGGTTGGAGGCGCCGCGGCCCCGCACGGGGTCCGAGGTGCCGATGAGGGCGACCATGGGGGAATCCGGCTCGCCCGTGCCGGTGCCCCAGCCGAGGAGGCCGGCGGAGAACTCGCCGCGGGCGGAGCGGGTGAAGTAGGCGTTGGAGGGCAGCGCCTGCACCTCCGTCCGCACGCCGATGCGCGCCCACATCTGGGCGACGGCCTGGATGATCCGGTCGTCGTTCACGTAGCGGTCGTTCGGGCCGGCGAGGGTGATGCGGAAGCCGTTGGGCAGCCCGGCCTCGGCCAGGAGGCGGGTCGCGCGGGCGGGGTCGTAGGGATCGGGGCGCGTCTCCGGGTCGTGGCCCATCGCGCCGGCCGCGAGGAACTGGCCGGAGGGGGTGGCGTGGCCGCCCATGACCTGCCGCACGATGGCGTCGCGGTTGATGGCGACGGAGAGGGCGGTGCGGACGCGGTTGTCGCGCAGCGGGTTGCGCGCGAGGCGTTCGCCGTTCGGGCCGGTGACGCCGGGCGTCTCGTCCCGCCCCTGGTCCACGTAGAGGTAGATGTTGCGCAGCGCCGGGCGGGAGGAGACGGTGAGGCGCGGGTCGGCCTGGATCGTCTCCACGTCGCGGGTCGGCACGGCGTCGATCACGTCCACGTCGCCGGCGCGCAGCGCGGCGATGCGGGCGGAATCGTTCGCCATGATGCGGTAGGTCACGCGCTCCCACGGCTGGCGCGGGCCCCACCAGGCGGGGTTGCGGGCGAAGACCACGCGGTCGCCGGGCGTGTAGGAGACGAGGCGGTAGGGGCCGGTGCCGACGGCGGCGCGGCCGGCGTTGAAGTCGCTCGTCTCCGCCGCCGCGTCGCCCCGGCGGATCATCGCGAGGCCGCTCATGAGGTTCGGCATCAGCGGGGTCGGCGCGGCGTTGTGCAGGCGGATGGTGTGGGGGTCCACCACCTCCACCCGCTGCACCGGGCGGGTATACTGGATGAAGGAGCCGGGGGAGTTCCGCACGGTCGGGACGCGGGCAAAGCTCGCCACCACGTCCTCGGCGGTGAAGGGCGTGCCGTCGTGGAAGGTGGCGTCGCGGCGCAGGCGGACGTCCCAGGCGGTGTCGCCCGCGGGGGCCCAGGATTCCGCGAGGCCGGGGTGGAGGCGGAAGTTCTCGTCGGTGCTCACCAGCCGGTCGAAGACGTGCTTGTTCATCGCGTTGTTTGGCGTGAGCGTGTGGTAGTGCGGGTCCATCGAGGTGAAGGCGCCGCCGACCGCGACGTTGAGCGACTGCGCGCCGGCCGCGAGCGGCAGCCCGACGACGAGCGCCGCGACGGCGAGACCCTTGCGCATGACGGCGAACCCCTCTTCGATCATCTGACGCCCCCGCCAGGATGCGGGCCCGCGCCCCGCCCGCGCAAGCGCGCATCGCCGCCCCGGAGACCCGCCCCGCATGGACCTGCTCATCACCGATGCGGTCGTGGTCACGCAGGACGCGGATCGCACGATCCTTGACCACGGCGCGGTGGCGATCCGCGGCGACCGCATCCTGGCGGTGGGGGAGACCTCGGCGCTGGAGGCGGCGCACCCCGACCTGCCGCGGATGCCGGGGCGCGGCAGGGCGGTGCTGCCGGGGTTCGTCAACTCCCACACCCACACCATCCTGACGGTGCTGCGCGCCACGGTGGAGGACTGGGCCGGCAACGCGGTGTACGGCTACATGTCCCCCGTCTCCTACACCATGACGCCGCACGAGCGGTCGGTCATGGCGATGCTCGGGATCGCCGAGGGCATCCGCTCCGGCTGCACCACCTTCGTGGACCCGTTCCGCCACGTCCCCGACTACGCCGGCGCGATGGCCGGCATGGGCGTGCGGCTGCTGCTGAGCGAGAACTGCGCGGACGTGAACACGCTGCGCATCCGCCACGGCGACTGGAGCGCCGACCCGGCCTTCGGCGACGGGTTCATCGAGCGGACGATCGCCGGCATCGAGCGCTTCCACGGAACGCACGGCGACCGCCTACGCATCCAGATCGCCGCGCATGCCACGGACAACTGCACGCCGCCCTACCTCGAACGCCTGACCGACCTGGCGCGCGAATACGACATGCCCCGCACGATCCACCTCGCGCAGTCCGTCGAGGAGATCCGGGTGATCCGGGACAAGTACGGCTGCACGCCCGCCGAATACCTCGTCCGTCACGGCTGGGCCGGTGCCGACGTGGTGGCGGCCCACTGGACCTACCTGACGGAGGCCGACATCGAGCTTCTGGGCGGCCACGGCATCGGGATGGTGCACTGCCCCGCCAACGGGTCCCGCCGCGGCCCGCATCCCGTGCTGGCGAAGGCCATCCGCCGCGCCGGCATCAACATCTGCTTCGGCACCGACAACATGACGGAGGACATGTTCCACGCCATGAAGATCGGCCTCATCGTCCACCGCGGCGCCGAGGGCACCCAGGGCGTGGAGCCGCAGCCCGAGGCGATCTTCGACGCGGTGAACCGCGACGGGGCGCGGGCCATCGGCCGGCTCGACGACCTCGGGACGGTGGAGGCGGGGAAGAAGGCCGATCTCGCGATCATCAACCTCAACACGCCGGCGATGCGGCCGCTGACGAACATCGTCGGCAACCTCGTCCATTACGGCCACCCCGGCATCGTGGAATCCGTGATGGTGGATGGCGAGTTCGTGCTGCGCGACGGGGTGATGCTGACGACCGATGAACCCGCCCTCATGGCGGAGGCGCAGCGGGTGACGCGGGCGGTGTGGGAACGGATGCTCGCCGCCAACCCCGACCTGCCACCGCCGCGCTCGCTGCGCTGGCTCGACGCCTGACCGGAGACCCATGATGACCGACATCCTCATCGAGCACGGCACGATCATCACGATGGACCCGGCGCGCCGGGTGATGGAGGACGGCGCCGTCGCCATCGTCGGCGGCCGCATCGCGGCGGTCGGGCCGCACGCGGAGGTCGCGGCGGCGCACCCCCACCCGCGCAAGCGCATCAACGCCCACTACAAGGCCGTGCTGCCCGGCCTGATCGACGGCCACACCCACGCCGGCCACGCCATGACCCGCACCGCCGGCAGCGGCGACCCGAAGCTGTGGTTCAGGACGGTCGGGGAGATCTACACGAAGGGCTCCGGCGTGGACTTCTGGCGCGTGGAGGCGGCGATGGCCGCGACGGAGCGCCTGCGCTTCGGCACCACCACCGCCGCCGTCCTCATGGGCGGCGGCGATTCCGCGATGCGGCTCGACGACCCCGCCTTCCTCGACACGCATTGCGAGGCGGTGCGGGAGGTCGGGGTGAAGGAGATCGTCGTCGCCGGCCACCCGCGCCCGCCCTTTCCCGCGGAATGGTCGGTGTGGGAGGGCGAGACGGAACGCCGCGTCTCCGTCCCCTTCGAGGTCTTCGCGGAGAACTGCGAGGCGGCGGTGGAGAAGTGGCACGGCGCGGTGGACGGGCGCACCCGCATCGCCCTCCTCTCCCCCGTGCAGCATTCCATGTCGCCGCCGGAGGACGCGCCGGAACTGTTCCGGCAGACCCGGATCATGCGCGACATGTCCCGCCGCCTCGGCGTGATGTGGCACCAGGACGGGCACCGCAAGGATTCCGTCGCCCGTCTCCAGGCCGAGACCGGCGCGCTCGGCGACGACGCCTGGCTGTCCCACTGCGTCGACATCACGGAGGAGGAGATGCGGCTGCTGGCCGACACCGGCACCCGCGTCGCGCACAACCCGTCGGCCAACTACTCCATCCGCGGCCGCTGCCCGGCGCCGGAGCTGATCGACATGGGCGTGCTCGTGGCGCTGTCCACCGACGCCACCGCCCCCGACCGTTCCGCCGACCAGTTCCGCAACATGTGGCAGTGCATGCACTACCACCGCCGCCACCTCCGCGACGAACGCGTGCTGCCGCCGGGCAAGGTGCTGGAGATGTGCACGATCGACGCCGCGAAGGCGCTGCACCTGGACCACGAGATCGGCTCGCTGGAGGTCGGGAAGAAGGCCGACGTGATCACCGTGGACCTGTTCAAGCCGCACATCATGCCGTTGCAGATGCCGGTGCATCGCGTCACCTGCTTCGCCCAGGGCTCCGACGTCTCGGAGGTGATCGTGGACGGGCGGCTGGTGCTGGAGGGCGGGCAGGTGCTGACGCTGGACTGGCGCGCCCTCCTCCTCGACGTGCAGCGGGAGGCGGAGGCGGCGATCCGGCGCACCGGCACGGAGGCGGCCTTCGCGCTGCCACCGACCTTCTGGGGGCACGCGCACTACTGAGGCGGCGGGAACCTGTCGAGGAAGGCTCGCGCGCGCGGCAGGGCGTGGTGCAGGAACTGCCCGGGCGGCGTGACGGCTACCCTGGCCGGTGGACCGCGACGATGCGGAACGGGCCGGGTTCCGTGTTGGTGAAGGCGCCGGCCGCCAGCGCCGCGCGCGCCGCCTCCGGGCTGTCGAGGAGGCAGTGGGCGTTCACCGGCAGTTCCGCCGCGAGGCCGTTGCACGAGAGGGGCGAGCACTCGGGCGCGTTCCGGCACTCGAAGGTGACGACGTCGTAGCCGCTCAGCCGCGTCCGCGCGGGCGGCACCACCGCGACCGGGATGCTCGGTTCCGGCGCGAACGGGCGCCACGTCCCGGAGGCCTCGTCGTACTCCTCCGGGACGTACTCGTAGTAGAAGAGGGCGAGGGCCGCGAGATCGAGACCCGCCTCCCGCGCGATCGCCCACGGCACCTCCGGCTCGTCGAACAGCCACCAGCCGTTGTGGCGCCAAAGGGGGATGTAGTCCGTGAAGTCGGGCGAGACGTGCGGGCTCACGGAATGCACGTCCCGCACCGTCGCGGGGAAGCCGGGAAGGGCCGCCGCGACCGTCTTCAGCAGGTAGCCCGCGGGGATCACCGCGGGCCTACCGCCCCAGCCCGTCCCAGAACTCCCGCACCTTCGAGAAGAAGCCCTCGCTCTCCGGAGAGGTGCGGGTGTCCTTCGCGGCCTCGGCCTCGAACTGCTCCAGCAGGTCGCGCTGCTTCGGCGTGAGGGCCTGCGGGGTTTCCACCGACACCTGCACGTACATGTCGCCGCGCGCCGCGCTCCGCAGCACGGAGAACCCCTTGCCGCGCAGGCGGAACTGGTCGCCGGCCTGGGTGCCCGCGGGGATCGTCACGCGGGCGCGGCCACCGTCGATGGACGGCACGTCCACGTTGCCGCCGAGCGCGGCCTGGGTCATCCGCAGCGGCACCTTGACGAAGATGTTGTTGCCGTCGCGGATGAACAGCGGATGCGGGCGCACGCCGACATCGACGTAAAGGTCGCCGGACGGCGCGCCGCGCAGCCCCGCCTCGCCTTCGCCGGAGAGGCGGATGCGCGTGCCGTCCTCCACCCCGGCGGGGATCGTCACCTGCAGGTTGCGGTCACGCTGCACCCGGCCGGCGCCCCCGCACACCTTGCAGGGGTTCTTCACGATGCGGCCGGAGCCGGAGCAGGTCGGGCAAGTGCGCTCGACGAGGAAGAAGCCCTGCTGCGCCCGCACCTTGCCCGCGCCCTTGCAGGTCGTGCAGGTCTCGGTGTTGGCCTTGCCGCCCTCGGCGCCGTTGCCGTCGCAGGCCTCGCAGGACACGGCGGTGGGGACGCGCAGCGAGGTCTTGGTGCCGTTGAAGGCCTCGTCGAGGTTGATCGTCACCTCGGTCCGCAGGTCGGCGCCGCGGCCCTGCTGCGCCTGGGCCCGGCCGCGGCGGGCGCCGATGTCGCCGAACATCTGCTCGAAGATGTCCTCGAAGGGCGAGCCCGCGCCGCCGGCGGAGAAGCCGCCGAAGCCGGACGGGCCGCCGCCGCCCCCGCCGCCCTCGAAGGCCGCGTGGCCGAAGCGGTCGTAGGCCGCGCGCTTCTCGCCGTCCTTCAGGACGTCGTAGGCCTCGTTGACCTCCTTGAACTTCGTCTCGGCCGCCTTGTCCCCCGGGTTGCGGTCGGGGTGGTGCTGCATGGCGGCCTTGCGGAACGCCTTCTTCAGGGCGTCCTCGTCGGCATCCTTCGGGACGCCGAGGATCTCGTAGAAATCACGTTTGGCCATGCTGTGCCTCGTTCACGCGGGAATGCCCGGCCCCGCGGATGCGGTGCCGGGCATGTCCGTTGCGTGCTCCCTCAGCCCTGACGCGACGGGCCGGTGGGGCCACCGGAGGGACCGGAAGAACCGGGCTTGTTCAGGTCCTCGAACTCGGCGTCCACGACCTTGCCGCCGGGGCCGGCGCCCGCCGCGCCCGCACCGGCCGTGGCGTCGGCGGCGGGCTGCGCCGCCTCGGCCTGGGCCTTGTAGAGGGCCTCGCCCATCTTCATGGCCGCGGCCTGCAGACGCTCCGTGGCGGACTTGATCGCCTCGACGTCGCTGCCATCGAGCGCGGAGCGCGCGTTGGCGATCGCGCCCTCGACCTCCCCCTTGTCGGCGTCGCCGATCTTGCCGGCGGCCTCCGTCAGGGTCTTCTCCGTCGCGTGGACCGACGCCTCCAGGCCGTTGCGGGCCTCGACGCTCGCGCGGCGGGCCTTGTCGGCCTCGGCGTTCGCCTCGGCCTCCTTCACCATCCGCTCGATGTCGGTCTCGGACAGGCCGGAGCGGGCCTGGATCTTGATCTGCTGCTCCTTGCCCGTCGCCTTGTCCTTCGCCTGGCACGACACGATGCCGTTGGCATCGATGTCGAACGTCACCTCGATCTGCGGCACGCCGCGCGGCGCCCCGGGGATGCCCGTGAGGTCGAAGTTGCCCAGCAGCTTGTTGTCGGCCGCCATCTCCCGCTCGCCCTGGAAGACCTTGATCGTGACCGCCGTCTGGTTGTCGTCGGCCGTCGAGAAGGTCTGGGACTTGCGGGTCGGGATCGTCGTGTTGCGGTCGATCAGCCGGGTGAACACCCCGCCGAGCGTCTCGATGCCGAGGGAGAGCGGCGTGACGTCCAGCAGCAGGACGTCCTTCACCTCGCCCTTCAGCACCGCGCCCTGGATCGCGGCGCCGATGGCGACGACCTCGTCCGGGTTCACGTTGCGCGCGGGCTCGCGGCCGAAGAAGCCCTTCACGGCCTCGATGACCTTCGGCATGCGCGTCATGCCGCCGACGAGGATGACCTCGTCGATCTCGCCCGCGGCAAGGCCGGCGTCCTTCAGCGCATTCTTGCACGGCTCCAGCGTGCGCTGGATCAGGTCGTCCACGAGGGACTCCAGCTTCGCGCGGGAGAGCGTGAGGACGAGGTGCTTCGGCCCCGACGCGTCGGCCGTGATGAAGGGCAGGTTGATCTCGGTCTGCTTCGAGGACGACAGCTCGATCTTCGCCTTCTCCGCCGCCTCCTTCAGCCGCTGGAGCGCGAGCTTGTCGCCGCGCAGGTCGATGCCGTTCTCCCGCCGGAACTCGTCCGCGAGGTAGTCGATCACCCGCTGGTCGAAGTCCTCGCCGCCGAGGAAGGTGTCGCCGTTCGTGGACTTCACCTCGAACACGCCGTCGCCGATCTCCAGCACCGACACGTCGAAGGTGCCGCCGCCGAGGTCGTAGACCGCGATGGTGCCGCCGTTCTTCTTGTCCATGCCGTAGGCGAGCGCCGCCGCCGTCGGCTCGTTGATGATGCGCAGCACGTCGAGGCCGGCGATGCGGCCCGCCTCCTTCGTCGCCTGCCGCTGGGCGTCGTTGAAGTAGGCGGGGACGGTGACGACGGCCTGGGTGACCGTCTCGCCGAGATAGGCCTCCGCCGTCTCCTTCATCTTGCCGAGGACGTAGGCCGCGATCTGCTGCGGCGCGTTCTTCTGCCCGCCCGCCTCGACCCAGGCGTCGCCGTTGTCGGCGCGCACGATCTTGTAGGGAACGAGCTTCAGGTCCTTCTGGACCATCGGGTCGTCGAACCGCCGCCCGATGAGGCGCTTCACCGCGTAGAGCGTGTCGGACGGGTTGGTGACCGCCTGGCGCTTGGCGGATTGCCCGACGAGGCGTTCGCCGTTCTTGGCGAAGGCGACCATGGAGGGCGTGGTGCGCGCGCCCTCCGCGTTCTCGATGACCTTCGTCTCGCCGCCTTCGGTGATGGCGACGCAGGAATTGGTGGTGCCGAGGTCTATGCCGATGACCTTGCTCATCCGTGGGTCTCTCCTTCGCGGCGGCCTCCGGTTCCGGCCCCTGTGGGGCACCGGTGGGGGGAGGCCCCATGTTCAAATCGGATGGGGATGCGGGGGGTAGAACCCGCGGCCCCGCATGTATTGAGGGGAGACCCCCTCAACAAGTGGTTCAGGCGCCCATTGCTCAAGCGGTGGGCTTGCCCGCCACGACGACCATCGCGGGCCTCAGGAGGCGCCCGTTGAGCGTCCAGGCGGGCGTCCAGGCGGCGATCACCGTCCCCGGCTCCGTCCCCGCCGGCGCCGGCTGCTCCGCCATCGCCTGGTGCTTCTCGGGGTCGAAGGGGAGGCCGGTCGGGTCGGTCCGGGTCACGCCATTGCGTTCGAGGATGCCGAGGAAGGCGCGCTCCACCCCCTCGAACCCGCCGCGCAGCTTGCCGACCACCGGGTCCTCGTCGGCCGCAGCGGCCGGCAGGGCGTCGAGGCCGCGGCGCAGGTTGTCGGCGGCCTCCGCCACGTCCCGGGCGAACTTCGTCAGGCCGTATTGCCGGGCGTCGTCCATCTCCTTGCGGTGCCGGGTCCGCAGGTTCTGCATGTCCGCCTCGGCGCGGAGCCACTTGTCGCGCATGGCGTTCAGCTCGTCCGCCAGCGCCGCCGCGGCGGCCTCGGCGTTCGGGGGCTGATGGGGCGAAGGGGTCTCGGCCTCGGAGGTGCCGGGGGTGGTGCCGGGCGCGGGGGGCTCGCCCCGCGCGTTCGCGCCCGTGGGGTCACGGTCTGGCGTCGCGTCCACCTGGGACGCGTCGGGTTCGCTGGTCTGCTGGCTCATGGGGTGATCCGGATGATGGGGGCCGGGACGGGCCCGGCCCGGAAGGCGTCGGCGCGGGAGGTAGGCGGCGCCGGGCGGCGGAGCAAGGCGGCGTGCGGCGCGGGCGCCGCGGGATCGGCCCACCGGCGGCGCCATCCGGGGTCGCACCCGGGATCGTCGTGCGGACCGGCCGCGCCCCGGCGTTCCTGGGCTGGCGTTCCCCGACCGGCTTTCCCCGACCGGCTTTCCCCGACCGGCTTTCCCCGGGTTGACGGGCGCCTCAGAGGTTCCGCTCGAGAAGCCTCGTGATGGCCTGGGTGCGGTCGCGCAGGTCGCCGGTGTTGGCGTAGGGGCGCCAGTTGATGCCGAGCGTGCCGCCCTCGAAGGACAGGCCGTTGGGGTAGTTGGACGCCGGCGCC